>SXRM01000065.1 GCA_005792545.1 Pseudomonadota bacterium | reverse complement strand
TGGTCATGGTCAAGCCGGCCGGGCCGTACTTGGACGTCATTGCGCTGCTGCGCCAGCACACTGCGCTGCCGATCGCGGCGTACCAGGTCTCAGGCGAGTACGCGATGATCAAGGCGGCATGCGCCAACGGCTGGCTCGACGAGCGCAAAGTGGTGCTTGAGTCCCTACTCGGCATCCGCCGGGCCGGCGCCGACCTCATCCTGACCTACTTCGCCCGACCGGCCGCCCGCTGGCTGCGCGGCAATTGATCGCCGAGCGTCGCCGTTGCCACCCATGATCGCCCAGGTCGCCGCACCAGCTTGGGGCCCGCCCGTCGGCGCGTGGCCGTGGTTCCTGGTCTCCATCGCGGTGCTGGCGCTGGGCCCGGTGGTGTTGTGGGTGGCGCGGCGCTGGCCCGCGCTGCTGCGCGGCTTGGACGGCTTCGTGCTGGCGTCGGTCGGCGGCATCGTCGTCGCCGATGTTCTGCCCGAAGCGCTGCAGCGCGGCGGTGTGCTGGCGCTGTTGCTGGTCGCAGCGGGCCTGATGGGCCCCGGCTGGCTGGAGACGCGCCTGCAGCGTGCGGCAACCGCGGTGCACACGCTGGCACTGGTGATGGGTGTGCTGGGCCTGGCTTTGCACGCGGCTTTGGACGGCGCCGCGCTGGCTGGAGCGAGCGACGCCCAGGCGCAAGGCCTTGCGACCGCCGTGCTGCTGCACCGACTGCCAGAGGGTCTGACCATCTGGTGGCTGCTTGCGCCCACCCAGGGACCGCGGATCGCGGCACTGGTGCTGCTGGGCGTAGCAGCTGCGACTGCTACCGGTTTTGGCCTCGCGGCCGCGGCGAGCGGCATTGCCGAGACTGGCCCACTGGCGTGGGTGCAGGCGCTGGTCGCCGGGTCGCTGCTGCACGTAGTGTTTCACCGCACCCAGCACGTCGATGCCGCACCGCAAACGGCGACGCCGGGTCGGCAATGGGCCGGTGGCGTGGGCGCACTGCTCGGCCTGGGGTTGTTGGTCGTGGTGTTGCGCCACCATGATGCGGCCGACGGCCATGCGCACCAGGGCGAAGTGTTCTGGGAGTTGGCGCGCGAGTCGGCGCTGGCGCTAGTAATTGCCTACGCCGCGGCCGGGCTGGTGCAGTCGTTGCTGCCGCAAGCGTCGCTGCGCTGGTTGGCGCGCGGATCGCGGCTCGGGCAGGCCGTGCGCGGCACTGCCTTTGGCCTGCCGTTGCCGATCTGCTCGTGTGGCGTGGTGCCGGTGTACCGATCGCTGGCGCTGGCCGGCACGCCCACCGCCGCAGGCATCGCGTTTTTGGTCGCTACGCCGGAACTCGGTCTGGATGCGGTGCTGCTGTCGTTTCCACTGCTGGGCGCCCAGTTGGCTGGCGTGCGCCTGGCCGCCGCGGCGCTAGTGGCCGTCGTTGTTGGCATCAGCCTCGATTGGGCGCTGCAGCGCGGCTGGACTGGCCCCGCCTTGCGCACCGAACCGCCCAAGCTGCCTGACCACCCGACCAGCCCCGGGTCGTGGACCGCGCGCACGCTGTCTGGCTTGCGCATTGGCTTTGGCGACATGGTCGACCACACTGGGCCATGGGTGGTGGTCGGTTTGGGCGTGGCCACGCTGGGGCAGCCGCTGCTGGCCGGCGGCGACATGGCGCGCTGGCCAGCAGGCCTCGACGTGCCAATTTTTGCGCTGCTCGGTATGCCGATGTACGTGTGCGCGTCCGGCGCGACACCGCTCGCAGCCGTGCTGATTGCAGGCGGGGTCTCGCCGGGCGCCGGGCTGGCGTTCTTGCTCACCGGGCCCGCGACCAATGTCAGCACTTTTGGCGTGCTGGCGCAGTTGCACGGTCGGCGCTTTGCGCTGGGATTTGCCGGGTGTACCGCGGTCGCATCCATCGCCCTGGGCTGGGCGACCAACCTGCTGCTGCAAGGGTATCGGGTGCCGGCGCTGGGCGGGCCCGACCACGAGCACCACGGCTGGGTCGACGAGGCGGCGCTGGTGGCGCTGGTGGCGCTGCTGGTTGCCAGTCTGCTGCGGCAGGGGCCGCGCGGCTTCTTGGGGCAAGTGCTTGACGTCGCCCGCGTGGGCCATGATCACGACCACGGTACGGGTGACCACACCGGCCACAGCCACGCCCACTCGCCGGGTGACCACCATGGGCACGCCCACGCCCACGACCACGCTGGCCACGGCCAGCCGGGCACGGGCGGTGCGCTGGGCATCGGCCCTGCCGGCGCTGCCGATGCAGACGCCTGCGACTGCGGCCATGACCACGGCGTCGGCGCTGGTGCCAAACCCCTGCGCGTCAAACTGCCGCCCAAGCCCGCAGGGTAGCCGTCAGTCGCGCAGCACCTCGACCGCCATCTCGAACTTGTTGAACGGCGGCATCAGGTACGCGCCCGCCACCATCGGCCGGACCGCGCGCAGGAACTCGCGGGCAATCGCCACGCCCTCTTCCGGTCCTTTTTCGCCGGCCTGCGCCATGCGGGTACGGATCGCCTCGGGAATCGCCATGCCCGGCACTTCGTGGTGGATGAAGTGCGCATGGCGGCCATTGCGCAGCGGCAGCACCCCTACCAATAGCGGAATCGGCGGCCGCGCGCGCTCGACGAACCGCACCAGGTCTTCGGGGTCGTACAGCGGCTGCGTCAGCGCGTATTGCGCGCCCGCCGCCACCTTTTGGTGGAAACGCTCGATCTCGCGATCCAAGTCTTCGGCCGTCGGGTTGACCGCGCACGAGATGCGAAAGTCGGTTCGGTAATTCAGGGCCTTGCCGTTGGCATCCTCGGCGCGGTTGAGCCGGGCCAGCGTGCCGACCAGGCCAATCGAGTCCACCTCGAACACGCCCTTGGCGCCCGGATAGTCGCCCATCGACGGCGGATCGCCGGTTACGCACAGCGTGTGGCGAATGCCGAGCGCATGGGCGCCCATGCACTCGCTCAGTAGCCCCAACAGGTTGCGGTCGCGGCACGACACGTGCAGCAGGATTTCGATGTCGACCTGCTGACGGATGAGCACGGCGAGCGCCAGCGGGCTCAAGCGTGCGGTGGCCAGCGGCGAGTCGGCAATGTTGATGGCGTCGACCCCGGCCCGCCGCAGCGCGATGGCGCCCTGCACCAGTTTTTCGCAGTCGATGCCGCGCGGCGGATCGAGCTCGACGCTGGTCACGAACTGACCGGCAGCCAGCTTGCGTTCGAAATCCGAGACTGCGCCGCCAGCTTCCGTTGGCGCTAGCGCCGGTTCAGTTGCGTCGCGCACCTCAACGACCCGGCCCGGCACCACGATGCGCGGGGCCCGCACGCCCAGGGTCTCGGCCATCCGCGCGATGTGCGCGGGCCGGGTGCCGCAGCAGCCGCCGACCGCCCGAATGCCGCTGTCGGCCGCCTTGGTCGCCCACTCGGCGAAGTAGTCGGGCGAGGCGACATACACGTAGCGGCCGTCGACCAGCCGCGGCATGCCGGCGTTGGGCGACAGCGCCAACCTCGCGCCGGGCACGCGCTGCATCCGCTCGACGACCACGTCCAGGCCCTGGGGGCCGGTGGAGCAGTTGGCACCGACCGCCGCTGCGCCGCCGCGCAGCATGGTGCGCACGACTTCTTCGGGACGATGACCAAAAAGAGTCTTGCCGTCGTCGGTAAAGGTCGCGCAAGCCAGCACTGCGCAGCCCGGTTGTAGGGTTTGCGCGACATCAAGGGCCAGCGACAACTCGGCGAGGTCGCCAAAGGTCTCCAGCACCAGCAGGTCCGGATCGGCGTCCAGCAGCGCGGTCATCTGCTCGGTGTAGATCTCTCTCGCCAGTTCCGGCTGCAGGCGCCCGACTGGCGCCAGCGGCTGGCCAAGCGGCCCAACCGAGGCGGCTACCAACGGGCGGTTGTGCGGCGGGCGGCTCGCTGCCGCCGTGCGCGCCAGCTGTACGCCTTGCTGATTGATCTCGAATAATTGGCGCTCGCGGCGCGACTTCTGCAAACGCAGCCGGTTGGCGCCAAAGGTGTTGGTGGCGATGACGTGCGCGCCGGCATGAACGTAGTCGCGGTGCACCCGCGCGACCGCGATCGGGTCGTCCAGGTTGAGCGCGTCAAAGCTGCGGTCGAAGCCAAAGCCCTGCTCATACAGTTCGGTGCCCATGGCGCCGTCGAGGACCAGCACGCGCTCGTCGAGCAAGTTTTCTAGCTGGCTACGGCTCAGCATGGCTCAGGTCCCGGTGGGAAAAACGCAAACCGCGGTCGGAAGTTGCCTCCCGACCGCGGCCGCCGATGTTCAATAATGGTTTCGGTTGCCGCTGTGGGCTGGCTACTTGGCGCCCAGCAACTGCATCAACCAGGCCAGGAAGCCAAAGGTGATGTCGTACTTGCCGCTGCCCTTGGCGGTGCCGACCGGACCCGAGGTGCCGACCAGCAACTGAATGTTCTTGTCGCCGCCGGTCTTGCCCGACACGTAGGCGCTGCTGAACGTGACCGCCACCGCCGTGGGCTTGCAGCCTTCGTCGGTCTTGCCGTCGCAGGTGTCGTCCTTGCCGTCGCAGGCCTCGGACTTGGCCGGTACGACTTCGCCGACGCACGCGGCCTTGTCGAGTTTGCCGTCCTTGCACGCCCACGAACCGCCCTTGCAGGTGCCGATCTTCTCGGTCTTGGGATCCACAGCGGTGTAGCACGGGACGCTGCTGGCGTTGTTGCTGTACTCGCAGCCCTTGCCGACTGTGCACTTGTCGTCGGTGCACGGGTTGCTGTCGTCGCAGGTCTGGGTAGTCTTGCCGGCCAAGCACACATAGCCGCCAGTGCCATCGCCGCAGGTGTCGCCGACGGTGCAGGGGTCGCCGTCGTCGCACGAACCCACCTTGTTCGGGTTGCTGCAGTCGCCGGTCTTGGTGTCGCACTTGTCTTCGGTGCAGTTCTTGCCGTCGCCGCAGTCCTTCGCCGTGTTGCTGCACTTCTTGGCGCCCGAGTCGCAGGCGTCGGCCGTGCAGCTGTCGGCATCGTCGCAAGCGAGGTCGTCAGTCTTGCCGTTGCAGTCATTGTCGATGGCGTCGCACAAGCCTTTCTCCGCCACCGCCGACTTGTAGGTCGTGCAGACCGCAGTCAGCTTGTCCGCGCACTTGACCTGACCGTTGGCGCACGGACCCGTGCCGCACGTCGCGCCAACCTTGAGGTCTGCGCCGTCAACCGGGTTCTTCCAGGTAAAGCCCTCGTCGATGTCGCCGTCGCAGTCGTTGTCGATGCCATCGCACTCTTCGAGCGTCGGCTCTTTGGCGTCGGCGCAAATGAGCTCGCCGTTGCTGGCGCACTGCGGTTTGCCAAAGCACTTGCCGATGAGCGTCTTGCACTTGCCGGCTTTCTCGTCGCAAGCCTCGCCGGCTTCGGAGCACTCGTCGTCTTTGGTGCAGGCCTTGCCCGAACCCTGGTCCAGGAAGCCCTCTTTGGCGCACTTGAAGTCGGCCGCGAGGTTGTCGGGCTTGCCGTCGCAGTTGTCATCGTCGGCATTGCAGATTTCGGCCTTGGGCGTCTTGGCCTTGCAGGCTTCCAGGCCCGTGGCGGTGCACTTGCGGTCAGCCGTGCACGACCCCTCCGCGTTCTTGATGGCGCAGGTGGTCTTGGTGCCTGCCGCGGTCGCCCAGGCGGAGCACGCGCACACGCCGGGCTTGCCGTCGGCGCCGGCCTTGAGCTTGCACTGCTTGGTGGTCTTGCCGCTCTCTTCGTCCTTGTAGTCCAGGCAGCTGTAGCCGTCCGGGCAACCGGCATCGTCGGTGCAGGCGCCGCCGCAGAACTTGCCTTCCTGGCCGTAGTCCAAGCAGACCGCGTCGGTCAGGCCCTGCACCTGGCAGTCCTTGCTCAGGCTGCACGGTGCGCAGATCGACAAGTGCGCGGGAACGCAGAACGACTGGGTGTCGCCAGCGCCGATGAGTTTGCACGCCTCGCCCTTGCCGCAGTCGCCTACCGCCGAGCAGGTCTTGGCGCACTTCTTGCCTGCCGCGGTCTCCAGACACTTGCCGCCGTCGCAAACCTGATCATTGATGCAGTCGCAGCCGGGGCCGCCCGGGCACGTGGGCTTGGTTACTTCGGCCGTGTCGGCCGTCTCGGTGACAGTGGTGTCACCGGCGCCTGAGTCCACTTCTACAGCGCCAGTGTCACTGGCCGCGTCGGTCGCGCCGGTATCGACTGCACCGGTGTCCGCTGCAACGCCGACGTCGGCGTCCGCGCCTGCCACTTGGGTGTCTTCCGGGGTCGGCGTTACGCTGGTGCCGTCGTCGCCGCAGCCCGCCGCGCCGATTGCGCATGCGACGGCGGCAATTCGCAGCCAGCGTGCGCTCGAACCAGAAAACTGCGGCAGCCAATTCGTGATCATGTAACCCTCCACCCGAAAAGGTGAACCTAGCAACGGTAGCACTTGGGTCGCAGGGGTGTCAAATGCCGACCGCCGCAGCGAAACAAGCACATGCAACGCGTTTTGCGCCCATCGTCAGGCCTTGTCAAGCGGGTCACGGCTTGGGTCCGCTGGGCGCGGCGGTGTCGTTGTAAGCTCGCAACATAACTTGACTTTGCCCCCACACGCCGCCCGGCAGGATGCGCGCTCGAGCGATCACGTGCAGCCAGCCCGCACAGGCGTTGTGTTTGCTCTGCTCGCCGGGCTGGACGAATACTGCGACCAGGGCCTTGCTGGGGTCGGGCACGTACCAGTCTTCGGGGTCGGTGGCCTGTACGAACGCGAACTTGGCCTTGTCGGCGCTGGCGACGAGCGCGCAGCCCTGCAAGACCAACACCTGCACCGCCAGATCGGTGACCGGCAGCGACGTGCCTTGCAGCAGGACCTTGGGTGCGACCGCAAGGTGGAACAGCCCGCCGCCCTGACCGCCTTGTTGCAACGGCGCCCAGCCGCCGGATTCGTAGGCCTGCCAGCCCGCCCCTGGCACGTGGTGGCCCAGCTTGACGGGCAGGGTCGGCGGCGGTTCGGCGCCCGCCGGCCACCAAGGCGGGCCCTCGATGGCAGAACATGGTGCCCCTGGCGGCGTGCCAAGGTCCGCGGCGACGGCATCGGGCGGCGCTGCCAGCGGGCAGAGCGCAGTCGCGTCCACCGCGGCCGTCACATCTGTCAGGTCACTGACAACGGCGTCGTCGCCGGCCGCCTCCGCTGTGGCCGCGTCGGCGAGGGCGGTGCCGCCGTCGAACAGGTCGGTCGCGGCGGTCTCCGGCGCAAGAGCACTGTCAGGCGGCGTGTCTAAGAAGTCTAAGGCTGCATCGGCCGGCGCTGTCTGTGCGCGGGCGGCGTCTGCACCCGGATTGGGCGCAGCTGCGCGGGCGCAGCCAAGGCACGCACACCAGGCCACCAGCCACGCAATCGTTGGGCGTACCTGCCTCACTTCTCGACGCCGCACACCTTCTTGGTCTTGATGTCAAAGGCGGCGTCCAGGCTGGCCAGTAGCGCCGTGGGGTCGCTCGCATCGGCGCCCAGCAGCTTGCCGTTGCCCGCGATGGCGATGCTCGCCGAGCCGGTCACTTGCGCTGCCGTGGTCACACCGCTGATGTCGACGACGATGACGCGCACCGACAGCGGCTTGCCGTCAAACGAGCGCAGCACGTTGTTCTGCATCTGCTTGGCGGCAACGGTAATCAGCGGCCGCGGATCTTTGACGCACACGCCATTGCAGTAGGTCGGCGTGCCAGCCTGCGCATCGGGCATGCACGGCGCCATGCCGTTGCTGCAATAGTAGCCGGTCAGGATGTCCTTGGGCATGCACATCAGCACGCCCGTGCACTTGGCGCCAGCCACGCACTCCAAGTCCGAGGTGCACAGGTCGGTCTGGCCGCTCGGCTTCTTGCAGGTCTTGACGTCCTGGCACGCCGCGCCGCCCGCGCAGTCGGCGTCGACGTTGCAGGCCAGGCCGCTCGCCAGGCGCTTGGCTTGCACCCACGGTGAAAAGAACGAGTTGCCGTTGCCCTCGCCGCCGTCGGTGAACATCACCACCACGGTCTCACGGCAACTGCGGCTCGGATCCACGCAGGTGCCGGCCTTGCAGACGTAGTTGACATTGGCGCAGCTGGCGTCGTTGGTGCAGGGCTTGCCGTCGATGACGACCTTGTTCTTGATGTACTCGCCGACGTAGAACAGGGTTTTGCCGATCGGCGTGCCGCCTGTCTGGCGCAACTCTGGGTTGGGCGGGTTGTTTTTGTCCTCTTTGCCGTCCATCCACAACAAGATGGCGTCCTTGACCGCGACCGCCGCGTTGGTGGCGAATGGCACGCACAGAATCTCGCTGAGCCCATTCCAGTACCACGCCGGATTGGCCTCGTCGACGCTCTCGTCACCTACGTCGCCTGTGACCGTGCTGGCGCCGGTGTAGTAGCCCGACGAGCACGACGGATTGGTGGTGTTGGTGGCCTTTTGCGGAAAGCGGAACAGCGCCATGTGCACGATTGAGTCGTCGATCTTGGCCAGCGCTTGCTTGAACACGTGCTTGGAGGCGCCCATGCGCGTGCAGCCGCCTGGAAACTTGACGTCGTCGTACTCACAGGTCGGCCAGGTGGTGTAGCCGGCGCCGCACTTGGGCTGGCCGTTGACCTTGACGGTGTCGTTCATCGATCCAGAGGTGTCAAACGCGATGATCAGGTTGTTGGCCACTGGGACGCACTGGCCGCCCAGGCACGTGGTGCCCGGAAAGCACGGCGAGATCGCGTAGCCGTCGCCCTTGCTCAGGCAGGTCTTGAGCTTGGCGCCTTCGCACGAGGTCGAGGCTGGCTTGCAAGACACGGCGTCTGCGACTGCGGCGTCGCCGTCTGCGCCGGCATCGCTTGACGTCGCAGCGGTGGCATCCGCGACGCTGTCCGGTAGCTTGCCCGCGTCGACAGCCCCGTCGGTCGCGACCTCGAGCCCAGCATCGGCTGCCACTTCTGGCGCGATCTCCACGACGCTGGCGGTGTCGTTCAAGTCCACAATCTCAGGCGAGGCAGTCTCTGCGGTAGCGGCCGTCTCTGCTGCGGAGTCCAGCGCAGCGCCGTCCAGGCTCGCTACCGCCGTGGTATCGGTGGCAGATTCACTGTCCACTGGCGCCGGGGCCTCAGCCGGGTCGCTGCACGCTCCATTCAGCACTGCGCAAGACCCCAATGCCGCCACCCAAAGCCGACGCCAGTGCACGATGACCCCCATCCCCGCCCGCAAGCGGAAACGCAAGCCTAACAAGAGTACACAGACTGCGAAAGTGCAAAGCGTGGGCGGCCGAGCAGGTCAGTCGGCGGCGACCAACGCGGGCATCGCCAGGCCGAGTTGGCGTTGCTGCCAGGCCCGCCGCGCGACCAGCGCCGTCGCTGCCGCGGGTCCCGGGGCGCACACGCTGGCCATCGCCGCGGCCAACACCAACTCACGGTGCGGGTGGCCGCCCAGGGCGCAAAACTCGTCGATGCCGGCGCGCAGCGTGGCCACCGCCAAGCCCTGATCCGCGGCGCGCCCGCGCCAGTCGTCGGCCACCGCGTCGCGCAACAGCGCCACCAGCGGTTGCTCAGGCAGGCCGAGCAGCAGGTAGGCGCGCAGCACGGCGATTGCACCCTCGGCGCGTCGCCCTTGCAAGTGTCCGATCACCTTGGCGATTTCTGGGCCATGGTCCCACGTCTGGTGCAGCGCCGCGGGTGCCGGCAACGCCGGGCGTTCGTCCGCCGAGCGATCCAGGGCCGCGTGTCCGGCGACCAGCGCGGTCGCATACAGCAGCAGGTCGAGCCAGGCCGCGCCGTCCACCCGTCCGCGCAGCTGCCGCACGGTCGCACACAGTGTAAACACCGCTTCCAGGTCCGCGCGACGCTCGCTTGCGCCAGTTTCCCGCAGGCGATCGTCGTCGCAGCGCCACAGCCGCTCGGCGGCGGCGAGCACCAGCGACTGGCACAGCAGCTCTTGCGGCACTCCAACTTCGGCGCCGCGGCGCACCGCTCGCAGCGCACCCGCCACCCCGCCGTCGGTCAAGTGGGCCCGGAACTTGGGCTCGACGAACACTTTGGCCTTGGCGGCGTCGCCCGGTTGCGCCGCAATTGCCGCCAACTGTCCACGCCAGTTCGCCTGGCGGGCCAGGTGAGCGGTCGCGGTCGGCATCTGCTCGCGTTGGGCCTGCAGCCACGCCGACAACGCCGGCAATAGCGGAGCCGCGGCCGACAGATTCCACAGTTCGACGACTTTGTGGGCCGTGACCACGGCCACGCCAAGGTCGCCCGCACGCCAGCACGCCGTCTCGACCAGCGTCCGCGCGGTCGCCCGCTGCCCGTCGTCCGTGGGCCCCGTCGCTCCATCGGCAGCCTGCGCCGGATCCTGCGAGGCCGCGATGGAATTGGGCAATTCGGCCGCCGCGCACAGAGCGGCAGCCCACGCCGGTCCCCGCTGGTCTGGCTCTGCCGCCGCGGCCAGCGCCGCCAGATCGCAAGCCGTCCACAGCGCCGGCGCCGCGACGTTGCACTCGCCCAGGGCACCCGCCAAGCGTGCGGCCACCAGGGCTGCCAACGCGGCGTCGCTCAGGCCGGCGCGAACGGCTTCCGTTGCCGCCGCCGCAACTTGTCCCACGTCGCCCGCTTGCAGGGCCGCAGTCAGGTCGTCTCGCTGCAGCACCGCCGTCCGGTCGGGCAGCTGCGGTCGGCCCAGCACATCTGGGTGCGGCTCACGCCTCGCTTGCATCGTCGGGATCTCCAGGGTCGCTGCCCGGCTGGGTGCCGGCCATTTCGTCCAAGCGGCGGTAAAGCGTGCGCACGCCGATGCCGAGCAAGAGCGCCGCGCGCCGTTTGTCGCCATCGGTCAAGCGCAAAGTCTCGGCGATCGCGGCACGTTCCATCTCTTCGAGCGGCGTGCCGACCGCGAACCGCAACTCGCGCGCTCCGGCTTCGGCGCGGGCCACCCGATCGGGTAGGTCGCGCACCTCGATGGCGTCGCCGCGCGCCAGCACTACCGCGCGCTCGATGGCATTCTCCAGCTCGCGCACATTGCCTGGCCAAGCGTACGCCTGCAAGGCCGCCAGCGCATCGGTCGCAATCGGCAGCAGACCTTTGCTGTTTTGGGCCGCGAACCGCCGCGCGAAGTGCAGCGCCAGCACAGCAGTGTCGTCGCCGCGCTCGCGCAAGGGGGGCAACTCGATGGCGATGACCGCCAGCCGGTAGTACAGGTCCGCTCGAAAGCGTCCGGCCTGCAGTTCAGCTTCCAAGTCGCGGTTGGTTGCGGCGACCACCCGCACCTCGACCCGCTGCGGGTGTGCGGCGCCCACGCGCTGCACCTCGCCCTCTTGCAGCACACGCAGCAGCTTGGCCTTCAGCCCAGGGGGCAGTTCGGCGATCTCGTCGAGCAGCAGCGTCCCCTCGTGCGCCAGATGAAACTTGCCCTGGGTCGTGGTCACGGCTCCCGTAAAGGCGCCGCGCTCGTGCCCAAACAGCTCAGATTCCATCAGCGTCTCGGGGATTGCGGCGCAATTGACCGCTACAAACGCCCCCGGCCGACCGCTCAAGCGGTGCAGCGCGCGCGCGAACACTTCCTTGCCGGTGCCCGACTCTCCGGTTAGCAGCACGGTGGTCCGCGCCGGCGCCACCTGTTCCAGCAAATCGACAGCCCGCCGCAACGCAGGGCTGTTGCCGAGCACTTCGCGACCGCGGCCGGCCCGCGCCAGTTCATCGCGCAACTCTTCGTTTTCGCGGCGTAGACTGGCCCGTTCCAGCGCCCGCGTCACGGCGCGCACCACCTCGGCGCGGCGCAGCGGCTTGGTCAAGAAGTCGTAGGCGCCCTGCTTCATGGCTTCGACGGCGGTCTCGACCGTGCCATAGGCCGTCATCACCACCACGGCGGTCGCCGGGCTGGTGTGGGCGACCGCGTGTAGCAGCGAGAAGCCGTCGATCTGCGGCATCATCAGGTCGGTGACCAGCACCGCCACCCGCTCGCGCCGCAGCAGCTGCACGGCCTTGTTGCCGTCGGCGGCGATCTCACAGCGCAGGCCCTCGCGCACCAGGATTTTGTGCACGCTGGCGGCGTTGGCGGCATCGTCGTCGACGACGACCACCAGGTGGCCGGCGGGCGCCGTTCCGACGGCAGACTCGGCGGGCAAGGCAGCCACAGCGCGCGTGTCGGTCTACCGCGGCGTGCGCAGGTCGATGACGAAGCGCTTGTTGGCGGAAGGTCGCGCCGGCTCGGCCACGGCAGGCTCGTTGGCAGGCTGAGCCTCCGCCATCAGCTTGGCAATTTCTTCTTGCATCAAGGCTTTGGCGTCGACGGCCTGCTCGACCACGACCTCTTCTTGGGCCAGGACGACCGATTCCGCCTCGGCAGCTTGCGCTTCCGGCGTGGCACCGGCGGCCAATTCGCTCGCTTCGGCGGTCGCCTCCTGCGTTTCGGTTGGGCCATCGGCGGTTGCCGCGGTTTCGACGTCCGCTTCGTTGTCGGCAGGGCTGTCGGCACCGCTGTCGCCGTCGTCGTCCTGGTCATCCACGCCGCCGCCAGCTCCCGCGGCCAGCGCCTCGCCGCGCTCACCGCCACGACGGCGGCGGCGGCGCCGGCGCTTACCAGCATCACCGGCACTGCCTTCGGCGGAGACGGCGTTCGCCGCAGCGTTGCCATCCGCGACAGGCGCGGCTGGCGGCTCGGACGGGGCGGTCGCCGCAGCCGGTGTCGCCGCTGGGGGCGCTGCCGGTGCCGCCTCGACCG
>SXRM01000064.1 GCA_005792545.1 Pseudomonadota bacterium | reverse complement strand
TTCATGAATTCTCGTTCATATTAAAATGGTTGCGCCGTATTTCGGGCGCTGGTTCCGACCCTGTGCGCGATCGCCGCGACGGCCTGCGTCAACAACGCGCCGGGCAGCCCCACCGGCGGTGCAAAGGCCGACACGGGCGCTGACACGGCGGCCTCCACAGACGGGATTGCCGCCGGCACCGATGACGCGACCGGCGCCGACACGGCCGCCGATGCACCGTCGGTGGCCGACACTGCGATCGCGCCCGACGGCTCTGGCGAAGACGCCGCCACGTTGCCCGACGCCGCTTCGGACGCCGCCGCCGACAACGGGCCGGACGCTGCCACCCCGACCGACGCGATCGCCGACGCCGACGATGCCGTGGTGACCGACTTGCCGCCCGCCGACGGTGGACCGGAAACCACCCCCGCCGACACCGTCGACGCCAGCCCAGACACCGTCATCGACCCGCCCAAGCCCGGCCTCGCCGCGCCCTGCGACACCGACGACGACTGCGCCGGAGCCGGCACCGGCAAGAAGTGCGATCTGGCGAGCCACAGCTGCGTGCTGTGTCTGACCAGCAAAGACTGCGTGGCCGGCGAGCTGTGCCAGGCCAAGGCCTGTAAGCTCAGCAAGACCTGCAAGAGTGACACCGACTGCAAGGCCACCAACCAGGTCTGCGACAAGGTCGAAGCCGTGTGCGCCGACTGCGCCAGCGACCTGGACTGCGACAAGGGCAAGTGCCAGGACCACAAGTGCGTCGCCGTCACGCCGTGCAAGACCAGCAAGGAGTGCCCGGCGGTCTGCGACCAGGCCAAAGGCACCTGCGCCGAGTGCGCGACCAGCAACGACTGCAAAGACGGCAACTACTGCGCGGCTGGCACCTGCATGCCCAAGCTGTGCGTCTCGGCGGTGTGCGCCGGCGGCAAGTCGTTTGCCTGCAAAGTCGACGGCAGTGGCTACGACGCCGGCAAGTCTTGCGACGACGGCAACGTCTGCACCGAAGGCGATGTGTGCGAGGCCGGCGCCTGCAAGCCCGGACCCGTCAAGGTCTGCGACGACAAGAACCCGTGCACCAACGACAGCTGTGACAGCAAGCTCGGCTGCCAGACCGCCAACAACACCGCCGCGTGCGACGACAAGAATGCGTGCAGCGAAGTCGACACCTGCGCTGCCGGCGCCTGCCTCGGCAAGCCCAAGAACTGCGACGACGCCAAAAGCTGCACCGCCGACAGCTGCAAAGACGGCACCTGCGCCAACCTGCCGCAGCCGGGCACCTGCACCGATGGCACTGCGTGCACCGACGGCGATGTCTGCAAGGATGGCAGCTGCGCGCCGGGCAAGGCCGTGAACTGCGACGACCAGAACCCGTGCACGGTCGATAGCTGTGACCCGGTCAAGGGCTGCGTCTGGGTCGTCAAGGACGGCGCCTGCGACGACGGCAACAACTGCACCAACAACGACGCCTGCACGGCCGGCAAGTGCGCGGGTGTGGGCAAGCAGTGCGGTGACGACAACCCGTGCACCGACGACAAGTGCGACGCCGGCAACTGCAGCTACGTCGCCAACACCAAGCCCTGCGACGACAAAGACGCCTGCACCGATGGCGACGTGTGCGCCACCGGCAAGTGCGGCGGCAAAGCCAAGGTCTGCGACGACGGCAACCCGTGCACCGACAACAACTGCATGTCCACCGGCTGCGCGTTTGTGGCCAACGCCAAGGCGTGCGACGACGGCGACGGCTGCACAGTCAGCGACACCTGCGCCAGCGGCGTGTGTAAGGGCCAGACCAAGGTCTGCGACGACAGCAACGAGTGCACGGACGACGCGTGCAAGGCGAACGGCTGCGTGTTCACGCCCAATAGCGGCGTATGCGGCAAGCCCGGGTCGTGCGACGTGTGCCAGGCCGGCAAGTGCGTGCCCGACACCGCTGCGGGCTGGGAAGAGACCTACGGCGGCGCCGGCATCGACAACATTCGCGGCGCGTTGCCCACGACCGGCGGCTGGTTGCTCTACGGCACCACCAAGAGCAAAGGCGCTGGCTACGAAGACGGCTGGGTCATCAAGATCGACAACGACGGCAATGTCCAGTGGGAAAAGACCTACGGCAACAACAGCGACAATTCGCTGCGCCATGGCATTGTCGGCAACGACGGCAACTATGTATTCACCGGCTATTCGTACCAGAGCACGGGCGGCATGCAGCTGTGGGTACTCAAGCTCGACGCCGCCGGCGCCGTTGTGTGGGAGAAGTTCTTGGGCTCGTCGTCCTACAGCGAGTACGGCTACGGCATCGCCGCCAACAAGACTGGCTACCTGGTGGCCGGTGAGTACAAGTACACCCAGAGCTCGACCACCTACCAGAAGGGCTGGATTTTGCAGTTGGATGAGACTGGCAGCCAGAATTGGGAGAAACAGCTGACGGAGGTCTACTGGGCCGAAGCCATCGCGCCGAGCGCCGACGGCAACCTGTACGTGTTGGTCGGCGCCTACAACAAGACCTCCACGGATCTAGTCGTCAAAAAGCTCAAGCCCGGCGGCAGCGAGATCTGGTCGACGGCCATCGGCGGAGGCAGCTACAACGACTATCCGGCCGATCTGCTGGTCGGCAGCGATGGTGCGGTGTTCCTCACCGGCAAGCAGTACACAGTGGTCAACGGCAGCAACGTCGAGCGGCTGGTCATCGCAAGGCTGGACGGCAACGGCGCCGTGCAGTGGTCCAAGACGTACGGCGACACCTACACAGAGTCCTATGCGCTGGCCGAAATGGGCGACGCCGTGGTGGCGGTCGGTCGCGCTTACCAGAACTCGCAGTCTGACGGCTACCTTGTCAAAGTTGCCAAGGCCGACGGCGCTGTGGTTTGGGAACAAAAGGTGCCCTCCAACGCCAATTACAACGAGGCCCTGTATGGCGTTTCCGCTGCGCCGGGCGGCCTGATTGCCACCGGCTACACCTACATCAACAGCAGCGCTGGCGAAGATGGCTGGGTGCTGCGCTTGAACGCCAAGGGCGCGCTGGCGTGCAACTGTACCGGCAGCACCTGCGACGACGGCAACGGCTGCACCGCAGACACCTGCGTGCTGGGGATGTGCAAGGGCAAGCAGGTCGCCAGCGGCACCATCTGCAAAGAAGAGGCGATCCCGGTCGGCAAGTGCGACATGGTCGGCAAGTGCATCACGCTGTGCGGCAACAAGTACTGCGAAAGCGGCGAGAACAACGTCAACTGCCCCACCGACTGCGCCACCAAGTGCGGCAACGGCGTGTGCGAAGTGGGCGAAAGCAGCAGCAACTGCTCGACGGACTGCAAACCGCACGTTTGCGATAGCATATGTGGTTCTACAACGCCCTACACGGCGACCAACGGTAGCAAGTGCTACTGCGACTCGTCGTGCAAAAGCTACGGTGATTGCTGCCTCGCCGGCGGCCCGTCGACCGTCAAGACCTACACGTGCTCCGGGTCGACCTGTTCCTCTTGCAAGTAGCAGCGCTTTTTGCCCAAAGCCACCACCTGCGCTAGCGTTGCCGGCCCGCGGGCGCCCTGGCCCGCGCTGTGGGTCCGATGGCGGCAACGCGGCAGCATGTGTTTCTGGTCCCAGGCTTTTTCGGCTTCGCCAACCTGGGCGACCTGAAGTACTTTGCCCACGTTCAAGAGATTCTTGAAGCCCGGCTAGCCGAACGCGGCATCGATGCCCACGTAGTCCAGGTCAAGACCGCGCCGACGTCGTCCGTCAAAAAGCGCGCCCAGCGGCTTTTGCAACAAATGCACGAGCACGCTGGCGGCGACGATGCGCCCATCCACCTGATTGGCCACAGTTCGGGCGGCCTCGACGCGCGCTTGCTGGTGGCCGCCGGTGGTTCGCTGTCGAACGACCTGCCTGCCGACGAGCTGGCGGGTCGCGTGCGATCGGTGGTCTCGGTGACGTCGCCCCACCACGGCACGCCCACCGCGGGGTTCTTCATGACCGTCGTCGGCGGTCGCGTGCTGCAGATCCTGTCGCTGTCGATGATCTACACCTTGCGCTACGGCAAGCTGCCGCTGTCGGCGCTGGTCCAGATGGCCGGTATCCTCATCAAGCTCGATAGCCTGGTGCAGCCGAGCGACCCGCTGGACCAGTTGTACGACGACCTGCTGGGCGACTTCTCCGACGAGCGCCAGCGCGAGATTCGCGAATTTTTTCGCGAAGTCGGCAGCGACCAATCGCTCATCGGTCAGCTGATGCCCCAGGCGATGGAGACCTTCAATGCCGTGACCCGCAACGATCCGGCGGTGCGCTACGGCTGTGTGGTGGCGCGGGCGCGGGCGCCGGGCGTGGGCTCGACGCTGGCGGCCGGGCTGTCGCCGTACGCGCAATCCAGCCACGCGCTGTACGTCGCCATCTGGAACCTGGCCAGCCGCCATCCGCAGGACAAGGTGCCGCTGCCGCCGGTGGACCACGTGCGCGCGCTGCAGCAGGCCTACGGCGAAGTACCTGATCTCAAGGCCAACGACGGCATGGTGCCCGTGCTGTCGCAGTTGTGGGGCGAGGTGGTGTGCTGCGTCAACGCCGACCACCACGACGTCATCGGTCACTTCGACAACCCTGACCATACACCGCCGCATTTTGATTGGATTACCAGCGGTTCTGGCTTCCGGCGCAGCGAGTTCGAGCGCCTGTGGTCGTCGGTTGCGCAATTCGTGGCACGGCCGGCTGTCGTCGCCGTCGATGCACGGCGCAAGGTCGCTTGAAAAGCCGCTGACCCGCAACCCTATACAGGATCGCGATGACCCGAGGTCATCTGCGATCGCTGTTCTTGCTTGCTCAGTGGGTCGCAAACTCGCGGCTTTGCAAGCCGACTCGTCGCTCCTTCCTTGCGGCAGGTTTGATCTCACCTCAAGGCGATTCTGTA
>SXRM01000063.1 GCA_005792545.1 Pseudomonadota bacterium | reverse complement strand
GGGGCCGGCGGCGGTGGCGGATCGCCCGGCTTGGGCGGCGCCGGGGGCGGCGGCGGATCCTCCGGAATCAGCGCTGGTGTCGCATCGCCGGCACTGGGCGCCGCAGTCCAGTCCGCCTCGGTGACAAAGGCAATCGCGCCCTTGATCTGCCCGTCTTTGGCCGCCGCCTGCTTGTATTCGCCGTACTTGGTCTCGACGAGTTTGCGGCCGTCGGGGCCATTGTCGCGTACGCGCTTGACGAAGTCGTCGCGCGGCTCTTCATAGCGCTTCTGGACGACCGTGACCCAAGTCGATTCTTTCGGCGCGAACTGGAGGTCGAACTGCGCCACCACCGAGACCATCAACTGCTGCTCTTCCTCGTTCTTCTGGCGCTCGAGCTTCTTTAGCTTCATCGCCTCGGTCTCGCACTTGTCGGCCTGGCCGAGCACGCGACACTGGAAGGCGGCGAGTCGCTCTGGGTTGCTGGTCAGGTACAGCACCAGACCGACGATGACGGCCAGCACGGCGCCCACCGAAATCGCGGCAACCGGCAATGGCTTGCCGGGCTTCTCGATGTCGTCCAGCCCCTTGGGCATCGGCAGCTCGCCTTCGTCTTCGTGATCGTCGACTGGCGTAGCGGACGCGACCGGAGCGGGTTTTGCGGC
This sequence comes from Pseudomonadota bacterium, assembly GCA_005792545.1. GTDB lineage: Bacteria > Myxococcota_A > UBA9042 > UBA9042 > UBA9042 > SXRM01. The sequence goes on along the minus strand of SXRM01000063.1, from coordinate 17,925 downwards.
TGGCTGTGGTGCGGGCGCGACAGGCGCAGGTTTTGTCGCTGGCGCTGACGCAGGCGCAGCGGCGGCGGCGACGGGCTTGCCGCAACCCGCGCAAAACTTTGCGTTGTCTGCCAGTGGCGCGCCGCACTCGGCGCAGAATTTCGGGGCGGAGGACATGGCGCGATTCCCTCGGTCGCCCGCACGGGTGCGCGGACAGGGGCGCGATGCTGGCAAGGTGGCGGGCTGACGTCAACTGGGGGTTGCGGTGTGGCTTTCAAGCCAGCGACGCCCCGCGCGCAGGCCGCCAGCGCAAGTGTCGTGCCCGCCCGTAGGCGACCTTGCCCCAAACGATGCCCCAGCATACGCTTGCCGACCGCACCCGCGGCCTGCAACGCCGCCCTGGAAGCGCACCGTGAGCGTTCCTGTCCAAGTGCTCGTCAGCGCACCAGCGCTTATGCCAGCCGTCGAGGAAGTCGCAGGTCGCGCCGGCACCGTTGAGGGCGCCCAAGCCCTGTGGCTGCTCGCAGGGCTGGACGACCCGGACTGGAGCAACAAGCTGCTGGCGCAGCAGCGCACGATGCTAGCCGTCCGGCGACACGAGGGCGGCCTGGTCCAAGTGCTTATCGCCGACAAGGTCACGGACCTGCGCACGCTGGCCGACCGCACGCCGACGCAATCCGCAGTGCGTACGCCGTGGGCGCGGATAGGCATTGTGCTGGCCGAAGAGGGCGAAGTGGCACGCGCTGGCGGTTTGGGCTTGCAAGCCCTTCACGCCATTCCGCACACGCTGGCCCAGCGCGTGCTGACACTGCCCGAGCGCGAGCGGGCCGCGGCGAACCTGCTGGGCCTCTTGGTCGACATCGCTCGCTTGCCGCAAGCGCGTGAGCACGTCGCGTTGTGGTGCGAAACCTATGGCGGCGTGCGCATCACGGTCACCCAAGCTGCGCGCTTTCAGGCGCCGATCGTGCAGCGCGTGCTGGCCCGCCGGCTGGCGGCCAAGGTCGCCGATCGCATGGTGCAGACGCTGCAACAGGGGCGCAGTTCGTCGGCCCGGCCCAACTTGGTAGACCCGCCCTCGCCGCCGGAGCAAGACGTCGAGGCTGCCATCGAGGGCAGAGCGGCCGACTTGGGCGAGTCGATTGCCCGCCGCATTGTCGGCGATGGCGAATTGCCGAGCGAGGCGGATGTGCAACGCCGCGCCGATCTCGCGCTCAAGGAACTGCCGGCGCGACTGGAAGACGTCTTGCGCCGCCACGGCAGCGATCTGCGCGAGCAAGCGCTCAAATGGCAAGTGGAACTGCGCACCTGGAGCGACGACAACCTGGAGCGCGCAGGCTTCGCCGCACTGCCGGTGCTCATCGACAAGCTGGAGCGCTGGCGCGACGCTGCGGGGGCGACACCGCTAGGCGACGACGATCAGGGGCCGCGCATGGCCATGCGGCTGCAAGCGCCCGACGATGGCGAGGTGCGCGACGCGGCGCGGGCGTTGGCGCGCGCGCGGGCCACGTTTGACGACAGCGGTGTGCTGTTCGGCGGCTGGACCTTCGCGGTGGCAGCTGTCATTGCCACCTGCGGCTGGCCGATGCTGGAAAAGCTCGGTGCGTGGCGGATGGCGGGCTGCGGTGCCGTCGGTGTGGCAGCTTTGGTGGGCGGCTGGCTCATCGCCATCGTCCGCAAGCGCAACGCCGACAAGACATTGCAGCGCCTGCAAGCGGCAGAAGTCGCCTGCCGCCAGAGCTACCGTGCGCGATGGTCTGCGCTCATCGCCGACCATATCGCGCAGATCGGCCACCACCTGCACGGCCGAATGCTGCGCTTTGCGGTCGAGGTCGCCACCGCCGAGCTGCACTGGCTGCGTACGGTCCACGACACGCTGCTCGACCTGCAGCAGCAGCACAAAAAGCCAGAGCGCATGCGCCTGATGGGCGACACGTCTTTCGATAGCGACATTCAGCTGCCGGAGGACTTCTATGCGCGCGCCGAGACGCGCGTCGACCCGGCGGAAGTGTTTGACCCATACGACGCCGCACTGCGTGCCGCAAGCTGGCGCTGGCAGCTCGAATTCATGAATAGCGAGGCGCTCATCGCCCACTGCGCGCGCAAGTACGGCGCGTTTGCCGAGCAGATCCCGTTTGCCGACCGCGCCGAACTGCGCGACGCGGCCATGGGGCCGGCACGCCGAGCCATGGACCAGATGATCGACCGGCTGCAAGACCTGTTGCCTTTGGAGTTTGGTGCGGAGCGCTTCGTGGTGTTGCCCAAGCAACTGGAAGACGCCGTGCCGGATTCGGGCGTCGGCCACCAACGCATCCACTACGGGTTGGCTGACATCTATGCCGCGATCAGCCGGCCCGCTGGCCACGGAGCCTGACCAATGGGCAACACCGACCTTTTGGTTTACGTGCTGCTGCTTGCCGGCATCCTGGTTACAGTATGGCTGCTGGCGGTGCGATCGGGGCCGGATTGGTTGCGCCCTGGCCACGGCCCGTTGTGGTACGGCGCAGCGGCAACCGTGTTCGCGCTGGGCGGCCTCATCGCGGCACTGCAGACCCATGGCGCGATGCGCGAGCACGCGATTGCCGGCTTTCCGCGCACATTCAACGCGTTGCTGCTGGCGCTGATCTTGCTGGTGGCGTTGTTTCCGCTGTTCGGGTTGTTGCTGGGTGCGCTGTACAAGCCCGGCCCGCGCGAGCCGCCGTGCCCGCCGATGTTTGTGTACTTCGGCATTGCGCCCGATGGCTCGCCGCTGGTCGGGCTGCGCTGGATGCTGCGCGCGTTGGCGGTGATGGGGCTGCTTTTGGCCACCGCCGCGATTGCGGGCATGAACTTGACGATCATCCCGGGCAAGGGCGTGCCGCAGTTCACCCTGTGGGCGTTCGGCTATGCGGCGCTGCTGGGCGTGCTGTTCGGCTCGACGCACCCGGTCAAGCCGCTGCCAGAGCCGCGGGCGCCGCGCAACGTCGAGACGCCCCCCGATCGGCTGCCGTTCGCCAAGCGCATCGACGCCCTGCACCAGTGGCTGGGCGCGCCGTTGGTCGCAGAAACGCTGGCGGGCATCGAACGCAGTGCCAAAGCGAGCAAGCGGGGCGAGCCCCGGTTTGGCCTGGACCTTTACCCCTTTCAAGCGCGGGTGCTGGACGAGTGGGCGGCGCTGCCGGCGCTCGCGCTCGCCGGCCCGGTGGGCACTGGGCGAACCACGGCAGCGTTGGTGCGGGCGGTCGATCTGGCGTTGACGACGGGCGCCAGTTGCGTGGTCGTGACGCCCAAGCGCGCAGGCGTGGCCGCCACAGTCCGGCAGTTGCGCGCGCTGACGGAGAAAATTGCGGCAGGCGCCGCTGTGGCCGTCGATGACGGGCTGCCGCCCCGGCCGGCCGACATCTGGGTGGCGTCGCTGGACGACTTGCAGACCTTCTTGGACGACACTGCCGACCCGAGTGCGCATCCCCTGATCGAGCGTTGCAAGCTCGTGGTGCTGGATGATGTCGAGGAACTGTACGGCCCCGCCGTGGCGCGCGCCCGCTTTGTGGTCTACCGACTGGCGGCGCTGCGCGGCGCACACCCGCCAGCGTTGATGCTCGTCGGCAACCTGTCGAACTCGGTGCTGCAGCAAATCGCCGATCGCATTGCTACGGCCCAGGTCAAAGTCGCGCCGACAGCCGGCGAGTACGACCCTCAGGGGGCGCCATCGCGCGCGGTGCGCCGGTTTGTGGTCGAACTGGCCAAGGTTCAACATAAGCAAACGGCGACGGCGGGTCTGCTCGGCGTGCGTGACGGCTTCGCGCGGGTGGTGACCGAGGTAGAGGGCCCGCACGAGCGCCTGTTCGCAGAGCTGGTCGGCGATCCCTGGGTAGCCTGGCCGCTGTCGGGCGACCCGCAGCCGGAGGGCAGCGCCGAGGTGCTGCTGGCGCGCGTAGGCCCAAGTTGCGCCTGGCAGGTGCTCGGGCATCGCCGCTACTACGCCGAAGGCCCAGAGCCGGCCCACGAATACCTGCTTTTCGCGGACGACCCGATGTCGCAGTTGCTGCTGCGGCAGTTTCGCACCAGCGGGCGCTGGTGGCCGGCCTGGTACGACGTGACCCGTTTTCCACGGGTGTTGTCGGCCGTCCCGACGGGTCAGGCCACCCCGACCGGCCTGCAAGCCCAAGCTCGTTCGCACCTGCGCGCGGCGCTCGACAAGGGGTTTGTGGATGCGGCGCGCCTGGAGAAGGTGTTTTCGCGCGACGTCACGGCAAAAGTGCTGGGCACACTGGAAGGCTCGCGCATCTTCACCAGCTTTGAAGGCTGGCGGCCCAACCCGGGCGACGCCAAGAAACCGGAGATCGTGCGCCTGTGCCGCGCCCAGGGCGCCGTCGAGGCCGATCGCGACCGCGTGCGCGACCAGGCGGAACTGCTGGCACCGAGCACCGGCGAGCGCTGGCCGGTGCCGAGATCATTGCTCGACTTCCAGTACTTTGAGGGGGCTCGGGTCACGCTGGGTGGCAAGCGCTACAAGGTCGCTCTGGACAAGGCAGCGGGCCTTCGCGGCAACGTGCGGCTGCTGGAAGAGGAGTCGAGCTATCGCACCGCCACGCCGGTGCGCAGCATTCGTTTTGCAGTGCACGGCGCCGACCTGCCAGACATCAAGCGCCCGCGCTTTGGCGGCCGCGACAGCTTGGAGACCGTTCGCGTCGGCGTGCAACTGCACCTGACCCACCGCGGCGTCCACAACTTTGGCTACGACCGCGACCAGCACGCGGGCAGCACGGCCGGCGACGCCGATTCGTTGCAGCGGCGATTCGAGAACATGCTGCCGCAACCCCACGAAGTCGCCGGATTTGCCACGCGCGCCTGGGTGCTACGGGTGCCCGGCGCTGACGAGACTGTCCTGCATACGCTGTGCCACGTGCTGCGCGACTGCCTCGACTGGTTCTTCTTGGGCGCATCCGATTTCTTGGGTGTGAGCTACGAGCTGGACTTTGACGGCAAGCCCGGCATCGTGTTTTTCGACCGCCACCCGGACGGGCTCGGGTGTCTGGACGACATCGACGACGAGCGCGACTTGCACGCCGTCTTGCATGCGGCGCACGAGATCCTGGTCAGTTGCGACTGCCAGGGCAGCTGCGCCAAGTGCTGCCGCAGCGTGACGTGCACCCACCAGCCGCACAATCAGAACCTGGATCGCCACAAGGCACTCAAAGTGCTGCAAGGTCTGCTCGGCCGGGGCCACGCCGCATGATGCTGGAATTCGGTCGGGTGGTGCTGAGCGGCGCGCCCCTTGCCGGCAGCGGTCCGCAGGTCTGGACGGCTGCGCGCTGCGATGGCGCGCAAGCACTCGCCAAGAGCTACCCGGTGCCCATCGACCCGCAAGCGGCGGCGCTGTGGCTGCAGACCGAGTTACAGGCGACACAGTTGGTGGCTCACCCTGCGGTCGTGCGGCCGCTAGGTCTTTGGTCGGGCCCGGACGGCACGCTGCACTTGATCCTGGCGCGACCGCTCGGCCGGCGTTGGGACGAGATTGTGCGCATCGGCCAGCAGCGCCACGGCTACCTTGCTGCGCGCGGCTGGGACGCAGTGACCCAAACGGTGGTGCGCACGGTCGGCGAGGCCATCCAAGCCGCGCACTACGCCGGGGTGGCACACGCCAACCTGACGGCTGAAAGTGTTTGGGTTGATCTGTCGCCGGCTGGACAGCTGACGGTGCAGTTGACCGATTTCGGCCGATCGGCACCGGTGGTTGGCGGTCCACGCGTGCGCTGGATGGCGGCCGAGCAGTTGGGCGGCGGCGAAGTCGACGCTCGCACCGACGTGTTTCGGCTCGCGCTGCTGGTCTACTTTACGCTCACTGGCATCACGCCGTGGTCCGACGAAGATCCGGCCGGCGCCCGCATAGCCCGCGGCGTACCGCCAGCGCAGATCCGCGACGACCGTGCACAGGCGGCCTGGGGCTTGGTGTCGCGTTGGCCGACTGTCGCCGATCCGCTGCGGCGTGCGCTAGACGCCGACCTGCGAAACCGCCCACCGCAAATCGCCGAACTGCTGTCGCTGCTGGGCCTGGGCCAGGCGCTGCCGCAGCCGCGCGCGCGGTCCGCGATGGACCTCGGTTTTGCGATTGCCGCTGCTGCCGGACTGCTGCTCGCAGGGTCGGTGTCGCTGCCAGCCGAAGACAGCAAGGTGACGCGCGCCATGCTTGACCGCCAGCCGCTGACGGCGTGCAGCCGGCAGTTGCCGAACGTCGCCAAGCAGATCTGTGACAAGCACGGCGCGGCCCACGCCAACTGCCAGCAAGCGCTGAGTTTCCTCGTCGCCCGCGAAGAGTGTCCCAACCGCGTCAAGCAGCTGCGGACCTGCCTGGAGACGCCGTGACCGGCCGGCTGCTCGACTACCTGCTGGTGTTTGCGCTCGTGCTCATCGCCGGCATGGGCGCAGGCCTCGGCCTGTCGGCGTCGCAGCGCCACCACGAGCTTGCGATCGGCTTGGACACCGGCGTGCCGAGTTCGTGTGCAGCGCTTGCCAAGGGTCAGGGTGATTCGTGCAAAGGCGCGCTGACCAGCGACCAGGGCAAAGTGTTCGGGGTCCCAGTCGCCATCTGGGGCATGGCGACGATGACGGTGGCGCTCGGCACGGCGATCGCGTTCGCGGTCAGCATGACGATCGGCGCGTTCCAGGCCGCGGCGTTCGCCTTTGCGCTGCTGGTGGCGTGGTCGATCATCAGTCTGTTGGGCACGTTGGCGTTCCTGTACATCGGCCTTGTGCAAATCGGCACCAAGTGCACGTTATGCTTGGCTATGCACGCCGCGAACGCTGCGTTTTGCGTGGTGGTTGGTTGGGCCTGGAACCACTTTGGCGAGCGACTGCGCGACCTCGCGCGCCAGCAAGGCAGCGCCTGGAAGGCCCAGGTCGGCGCGACGATGGCGCTCGGCGTCGGGTTTTGGTTCATCGCCAGCGTCAGCACCGACTTCTACTTTGCGGCACAGGCGGAGCGGCTGCACAAGAAGCGCGTCGCCAACCAGAACCTCATCCAGGCGCGCGGCGAGGTGATGCTGCGCTGCCCGGCCAAGAACTGCATGGCGCCGCTGGTAGGACCGACCGCGGACCTGCCTGCCGACGAAGGTTCGCTCGTCCTAGCGGCCGCGCGACCGGGGCAAGCGACGTTGGTTGAGATGCTCGACGTGTCGTGCCCGCACTGCCGCCACGATTACAAGGAGAAGATGGGCCTGCTGTACCGCCGCTGGACCGCCGACCACCCGGGCAAGGGCGCCCGGCTGGTGCTGTGGCCGGCGAGCAACGAGTGCAACCCGCGGTATAGCGGCCAGCACCTGCCAAACTGCGAGGCCAACGCCGCGCTGCTGTGCGCCTGGCAGCACAGCGTGACCGCCGGCCTGGACTACCTGGACGAGGAAGTTGGCCATGCCCATGAGCAGGTGACCTTCGACCGCAAGGGCTGGCTCAAGACTCACGCTTCGCCTGCCGCTGTTACTTGTTTCGACAAAGAGACCACAGGTGGCTACGCGGCCCTCAAGCGTCACGTCGAGGCAGCGTGGACGCTGCGGCAGCGTGCTGCGGGCCGCCTCGCCGAGTGCCGCACCGGCCTGGACGTCGCCGGCAAGATGACCGACCCGGGGCTGCTGTTCTGGTGCTTTGCGGGCACGCCGGCCTACGCGGTGTTTGGCGATCGTGCCCCGGGCGCAGGACCGGACGAGCGGCCGCAGGCGGCCATGGCACTGGACAAGTGGACGTTTCTGGCGGGGTGCGTCAAGTAGCCATCAAGCGCGGAGGGGCCATGAATCTTGCCGAGTACCGTTCGTGGTCCAAGCCCCGCCTGGCGGAGGCCCTTGCCGCGGGGCATGCGCTCGATCCCGCGGACCTCGTTGGCTGGCAGTACCAGGGCATCTCGCTCGGCCTGCCGCGGTGGCTCGAGCGCCTGACGTGGTCGGTGTTCGTCAAGGCGTTTGCAGCCGACGGCGCCGGGGTCTACGGCTGGAACGTGCGCATCGTCCAGGGCGACGACCGCTTGTTGGAAGTCAACGCGGACCTGCGGCCGCGCACCCGCGGCAATAAGCCCTGGGAGTTCGGCTACTTTCGCGCTACGCCGTTGTCGTCCTGGCAGCAGACCCGCACGCGGCTGCGCCAACCCTGCGGCCCGGGCGTGATGCTCGACTACGTCCACCCGCGCAACCCCACGCTGGACCCGACGCGGCTGGTGCGCGACCCGCTGGTGGCGCTGCGGCCCGGCGATCCGACGCTGCTTTTGGGCGTATCGCTGCTGGAATTGGGCGGTCGTCACTGGCACACCGGGTCGTGGTTTGTGCTACAGCGCTGGCGGGAGCTGCCGCGATCAAACGCTGGCCAAAACCTGCCGTAGTTTTGAACTGTTGAACAATGGGGGGGATCGTCCGGCCTAGCCAACGTACCCGTCGTTGATGCGGTCGTCGTAGGTGCCGAACTTGGTCAGGCGCCCGTCGAAGTAGAGCTTGATGGCGCCCACCGCGCCCGCACGGTGCTTGGCCACGATAAGCTCTGCCAGGTGCTCGTCTTTGGTTGGATCGTAGTAGTGCTCACGGTGGATGAACCAGATGATGTCGGCGTCCTGCTCGATACTGCCGGAGCCGCGCAGGTCGCTCATCTGCGGCTTGCGGCCAGAGCGGTTCTCGACTTCGCGGTTGAGCTGTGACAGCGCCAGCGTGGTGCAGCGCAGCTCCTTGGCCAGGCCTTTGAGGGCTTGCGAGCACTCGGCGATGGCGTTCTCGGTGCTTTGCCGGTCGCCGCCGGTGCCGCGCATCAGTTGCAGATAGTCGACGACCACAAGGTCAATATCGCCGTTCATGGCCACGAGCTTACAGCGCGCGCGAATGTCGTGCGGCGTCAGGCCGGCAGTGTCGTCGATGTACAGCTCGAGCTCGCCCAGTTCGGCGGCGGCCTCGCGCAGGCTGCTCTCGTCTTGCGGGTTGAGCTCGCCCTTGCGCAGGTTGGTCAGCTCGACGCCGGATCGGGCGCTGAGCAGGCGCTGCACCAGCTGTTGCTTGCCCATTTCAAGCGAGAACACCACCACCCGGCAGCGTTGGTCGGGCGCCTTGCGGCGCGGCTGCCGCGACACGTTGTAGGCCAGGTTCAGGGCAAACGCGCTTTTGCCCATCGCCGGTCGCGCCGCGAGCACGATGAGGTCGGTCGCGTGCAACCCCAAGTGCATGTGGTCGATGTCGCGAAAGCCAGAGCGGGTACCGAGGATCGTGCCGCCCTGCTGGGCAGCCTCCAAAATGGTGTTGAAAACCTCGGTGACGATGCCGTAGACGCGCTCGGGTCCGCCACGCACCGCCTTGTCCATGGCCTCGCGAAACAGCCGGTCAGCAGTATCCAAGAAGGCGTCTGGATCCAAGCCCTTGCCGTAGCCCTCGCTCTGCAGCTTGTGGGTGACGTCGAGCAGGTTGCGCACCACCGACAGCTTGGCGACCCGCCGCGCATAGCCCTCGACCGCCAGGGTGCTGCCGGGCACAAACGCCAGGTCGAGCAGGTACTGCAGCGTCACGATGTCGCCGTGCCCGAGGCGCCGGGCTTCGGCCTCGACGTTCAACGGGTCGATGATCTCGCCGCGGGTGGCCAGGTTGCGCAGCGCCTCGAACACCACCCGGTGGCGATGGTCGTACAGGTCGTTGGCGCGCATCGCGCTTTGGGCCAGCGCCAGCGCCGCGGGGTCGCTCAGCGCCGCGGCGAGAATTGCGCGCTCGGCAGACAGGTCAGTCGGCGGAACGGCTTCGACCGGCGCGTCGGTGTTGTGGTGGGCGTGACGGCGGCTGGCGGAGGCATGTGCGGGAGTTGGCGGGCGCGGGGCAGGGGCAAGCCGGGTCGGACCAGCGCTCGCCGCGGGCGACTGGGCGCGCGCGTCGGCGGCACCCGGACCCACAAAATCATGAAAATCCATGTGCGCCGGCGGCTCGTCGGGTTCGGGCGCAGTCGGCTCCCGCGGCCCGTCGTCGTCGAAGAAGCCGACGTCGTCCGGGTCGCTGGCCGTCGGTTGCGCGAACGCAGCCGAGCCGGCGCCACGAATCGCCGCCATTGAGTGGCCGCCTGGCAACGGATCGTCTTCGGGATTATCCATGCAAACTCCGGTGGTTCACAGCGACGGCGCCGGGCGGTCTTGCAAAGCGGCGGGCATGTTGTCAGTCTAGCACGCGTGGTTGGGCGGCGAAAGCCCGCGCCCGCCGCATGCCCCTTGCAAAACAGTGGGTTGCAGCAAACCAGTGGGTTGCTGCCAGCAGCGGGTCGACTCCAGGTCGACTCGCCGGCCTTCGCGCCCCGCACTGCTAGCTGAGGCGTGCAGCAGGACCTCGACAGACTGAACACCGCACCCGCCGCCGTTCGTTAGGCGTGGCGCCGCGCACCCGCCCACCGACGAGGATTACCATGCACCAGATTGGTGACATTGTTGACGGATACTGCCCCCGCTGCCGCCTGAACACCTATCAGATCGTCTCGGCGACCGACGGACGCGAGGTGTTCTCCGCCACCTGCCGCACCTGCCGCAATACGTTTCAGTGGCGGCCAGAGATGAGCATGGACGAGCTGCGCGAGAACCAGGTCAAGAAGCTCAAGACCATGGTCCGCAAGCGCCTCAAGGATCAGTCGGCTCCGTCGATCATCACGTTTGCGTCGCGCAAGCCCAAAGACGGTGGCGAGGGCGGCGATCTGGCGATGCCGCTGCGGGCCTTTCGCGAGATGATGGGCCGCGACCCGGATCCGGCGCCGCCGATCGTGGGCCCGCAGGCGCTGATGCAGGCGGCCCGCGCCGAGCAGGAAAAGGCAGCGGCTGAGGCGGCTGCCGTGGGCCTGGTGCCGGTCGCGCAAGGCGATACGCCGGGTGCACGCTGGCAGCGCCTGACCGCAACGTTGAGCGCGCGCGACGGCCGGCCGTACAACGCGACGCGCAAGTACAAACCGGGCGACGTCCTGCTGCACAAGAGCCACGGCCTGGGCATCGTTGAGTCGATCGTGCACGACACGGCGGCGATGGTGCTGTTTCGCGACACCCAAGCGGTGCTCGAGATGGGCGCGCCGATGCGGCCCATGGACCGCTAGTAGGCGAAATCCGCCGCGAACTTCGGGCCGGAAGTACTATACAGGATCGCGATGACCCGAGTTCATCGGCGATTGCTGTTCTTGCTGGCTCAGTGGGTCGCAAACTCGCGGCTTTGCAAGCCGACTCGTCGCTCCTTCCTTGCGGTTGGCTTGATCTCACCTCAAGGCGATTCTGTATAGCACCCTCCAAGACAGGCTGCGACCAACCGCGAGTTTCTTGCTGACCAACACTTGCATACTTGCGCAACTATGCTAGTTTAGATTTGCCGCAGCGCCGCGGCCAGGAAACTGCGATGCCGGCAAGCCTACCTGTCCTACACGCCCTGGCGGAATTGATGCGGGCCCCAGCCGGACCCAGCGACCCAGCGTGGCGCACGGTCGGCGACTTTTTTGCGGCGATGACTGAACCGCAGCGACTGACGTTGCTGGCGCGACTCGCGGGCTGTGCGCAGCCACTGACCGTGACGGAAGCCTCGACCTGCTGCGGCGTCCACCTCTCTGGGGTGTCGCGTCATTTGGCGATTTTGCGGCAAATCGGTGTCGTTTCGGCCGAAAAGCGCGGCCGCGAAGTGTATTACGCTTTACATCGCAAAGAGTTGGCCGTCGCCCTGCGTGGCGTCGCCGACTGGATCGAAGCTGGGACGCCCTGCGGCGCCGGCGCAACCGGGGGCTGCTGTGGCCCCACTACCGCGCCCAGCCGGGCGCCAGGAGAAAGCCTGTGAATTCCACGAACATCCACCAGCAAGTCCGCGACCAGTACACAGCGGCCCTGCAGCGCGCCCAGGCCAAGGCTGGCGGCGCCGGCTGCTGCGGCCCCATCCCCTGCGGCACCGCGGCCCAGTTCGCCCGCTACGAGGGGGAACTTGACGCCCATCCGGAGGCCGCGGCCGCAAGTTTTGGCTGCGGCAACCCGCTGAGCTTTGCGGAGGTGCAACCAGGACAGACCGTCGTCGACCTCGGCTCGGGCGCGGGCTTCGACCTGCTACTGGCCGCCGACAAGGTCGGGCCGGAGGGCCGCGTCATCGGCATCGACATGACCGACGCGATGATTGAGACCGCACGCGCCAACGCCGCCAAGGCCGGCGCCCAGCAGGTGCAGGTGCGCAAGGGCCACATCGAACAGATGCCAATCGCCGCCGCGCAAGCCGACTGGATCATCAGCAACTGCGTCATCAACCTGTCGCCCGACAAAGCCAAGGTGTTCGCAGAGATGGCCCGCGTCGCCAAGCCAGGCGGGCAGTTCCGCGTCTCGGATATCGTGGCGCGCGACTTGCCGGCGTGGGTCAAAAGCGACGAACTGGCGTACGCGGCATGCGTGGCAGGCGCCATCGACGAAGCGGCCTACCTGCAGGGCCTGCGCGACGCCGGGTTTGAAGAAGTGCAGGTCGTGGCCCGCCACGTGTACGCAGCAGCCGACGTGCAGGCGCTGATTGCCAGCGATTTCGTCGATGCAGGACTGCCGCAAGGAGCGTGGCAGGACCGCTTGCACGAGATCGACGGCAAGGTGGCCAGCATCACGGTGACCGGAAAGAAGCCCCTGACGTCAGCGTGTTGTGGCGTCGCCAAGTGTTGCTGAGGCCAGCTGGTGCTTCCGGCCCGAAGTTCGCGGCGGGTTCTACCGCGCGACAAGGGCGAAGTGCGCGCGGCCGCCTCTGCGGCCGCAGGCAGGGGTGAGCGCGCCGACGCGCGCGAGGGGGCGGTGAGGCCCTTGACGAAACAAGCTGCTAGTAGGCGAAGCATACAGCGGATTTCCACCACAAAATCAAACTCCATCCCAACGCGAACTTCGGGTTTCGCCTACTAGTCGCTGCGCCTGACGATGGGCGCGATTGACCGTGGCCGGCGGTGCGGCGGCAGCTCAACGCGACAAGGCAGCCATGCCAGTTCGGCAGGCGCGGCAGATCTAGCTTGCTATCCGCTAAATTGCGCCCTAGCATCGCGGCCATGAGCACCGTCTGCCCGTCCTGCGACCGCAAGTTTCCCGACGGCGAGCCCGTGTGCCCGGACGACGGAGCGCGAACGCTGACGGTACGCGACACCGACCCGATGCTGGGCACGGTGCTCGACGGCCGTTTTCGCATTGAGCGCAAGCTCGGCGAGGGCGGCATGGGCGCCGTCTACGTCGGCGTGCAGACTTCGATCGGTCGCGAAGTGGCGATCAAGGTGATGCGCCCGGAGTCCGGTGGAGACGAAGAGGCCATCAAGCGGTTTGGTCGTGAAGCGCAGGTAGTCGCGCGCCTGACCCACGGCAACATCGTGCAACTGTACGACTTTGGCCGGACCCCCGACGGGCTGCTGTATCTGGCGATGGAATTCGTGCGCGGCCGGTCGCTGACCGATTTGCTGGCGCACGGGCCGCTCGATGGGGCGCGGGCTGCGGCGATTCTCGGCCAGGTCTGCGACGCGCTCGGACAAGCGCACGACCAGGGCATCGTGCACCGGGACTTGAAGCCCGACAATATCTTGCTGGTCAGCTAGGCGGGCAACGCCGACCACGTCAAGGTGCTCGATTTCGGCATTGCCAAGGTGATGGACGGCGGCGCGGCAGCGACGGCCCTGACGGCTGCGGGTTCGATCATTGGCACGCCGCAGTACATGAGTCCCGAACAGGTCGATGGCAGCAACGCGATCGGGCCGTGCACCGACCTGTATGCGCTCGGCGTCATTGCCTTTGAGATGCTCGCCGGCGCGCCGCCCTTCACCGGCGAAATGCCGATTCAGTTGCTGATCAAACACCTCAAGGATCCGCCGCCGCGGCTGTCCGATGTCACACAGCGTTCATTTCCAGAGGCGGTCGAGGCGTGCATTGCCCGCGCGCTGTCCAAGCAACCCGAAGACCGCTGCCGCGATGCGCAGCAGTTCAAGGCGGAATTGCAGGCGGCTTTTGGCCTGTTGCCGGCTGGGTTGGCGCGGACGACGGGTACGTTTTCTGCGGCCGCGCTGTCCGCCGCGCCGCAACCCACGGTAACCGGTCGCATGCCCGAGCCGGCGATGACCCTGGCGGCCGCGCCACCGCGCCCGAAGCCGCGCCCGAGTTCCACTGACCCAAGTGCGACGATTGCGACCGACATCGCCGCGGCCGCCGTCGCGCCGACGATGGCGCTGAGCCGCGACGAAATTCCATCCGCTGTTCGGCGGCCAACGTCATCGGCGCAGGCCGTTGCAGCGACGCCAGGCGCGGAGCCAGAACCGCCGGCAGCCGCGCCAGCCCAAGGCGCACGGTCCAAGCTTGGACTCTGGATTGGGCTGGGCGTAGTCGGGCTGATCGCGGTTGGCGCAGCGGTCTGGATGGGCGGTGCGCCGTCCCCGTCCCCTGCGGCGCCTGTTGCTGCTCCTGCGCCTGCGCCCGTCCCTGCGCCCGTCCCTGCTGTCCCCGTCCCTGCTGCAGCGCCCGCAGCTGCGCCTGCCTCAGCCGCGCTTGCACCGCCGCCAGCGCCGGCTCCGCCTTCGGCACCGGTGGCGGCACCGCTGGCCGCCGAAGCACCTGCGCCGGCCGTCGCTCCAGTCCCCGCAGCGGGTCCAGAGCCTGCCAAGGCTGCCAAGCCCAAGCCGACCGCCAAGCCAACCGTCAAAAAAGACAAGTTTGGGCTAGAATGAACTGGATTGCCGTCCGCTACGCATGGATTGTCGCAGCCCTTTGCTGGGCAACCGCGGCCTCGGCCCTGACCCCAGAGCAGGAAGCCGACGTGTTTGCCGAGAAAGGCAAGAAGCTGACCGAGGGCAAGGACTTTGCCAAGGCGGCCGATCACTTTCGCCGCGCTTTCGCCGTGTATCCGGACAGCAAGCACGCCTGGAACGCCGCGCGTGTGCTCGAACTGGCTGGCGACTTTGGCGAGGCCCATTTATGGTACGTGCAGTCGCATGCGACGGCCCAGACCGTCGAGAAGCGCGCCAAGGTCACCGAAGCGCTCGGGATGCTGGAGGCCAAGCTCTTGCGCAGTGGCCGCGGTCGTATCGAAGTCGTACCGACGCCAGCGGAGGCGCGGGTGCGCGTCAACGACGTGGCGGTCCCTGCGCTCGACGGGCGCTTTGTGCGCTGGACCGCGGCCGGCGATCAGCAAGTGGCCGCCGACGCGCCGGCGTGTCAGACGGAAACGACGGCTGTGACAGTCGTAGCCGGTGCGACCGCGCGGTGGGCGCCGGTGCTCAAGGCGTTGCCAGCCGTGGTGCCAGCGGCCGCGGGCCCAAGCGTCGACATCGCCAAGCCTGCCGCACCGCCGCAGCGGACGCCTTGGTTGGCGGTGGCCGCTAGCGGTGCGGGCGCCATCGGCCTGGGTCTTGGCGGTTGGTGGCTGTGGGATGGCGCCAACGCAAAAGCCGCTGCAAATGGAAAACCGATCGCCAACGACGCCGACGTGGCTGCCTACAAGCAGGCCGCGGCCAACGCCAATGCGACCCATTCGCGCGGCCTCATCACTGCAGCTGCTGGCGGCGTGGCTGCGGTTGCCGCTGCCTGGTTGTGGCTGTCAGAGCCGGCCGCGCTTGTCGCGACGCCTATGCTGTCCGCCGATGGGCTGGGCGTGGCCCTGTTGGGGCGGTTTTAGTCGGACAAGTTGGGGCGGTTCTATTCGACGAGTCGCGGGGCAACGATGCGTGCAGGATGCATGGTGTGGGCAACAGCGTGCGTTCTGACTGCCGGCTGTTTGCAAGACGACAAGACCGACGCACAGTTGCAAGCAGCCGTGGCGGCGGCAGCCGGCCCAGGCGACGCCGCGGCGGATACGGTAGCGGCGGTTGATTCGGCGGCAGTGGACGCGCACGAGGTTGGCGTGGACGCAGACGCCGCCGCTGTTCAGGACTTTGCGACTACCCAAGACACCTTGGCGGAAGCGGCGGATAGCGGCGACGGGGTCGGCGAGGCTGGCGACGCCGATGCGGCAGCAGACGACGCCGATGCGCTGGACGGTGGGGCGACCGACGCTGGCGCCGAAATCAGTCCGGACATTGCATTGGACACGGCAGCGGGCGAAGTTGCCGATGCGCCGGATCAGCTAGGCGGCGATGCGCCGGACACCGCGGCGACCGACACCGCCGCTGAAGTCAGCTCGGAAGTGACATCGGACCTTGGAGCCAACGACCTGGCGCTGACCGAGGTGGCCGACAGCACCGACGCCGTGGCGGCGGTGGACGCGACGGCCGACGCAGCGCCAATGGTGGACACAACGGCCGACACCGGACCTGAGGCGACTGTGGACTCCGCGCCAGAAGCACAAGACGCGGCGCTCGATGCCAACGAGGTCGCAGCGGACGCCGTCGCCGACATGAGCGAGGTTGGTTCTACAGCTGACGCAACGGCTGCCGACGTGCCGGATAGCGCGGCCGTGGACAGCGGCGGCGACACCAGCCCCGACAGCGCCGACGCCAAGCAAGAGGTCATCGAACCCGCTTGCATTGTTGCGGCCTGCGACGACGGTGACAGCTGCACGGCCGACAGTTGCGCCAAGACCGGCGGCGGCTGCGTTCACGTACCCGCGCCATGCCAGAAGCCGGCGTGCGCAAACAACGCTGACTGCAAGACAGGCGTGTGCGACCCGGCCGTCCTGACCTGTGTTGAATGCGTGCAGGACAGCCAGTGCGATGCCAAGGCGCCAGTTTGCAAGTCGGGACATTGTGTGGCTGGAACACCGTGCAAGGCAGCGAGCGATTGCAAAGCCACCGGCCAGGTCTGCGACGCCAAGGCCGGCCACTGCGTCGACTGCGTCGACAACGGCGACTGCGACCCGCAGGTCTGCTTGGGCCAGGTCTGCGTGGCGAAGGTGCTGTGCACGTCCGACGTCAAGTGCGCCTCGGTTTGCGCCAAGGATCTCGGCTATTGCGTGGCGTGCAATGGCAGCTTGGACTGCCCGCCGTCCTCGTATTGCGGCAAAGACCAAGTGTGCCACGCAGACGTCTGCCAGGCCAGCACTTGCGTCGGCAGCCAGGTCGCCACGTGCGCGCCAGATGGGTCTGGCTACCAGGTCAAGTCATGCGACGATGGCAATGTGTGCACCGTGGACGCCTGTGACCCGGGCAAGGGTTGCGTCCACGCAGCGGCCGCGCCAACGACTGCTTGCGACGACGGCAACGCCTGTTCAGTGGGCGACGCGTGCGGGGCCGGCGTCTGCAAAGCCGGCGCAGCCAAAGTGTGCGACGACGGCGTGCCGTGCACGGTCGATAGCTGCGACGCGGTCAAGGCCTGCCAGGTGGTCGATGCGCTTGCCGGCACGGCGTGCGGCACCCAGGGCGGCAAGTGCGACGGCAAGGGAGCGTGCATGCTCGACTGCATACAGGTGGTGACGTCCAGCCTGACTGTGGCCGCCCCGGAACTGACGGACATTGCTGGGACGACCATCAACTACGAGGTGATCGGCGGCGGGGGCGGCGGCACGAACGGCAATCCGGGCAGCAACGGCACGGGCAGCAAAGGCACGCTCACGCTCGGAGCAGGCAACGGCTTGGCCATCTACGTCGGTGGCGGGGGCGGCGCGGGCAGCGGTTGCTCGGGTGGCGGCGGTGGTGCCAGCGGCTACTTCGGGGGCGGTGGCAGCGGCAACGATTGCGCGGGCGGCGGCGGCGGCAGCAGCGCCATTGTGGTAGCGGGCGTCGCCAAGATCGTCGCCAACGGCGGCGACGGGGGCACGGCCAGCAACGGCTCGCCTGGGGCCGGCGGCGGAACGGCATCAGGCGGCGCAGGCGGTGGCCAGGGTGACACCAAGGGCGGCAACGGAAGCGCACTAGCGGGCGGCAATGGCTACCAGAGCAGCAGCCAGCCCGGCGTCTTCAACGGCTCCGGCGGCAACGGTGACAATGGCGGCGGCGGCGGCGGCTTTGGCGGCGGAGGTGGCGGCGGCGGCGGTGACTCGGCGTCTGCCTCTGGCAGTGGCGGTAGCACGGGCGCCGACGGCGGCAAGGGCGTCC
>SXRM01000062.1 GCA_005792545.1 Pseudomonadota bacterium | reverse complement strand
GGCTGCGTTGTGCATGGGCGTCGGATACCTGGGATGAAAGTTTCCGCCAGGCGGTCGATGCGCCGCCAAGGCCGCTAGCCAATGGCTTGAAATTACAAACCTAAAAAAGAATGGGCGCTCGGGTTTGGATTTGCGCCCACCACCCGAACATCGTGCGGTGGGTCGCCACCGGCTTGACCGACGCCGGTCAACGCTTTTTGGCCATGGACTGGCTACAAGGCGAGGATCTGAGCGCCCGGCTCAAGCGCGAAGGTCTCGAGGTTCACGAAGCGATTGCGTTGGCCCGCAAAGTGGCATCAGGCCTTGGCCTTGCGCACACGCTCGGCATCGTCCACCGCGACATCAAGCCGGGCAACATCTTTCTGGTGGACGGCAATCCTACCGATCCGTGGATCCTCGATTTTGGCGTGGCGCGGTTGACCGATCGCGACCAGCGGATGACCGCGACCGGCGCGGCCCTGGGCACACCCGCGTACATGTCGCCCGAGCAGGCCGGCGGCGGACAACAGCCCGACGCCCGCGCCGACGTGTTCTCGCTGGGCGCCGTGCTGTACGAATGCATCGCCGGCCAGATGGCGTTTGGCGGCGATACCCTCGTCGACGTGCTGACCAAGATCCTGTTTGGCGACACGCCGCGGCTGCTCAACGCGCGCCCAGACGTGCCCGCAGCGCTGGACAGCGTCGTTGCGCGAATGCTAGCCCGCGACCGCTCCCTGCGCTATGGCGATGGCCACGAAGCCGCCGCGGCCCTCGCGGCGCTCGAATCGCTGCGTGGCGCGCGGCCAATGTCGACTACGCACGCGCCGCTGGTACTGACACGGGCCGAGCGCCGCTTCGTCTGCGTAGTGGTGGTCTCAGCGCACCGCGAAGACCACAGCCTCGGGCTGACGATCACTGAGCAAGAGCTCGGTGCCGAGCACGAAGCGCTGCACGCCGCTGCCCGCACATTCGGGTTGCGGCTGGAGCCGATGGCCGATGGCTCGCTGCTGGCGATTTTGGAGACGGCCGGCCTTCCGCAAGAGATGATCGAGCGCACCGCGCGGTTTGCCCTGCGCGCACAGCAGGCCGTGCCCGATGCGCCGGTTGCGATGGCGACCGGCTGGGGCGTGGTCGATCATCAAGTCACGCTGGGCGCGGTGCTGTCGCGCGCCATGGAACTGCTCGGCACAACGGGCGAAGCTGGTATCGCGGTCGACGCCGACTCGGCCTCGCAGCTCGATGCGGCGTTCGATTTGCAAGCGGTGCCTGGCGGTTGGCGACTGCGCGGGCCGCGCGGTTCGCCCAGTTCGGTGCGTTCGGTGCTTGGCAAGCCCACGCCGTGCATGGGGCGCCAGCAGGAACTGGCGCTGCTTGATGCGGCATTCGCTCAGATCAACGACGATGGCGAACCGCGCGCCCTGGTCTTGACCGGACCGCCGGGCATTGGCAAGTCGCGGTTAGTTCATGAGTTTCTGGCGCGTTTGCAGCAGGGGGCGCTCGAGCACACGCAGCTCGTCGCGCGCGCGGACCCTTTGGCGGCCGGCAGCACGTGGTTGTTGCTCAGCCAGTTGCTGCGGCAATGGTCGGCGAGCGTCGATGCCATCGACGGTGCTTGTCCCGGCAAGGCCATCCGCCGCCACCTCGCCCAACGGATGACGGCCAGCGACGTTGCTTTCGTCGCCGAGTTCCTCAGTGAGGCCTGCGGCTTTGACAACGGCGAAGGCAGTCCACTGCTGCGCGCCGCGCGTGCGGACGCTTCGCTGTTCGCAACGCAAATCAACAAGGCTCTGGGCTTGTGGGTGCGTGCGGTCGCGGCGAACGTGCCACTAGTCGTGGTTTTGGAAGACGCGCATTGGGGTGACCTGCCGTCCCTGCGCGCGCTGGACAGCGCCCTTCGTGACGCTGCTGACGTGCCATGGATGGCCATTGCGGTTGGCCGTCCGGCGATGCACGAGCGCTTCGCCAATCTGTGGAAGGATCGCGGTGCCAGTGACGTGCGCTTGGGCCGCCTGGCGCCGCGCGCGTGCGAGCGCGTGATTCAGCAGGTGTTGGGACGAGACGTCGATCAAGTCCTGGTCGCGCGCATTTTGGAGCGCGCCGAAGGCAACCCTTATTGCCTGGAAGAGCTGATGCGCCACGTCGCCCGCGGCGAGCGCGACAGCTTTCCAGACAGCCTGCTCGGCATGGTTCAGGCGCGCTTGGACGCACTGGAGCCTTTCGACCGTCAGGTCATCCGCGCAGCCAGCCTTTTCGGTCAACGGTTCTGGGTCCTAGGTGTGGCGACGTTGCTGGGTGGCGCGGACAAGCTGACCGAAGTCCATGACGCCTTGCAGAGGCTGCGCGCCGCAGAACTGGTCGAGCCGCGGCCGGACTCGAGTCTGACCGGCCAGGCGGAGTACGACATCCCGTCCGCAATGGTCCACGATGCCGCCTATGCGACATTGACGCCCGGCGATGCATCCACTGGTCACAAAGGCGCGGCGCGCTGGCTCGCCGATGCCGGCGAGCGCAATCCGCTGGTCATGGCTGAGCACTACTTTCGCGCCGGCGACCTGCCCCGCGCAGCTGAGCAGTTTCTGGCTGCTGCTGAGCAGGCCCAGGCCGCGCACGACAGCGCAGCAACGGCCGAACGGGCTGCGCGCGGCTTGGCAGCGGGTGCCGCCGGCAGCGTGCGCGGCAGGTTGTTGCTGCTGCAAGCCGAGTCGCGCGAATGGCAAGGCGATCTGGCAGGCAGCGAGGCGGCAGCGCGCGGCGCAGAGGACTTGCTCGAGCCCGGCACTGCCGGCTGGTTTCAGGCCGCGGGCACCGTGCTCATCATGTCGGCGCGCCTGGGCGCGAGCCCAGAGATGGATAGTCGCGGCGCTCGCATCGCGAAGGCCGTCGCCGACGAACCAGCGGCCACTTGCCGGCAAGTCGTCGCCCTGTGCCGCGGTGCGCTCAACGCCCTGTGGGTTGGCTGTCCTGACCTTGCCGCGCGCTGGATGGAGCGCGCCGACGCGTGCAGTGAAGCCGACTTGGACCTGCTTGCGACCGCTCGCTTGCATCACGCCCGCGCCTACGCATGCCTGAACCGCGGCGACCTCGGCGGCGCGCTGGGCGAGTTCATTGAGGCCTCCGATGCGTGGGAAAGCGCAGGAGATTTGCGGAGCTGCACAGGGGTCAGCACCAACATCGGCTACACTTGGGGCCGGGTAGGTGCGTTCGACCGCGCAGAGGCGGTGCTGCGCGACCAATTGGCGCGCGCCGCCAAGCTTGGCTTGGGCTTCCTTCAGCCCGTCATTGAGCACAACCTTGCGACTGTCATCGCGTTTTCCGGCAACGTCGCCGAGGGCCTTGAGCGCAAGCAAGAGGCGGTGGCGCGGCTAGGTCGCTCGGGTCACCCGCGGCTGGACGGCAATCTGCAAGCATCTCTCGCAGAAATCCTGTTTCTGGGTGGGCAACAAGCGGAGGCCGAGGCGACCGCGGGACGCGCGGCTGACTCGCTCGGCGCCTTTCCGAGCACCCGCGCCTATGCGCTGGCCGTGCAGGCCGCGGCGCTGCTGGCGTTGGGAAGGCCCTTGGATGCCCTGACTGTCGCCGGCGACGGCATGGCGATTTTTGCGCGGCTCGGCGGCTTGGAAGAGGGCGAGTCGCTGTTGCGGGTGACCTGGGCGGAAGCTCAATTGCTGGCTGGAGACCCCCAAACGGGTTCAACCGCGCTGCTTGACGCGGCTCGGCGCCTTGAGGCGCGGGCCCGGGCGCTGCCGCGCGACCTGCGCATTGCGTTCTTGTCATCGTCGCCAGCGCGCCGGCGCACGTTCGAACTCGCTGAAGCCAATGGCTTGACCCGTGGCTGATTGGTGCAACATCTTGGGAACGCGATGAAGCTCTATTTCCATCCAAAGTCGCCGTACTGTCAGAAGGTGCTGATTGCCTTCTACGAAAAAGCCCTGAATTTCGAGCCGATAATGGTCGATCTGTCGGATCCGCAGGCGCGCGCGGTCTACTGCAAGGTGATCAACCCTTTGGGCAAGCTGCCCATGCTTATTCGCGACGACGGCTGGGTTGTGCCAGAGTCGTCCATCATCGTCGAGTATGTCGAGGGGCACTACCCGCAAGCCCCGAATCTGATTCCGAACGAGCGCGATCCGTCGCGCCAGTCGCGCTTTTACGACCGCCTCGGCGATCAGTACCTCATCGAACCCGCAAATGCGCTGCGGAGCTTGGCTGATGGCGACGCGCGCGACGCTGTCGTGGCCCGGATTCATGCCGCGCTGGGCCTGTTCGAGAAGGAAACCTCGCACCGCGATTACCTGGTGCTGGGCCGCTTTACCCAGGCCGACATTGCGCCAGCGGTCGGCCTGCGACACTTGCAGCGGCGGGGCATCGACTTGTCGCCGCATCCCAGGCTATCGGCCTACGTCGATCGTATGTGGGCGCGACCGGCGTGGCAGCGCGTTGCTCACGAGGCTTGGGGCGCCTAGCGGTGCTCACAGTCGCGGTGTTCAACCCCAACAGCATGCTTGACGGGCTTATCTTGCACAAGAGACGCACCACGGTATAGTTCGCGCCCCGGCATTCCGCCACAGCCAACTGCCCATGACCAGCCCCGCTATGCCTCCGCGCGCCCACCGTTCGGCGACAAGCGGTCTGTTTTCCGGCCTGCCACCAGAATTGCGCGTAGATCTGCTCGCTTCGGGCCGGCGCCTGACCCTGCAGTCTGGACAGTTCTTGTTCCGTCAGGGTGAATCTGGCGACGAGGTCTTTCTGGTCGAGAGCGGTCACGTCGAGGTCCTTGGCCAGACCGAGGAGGGCGAGACGGTGCTCGCGATTCTCGGGCCCGGTCAGCTGGTCGGCGAAGTTGCCCTTTGCGCCCCTGGGCCGCGCACTGCGGCCGTGCGCGCCGTTGGCGATGCGCAGCTGTGGGGGCTGACACGTGCCGTCTACGACGCCCAGTTGGCCGTCGGTGCGCCCGCTGCGGTCATGTTGGCGCAGCGCATGGCCGAGATGCTGGCCGCGCGGCTGAGGGCAACCAGCGCGCTGGTCCAGGACACGTTGATCGGGGCCGAAGACGCCTTTGAATCCGGGTACTATGTGCCGGTGCCGCTGTCCGAGCTGACCGAAAGCACCGGTCTGCCTGTGCGCGTGGCATCGGAACTGCGCACGACCGACCTACAGGACCTCATCGACGGGCGCATCCTGGCGTTGCGTGTGCCTGGCTATGTCAATCGGCGGCTGTGCGAACACCTGTGCAAGCGTTTGCTGCGCCACCCCGGGTTCGCCCGCTACCTCGTCGCGCCCGAATTCGGCCTGCAGCGCATCGGCATGACGCTGTTTGAGACGCAGAACCAGCCCGAGTTGCTCGAGACCTACTACCGCGAAGCGCGTTCGACCATGCTGAGCATCCGCCGCATCTGCGCGCCGATGCTGACGCCGATGGACAGGTTTCGCCTCGAGCTCGAGGAGCTGTGGCCGGTCGGCGCGCACATTGAGCGCATGCACGGCCGCAAGATGCTGGTGGGCATCGCGCGCATGTTCGAAGATGCCCACGCGCTGGAGCCGCATCAGGACGTGATCCACCGCGACCTGCCGGACTCACCCGATGCGCACCGCATCCTCACGCAGATTACCGCCAACGTGTACCTACGGTTGCCCAAGATCGGCGGCGAGATCGAATTGTGGGAGGCGCAGCCCACCGATGCCGAAGCGCAGAACCTGTACACCGGCCATCACGACTTCTACGACCGCGCCAAGCTGCCGCAACCAACGGCGGTGCTGGCGGCGACGCAGGGCGAGTTGCTGTTGTGGCTGACCGACCGGGTCCATGCCGTCCGCGCGTGCACTGGCGGTCCGCGCGTGTCGGCGAGTTGCTTTGTCGGGTTTCGCGGCCACGACGAGCCCCTGACGCTGTGGAGCTGACGCGTGTCTCACCCTGCGATTGACAAGTTGTTGACTGGCCACGCCGCATTCCGCGACCGGTGGCTGCGCGACGACCGAGATTACTTGCAGCAACTTGCCAGTCGCGGCCAGAGTCCTGATGCGCTGTTCGTCGGCTGTTCAGACTCGCGCGTCATTCCTGAACTGCTGACGCAATCGGCTCCCGGTCAATTGTTCGTGGTGCGCAACGTGGCCAATCAGGTCCCAGCGTTCGATCACGCCGACAGTAGCGTCGGCGCGGCCTTGGAGTACGCCATCGGCCACCTGCATGTGCAGCATATCGTTGTGTGCGGCCATGACCTGTGCGGCGGGGTCAAGGCGGTGGTGCAGGGCGCGGACGTCCGCAACTTGCCATCGCTGAACGAGTGGCTCGACGGGGTGCGATGGGCGCTGCAAGGCCTGCCGGCGGTGGACGATGCTGAAGCCCAACTGCGGGCCGCAGTCGAGGCCAATGTGGTCGGGCAGTTGGATAACTTGCTGACGTTCAAGCAGGTGCGCGCGGGCGTCGAAGAGGGCACGCTGCACTTGCACGGCTGGGTCTACGACTTGCACGGTCTGTCGGTGCGGGTCTTTGATCCGGCCAGCGACGCGTTCTTGCTGGCTCGGACACTCTTGCGCGCCTGACGCGCGCGGCCACGCCGGGTCCTGAGAGGGTGTTGACGGATTAACGCCAGCGGCGCGTAACCATCCATCCCGCCATGCTTTTTTGTCGGCCCTGTTAGTCGACCTTGATTTCGATGCCTTCGCGCGCCGCAAACACAAATAGCGGCGAGCCAAAGCGCGCCGCCCGCAACCGGCAAGTCTCGATCTTGGCCTCGACGTCGCGGTCTGACTGCATCGGGTCGTGGTGGTAGATAGCGACCTGGCGCACGCCCGCCTGGACTGCGAGGTCCACGACTGTCGTCGCCCGCGCGTGACCCCAGCCGGTGCACTTGAGGTACTCCGAGTCCGTGTATTGGCCGTCGGCGATCAGCAGATCCGCGCCCTTGCAAAACTCGATGAACTTCGCCGGGATGACCCGTGGCGCATTCGGCTCGCGGACCGGCAGTGTCGGGTCGGCCAGCGTCAGGTCAATTTCATTGTCGGTGGCGTACACCACCTTGCGACCATTGCGTTCCAGCGAGTACGCGTAGCTTAGACCCGGGTGCTTTTGCTCGAAGCAACGCACCATTACGCCTTCAATGACGCGCGCGCCGTCGGGCCCCAAGTCGGTCGGGTCCACGTGTGCGTTGAGTTCGCTGAAATCGACCGGAAAATACGCAGATCGCATCTGACCGGACAGCAGCGAATGAAAGCGGGTGTCGCCCGGGTGCGTGCCGTAAATGTGAAAGTGGTTCTGCGGTCGGTACGCCGGCGCAAAGAACGGAAAGCCCTGGATGTGATCCCAATGCATGTGCGAGAACAGCAAGTGGGCGCTGATCGGGCCGTTGCCGCGGCGCATCAGGTCGACGCCCAGCTCGCGCAGGCCAGTGCCGCCGTCGCAGATGAACAGCGAGTCGTCGGTGCGGATTTCTACGCACGACGTATTGCCGCCATACCGGTATGTCGCCCGGCCGGGCGTGGGGATCGAGCCGCGCGTGCCCCAGAACCGCACCAGGAACGCCATCGCCGACCCCGCTCTACTTGCCTTCGTGAAAAAGGAAGACCGCGTTGCCGAGCTGCAACGTGTCGCCGTCGCGCAGCACCGCGGAATGGATGCGCACTTCGTTTAAGTACACGCCGTTGCTACTGTCGAGGTCCAGCGCGCGGTAGCCGCCCTGGTAGCGCTCAAGTCGCATGTGGCGCCGCGACAGTGCGGTGGAACCGATGCGGATGTCGGCGTCGTCGGCGCGGCCGACAATGAGCGTATCCGCCTCGAGATTGTGCACGGTCGGCGAACCCGGGCCGCGGATTTGCTGCAACATGTACGGCCGCGTAATGACCTGAACGGGCAACACCGGGATTTCGTTTTCCGCGGTGAGCGCCCCCAGTTCGTCGTTGCCGTCTTGCATGGCCACCATGCGAATCCGCTCGCGCTCGCGTTTGGCGGCGCTGTTCGCACCGCCAGGATTCCGCGCCAGCACAGTCCGAGTCGCAAGACCACGGCGCGTTGGCACGCGCGGCGACGTCAGCCGGCAGGACCGGACGTTCCGCGCGGCCTAGCGTACCCGCGAAAGGATCAATCGCGCAAGTAGGATGGCGCCAAGGCGCGGCCCTGTGCCATAGTCGCCGCATGGGGTTTGTCGCGACTCGTTTGCCGGTTCCACGAACGCCATCCCGCTGGCCATTTGCCGCCTGCGTTGCCGTTGTTGCCGTTGCCGCTTGTTCCGCTCCGGCGGCGAGCTACCGTCGCGAGTTCTGGCAGACCGCCCCGGCGGACCCGATGCTCGAGGTCGAGCCGGCGGCGTTGCTGCCTGCGGATGCTACGTCGGCGCTGCTTGATGTGCGCGGAATCGTGGTGTCGCACCATCGGCAGGCCCTGCAGGCGGGCGCACATGAGTTGGTGGTGGCCCATGACGACGGTCAGCACGGCGAGGTGTTGACTCTGCGCTACGCTTTGGCGTTTGAGCGGCGAGTTCCCGTCGAGCGCGGCGCGATGGTGCGCCTGGTCTTGGCGCAATCGCGCAGCGGTGGCGAGCAGCCGGTGCGCGCGATGGTGATTCAGTCGATCGGCGACCGGCGCTTCTGGGGCCGGACCGTTGTCGCCGCGCTGGTTCAGACCAACGGCCTCGTGCCCCCGCGGCTGCTGCCCAGGGCGCTGGTCGACATCCAGCCGACCGATGAGTTGGTGTACCAAAGTACCGTGCGGCTCGACGGCCAATGTGTCCGCTCCGCCGCGCACCGGGAATTCCGCGTCGCGACACGCGGTACGCAAGATTGGCCGACCCTGCCGGGCTCGCGCATGGTCGTCCCGAGCCAGGCCGACAACTACGAAGTCGTGCTCGGCGACAACCGCGAAGTGCTCGACACGGACTGCACTGACCTGCCGCCGACGTTGTGGACCGTGAGCGCGGTTGTGGTTCCGCCGCCGTTGGGCACCCGCACCGCAGAGCCGCTCAGTCGGGTGGCACCCGCAGACCTCGACGCCAACGTGCTGCTGCCCGAGCACATCACGCCGGTGGTCGCGCCTGTTGCGCCGAAAAAGGTGCTGCCGAAGCGCCGGTAGGGGCTGAAAAACAATGACTTGAACACTCTCGGCACAAGGCGGAGTCGCGAGTCGGCCTCCGAGGCCGCGAGCTGGCGACCCACGAAGCAAGCAAGAGGCCCGGAGAAATGATTGAGTAAATCATTTCCAGGCCCATAAGCCAGCCTAGGCTTTGGTGTAACGCAAGAACTCCCGCGTCAACTCGTGGCCGGGCGCATCGAACACCTGCTCCGGTGTGCCACACTCAATATCCAGGCCGCCCGCAAACACGTGCACACGGGTGGCGACGTTGCGCGCAAACGCCATGGAGTGCGTCACCACCACCATCGTCTGCCCGTCCTTGGCCAGGTCGCCCATCACCGCCAGCACTTCCTGCGCCATGACAGGGTCGAGCGCCGACGTCGGCTCGGCGAACAGCACGGCCTCCGGCCGCATCATCAACGTCCGCGCAATCGCCACCCGCTGCGGC
>SXRM01000061.1 GCA_005792545.1 Pseudomonadota bacterium | reverse complement strand
CGGGCTGACGTAGATGTCGTCGCTGCCCGGAAAGTAGTTGTAGTCCGGCGAGCGCAGGAAGCCGTAGCCGTCGGGCAGCACCTGCAGCACGCCTTCGGAGTAGATCGCACCTTCGCGGCTGGTCTGCGCCTGCAACAGCGCGAAGATCAGGTCCTGACGGTGCATGCTGGCGGCGTCTTCGATGCCGAATTCGTTGGCCATGCCGACGAGCTCGGCCATCTTCATGTGCTTAAGGTCAATCAGATTCATTGAGTCACCACGGTTCTGGGCCAGATGGTCATGGCGCGCGTCGCGGACCCGAAGGGGTAATGGGTAGGCGGCGCGGCCTGGCGTGCGGCGGGTTACAGACCGGAGCGCGCGGGGAAAGCGCGGCCTGGCTGGGTTGAGATCGTCAGCGACCCGAGAGACGGGCCGCAGGCGGGCAGAGAAGTCCGACGCGGGCAGCAACGGGGGCCGGGTTTGCGCTCGCGCGCGAATAGACCAAGCTGCTCGGGACGGTGGCCAGTTTTAGGGCAGACGCGGCGAGTTGTCAACGCCTTGGACGCGGCCGCACATGCAACTTTTCAAAAGCCACCAGCCCGACGCGGGATGCCCAGACAGGCGATCACTGCGCCAACGACGACCAGCATGGCGTTCTCGGCCACCACAGACTACGATCACGCCTCTGCATACTACGATCACGCCTCTGCATACTGCGATCACGCCTCTGCATACTACGATCACGCCTCTGCATATTACGATCACGCCTCTGCATATTACGATCACGCCTCTGCATATTACGATCACGCCTCTGCATATTACGATCACGCCTCCGCGCGATGCACGGCGCAGGGCCGCTGGCACACCACGGCGCGGGTGCAGTCAAAACGCAGGTGATCGCCAGGCGCCAGAGCCTCCAACGCTGCCGCCTCGACCGATCCGGGCGGGAACAGCGTGCACAACCGCCGCGCCATGGCCAGTTGCGCTGGTCCGTCGGCAAAATGGCTATCGACCAACCGCAAACGATAGGCCATCAGCCGCACGGCGCGCCAAGGCACGAACGCGATTTCGGTCGCCGCCGGGCGCTGCCAGATGCCAGCCCGCACCAACTCGCGGACAAGCCAGAACACCGCCACTTGGGGCGCGCCGCGCAATAACCCCTGCGCCAGCTGGGTCACCAGCGCGTCGGCACTGGTCGCCGCGGCCAACTGCTGCGGCAGATCGGGCTGGGCCTTGATGGCACGGCCACCCACAGCCGCGTCGACAAGCAGCCCGCGCAACGCCGTGCTCTGCGGATCGCTCGCCGTCAACTGCCACTTGCCCAGACCATCGACCAGCGCCTCCGGCCGGTCGAGCAGCAACGCGAGCGGGCCCAATGTGCCGCTGATCCGCTCCATCAACATGTCGACCAGGCTACCGTCGCCGGTCAGCGCGTAGCCGCGCGCGACGAGCGCAGCCAGGAACAGGTGGCGCGCCGGCTCGCTTTGTGCCATCCGCGGTTCCACGCCGTGGGCCAGCAGCAGGCTGCCGCCTCCCAGGCCCAGGCTGCGGCCGTGATCGCGCAGCGCGCCAACGACTTCCGCCGGACCGAGCGGCGCCGCGCCGCAAGCAGCCTGGGTGTGCACGTAGCGCACCAGCACCTGCGGTGGCGTGGTGTCGGTGGCGGTGGTCACTACCGGCGCAACCACCACTTCAGCAGGGGCGGCGGTTGGCCTGGCTTGAGCTGCAGCGCTGGCGACGGGCGCCACCACTGCCGCAATTGGCGCGGCTTTGCCGGCCTTGGGCGGCGGGGCAGCTGCCGCCGGCGCCGCGGGCTCGGTAAACTGCTGCTCGTAGCGCGAAAACACCGAATCGTCTACGGGCTCCGCTTCGGGCGGCAGGTCGAGATCCTCGTCGGCGTCGTCGTCTTTCTTGGGTGCCGCTTTGGCGGTGGCGGCGGGCGCGGCCTTGGCTGGCTCCGGCGCAGGCGCGCGGACAGGCGTGGCCACGGCGACTGGCGCAGCGACAGGTGTCGGCGCTGGATCGGCGGCCGCCGCCTTCTCGTCTTCCAAGAACTCGTCGGGATCGACCGTGCGCATGCGCGGCACGGCCTGCTTGCCGACCTCGGTCAGACCCCAGCGGATGCCGATCATCTTGACGCGGCCCGACACCACCGCCCACTTGATCCAGTTCTTGAAGGGCTCCAGCGTAATGTGTTTGCCCGGATAGACGTAACTCGTGAGCAAGCGGTGCAGCTCGTGGGTCGAGTGCAGACGGCCGCCGCCTTCGGTGTCCAGGGCCTCTAGCGCGTACTTGACCAACAGCAGGTTCTCGT
The DNA here is from genome assembly GCA_005792545.1 of Pseudomonadota bacterium. GTDB lineage: Bacteria > Myxococcota_A > UBA9042 > UBA9042 > UBA9042 > SXRM01. The sequence goes on along the minus strand of SXRM01000061.1, from coordinate 11,512 downwards.
CGCACAAGCGCTTATAGACCTGCTCGCGCATGGCCTCCTCGGTGTCGGCAGCAAAGAAGCGCTCTGCCCACGGCCCCAACCGCACCGTGCCATCGGTCAAGATGTCGCAAAGGCTCAGCAGCTGCGACATCTCGTCTTTGTTCCACAGGTTCTCGTCTTTGAGCCAGTCGCGAAACTCGCGCGAAGCGAGCGCGTTGCGGCGGATGTGGCCGTAGACCTTGTTCAGCGTCGCGAGCAGGTTGTCTTCGCGGACGCCAGGAAAGAACGCGAAATCGACGCGTTGGGCCATGGATTCCTCCACCGGGCCGTTGGCCGCGGGCCGGCGCAGGGTAGCCACACGCAGGCAGCGGGGCAACTGGCGGAGCGGTATCCAGCCAAGGCCCTGCGCTGGTGGCGCTGTGACCGCTGGCCTATACTGGCCTAGCGGCCGCAGCGATTGCGGTCCGGCTGGAAACGCATTGATTTTTCTTGAAAAAATGTCGGGACGCAACTGCGTTCACGCGGCCTTGGTGTGGGTGTGCTTCGCCTCGGCAGCGCAGGGGTACGCTCAAGCGCCTGCAGGGGCAGCCCGTGCCATCTCGCCGGCGATGGGCGAGGTGCTGGGTGAACTGCTCGACAGCGGGCAGCCGCGGGCCGACGGCAGCGTGGTGGCGGGCGTGGCCATCGAGCGCGACCGCGCGGTCGTTACGGTGCGCGAGGCGTCAGGGCAAGCCCCGGTGTTCGTGTTGCGCGCGCCCGGCCCGCAAGGCGGCAGCGACGGCCTGCGCCAGTTCACCATCGACGGCCCGATGGGTGGCGTGCGGGCTGCGCTGGCGGCCCGGCTGGCGGGTGGCGAGCCGCGCTTTGGCTGGAGCCTGGTGCAAGCGGCGCTGCCGCAGGAAGTCACACCCGCCGCCAACCTGTTGCACGACCTGGGTCGCAGCATTGACGCGTTGGACCCGCCGGCCGCGCAGGCGCGCCTGGACGCCGTGCTGGGCGCACTCGACGCGACGGCGACCGATGCGCAGACGGCATGGACGGCGGCGCGGTTGCTGTGGGCGCAACGCCGCGAGGCTGCTGCCAGGCCGTGGCTCCAGCGCACTGTCGCCGCCACCATGGCGCTCGATCCACAGCAAGCTGCCACGGCGACCCTGGGTGCGCGCTTGGGCGCCCACGATCTGTTGGGACAGACCGCTACGGCCGATGCCGCCTTCGCAGCGTGCACTGGCGTTGGGCGATCGCCGGCGGCCTGTGGCGCGCGCGATCGCAGCGAGGCCGCGGGCCTGTCGGGCCAGTGGAAGGCCGCGGCGCGCTGGTTCGATCTCGCGCTTGGCCAGGGGCAGCCGGCGCTGCCCGACCTGTTGCAGCGCTCGACGCTGGCGATGATGGCCGGCGATGCGGCGGATGAGCTGCGCTGGGCCGAGCGCGCCCACGGTGCGAACCCGGACGACCCCGATGCGATCGAGCGCTTTGCTTCGGCGAACTTTCGCAACAGCCGGTTCGAGGTCAGCGTAGCGGCGTACGAGAAGCTCTACCACCGCGATCCGGCGCGCGTCTCGGTGCTCGCGCACTTGTCCGGTGCGTTCAACCGGATGCACGGGGCGCCAGAGGCCAGCGAGGTTCAGGCCGCCTACCTGCGTCTGCGCCAACAATTCGAGCGCCGCGCCGAGGACCCGCGCGACCTGGTGGCACGGTTTCTACAGGCCGTTGCGGTGTTCTACGACGCCGACTTTGCTCGTGCCATTGCCCTGTTCAGCCCGCTGCAGCAGGCGTTGCCGGCGGAGCCGCGGGTGCAAATCTACCTGGCGATGGCGCGCTACTGGACCGGCGACCTCGATGCGGCGCGCAAGCACGCGGCGTTGGCCGTCGAAAAAGGCCCGCGCGATCCGGACGTGTATTACTGTCGCAGCAAGGTTTGGCAGGACGTCAAGCCCACCGAGGCTATTGCCGACCTGCAGCGGTACGTGGCGCTGGCAGAGGCGCCCGGCGCCATCGCTTTTGCCGACAAGACCGCGCGCATCCGCGAAGAAATCGAGTACCTGCGCCGCGGCGAGCGCCCGCCCGACTGGGACCGACCGAATTTCGAGGGCAACCCGCTGCGGTGGGCGGTCATCGGCGGGATTGCGTTCGTCGGGACAGCGCTGGGCTGGTTTGTTTGGCGGCGCAGGCGGCGCGGATGAGCGGGGCGGGCAACCCCTGGGACGACGCGGGGCGGTTCGCGGCGCGGCGCTACCTGCCCTCTTTGCAGCGCGAGACCACACCGCTTTTTGCGATGACCGCGCTCGACGCCGGCCTGGGGCAGCAGGTTGCGGCGGCGTGGGCGGCCACCCTGGCCTGGCCAGACGGAACTGCGGCTCACGCCGACGAAGTGGTGCTGTGCGCCAGCGCCCGCGAAGCCCTGGCGTTGGGGCTCGGCGGCCTGCTGGCGCCCGACGATGTGGTGTTGGTGGCCCGACCGACCGCGACCGATGCCCTGGCGGCGGTGCTTGGCCGCGGTGCCGGCTTTGTCGACATCGGCCGGCTGCACGATGGCGAGGTTGACCCACAAGCTGCGGCGCGCGCTGCCGATCGCCACCCCGCGGCCGTGGCCTTTGTCGAGGCGCCTTCGCTGATGGCCGACGATGACCTGGACGCCTGGGCGGCGATCGCGGTGCGGGCGCGCGTGGTCGATCTGCGCCACGCGGGCTGGCCAGCACGCCTGCCGGCTGCCGACGCCACGCTGTTGGCGTTGCGAGACCCCGAAGACCCGGCGCGGCCCCTGCTGTGGGCCGTGGTGGCGCGCCGCGAGGCGGCTGCGCTGCTTGCGGTCATCGGCGGCGCGGCCGAGTTCCCGGTTGGCGTGTTGGCGCGTGCTGCTGGGCTGTTGCGCAGCCTTGCCGCTGACCCCGCATGGGCGACTGCGGCCTTGGCGCGCCTCGCGGAGCGCGCCCGTGCTTTGCGCGATCTGGCGGCTGCGCACCCGGGCGGGCGGTTGCACGCCGCCGGCCCGCTGCGCGTGGTCGCCTCTTGCGCGGCGGGCGACGCCGACGTTGTGGCGACGCGCTGGCGGCCGCACGCCGTCGCCGTGGCAGCCTACGGCGATCATCCGATGCGCCACCTCGCCGTCGCCGAGCTCGATCCGTGCGGGCCGTGAGCAGGGGTGGCGAAGCCTGAACAGACCTTGTTGATTGTTTGACCGTCACACGCAGCACGGTTACCCTGCCGGCGCCGGAGCGGCGCCTGAGCGTGACCGCGCGCGAGGTCCGGGTTTGCCCGCTGCTGCCACGATGCCCCACGGGCGCCAAAGCGATGGACGCCATGGTTTGCGGCGCTGGCTTGCGGCAGCGGCGGCTTGCAGGCTGCCGCGATGGCGGGCCGACCTGCGGCCGTGGTTGGTGCCGAGCGTGAGCGACGATTTGATTGGCAGATCCCAGCCCCCAGCGCCCTTTGAGCCGCGTCGGAGACGGCACCGCGCCGCGACAACGGCGGGGTTGACGCTGCTGGCGTGGGCTGCGGCCTGCCAGCCAGAACCCGCCACCCTGCCGCCGGACCGTCAAGCCGCACGTGTCCAGCAAGTGCTGGAAGATCCAACGATTCTGCCGGCTGCCGCGCAACTACCCGCCGCTGCCTCGCCAGCCCAAGAGCCTGCAGCCGCCACGGCTGCCGCGGCGGAGGCGGTCACGCCGGTCGCCGCTGCACCTGCGCCGGTCGAAACGCCGCCAGCGCCAGTTGTCGCCGCGGCTCAGCCAGTGGCAGTTGCGCCCGAGGCGCCCAAGGCCGCTGCGGCAGCCCAGCAGGAGCCTGCCAAAGCTGCCAAGGAACCGCGCGAGCCCAAAGAAGCCAAAGAGCCGCCCGCGGTCAAAGAGACCAAGGAACCCAAGGCGCCCAAAGAAGCCAAGGAACCGAAGGAAAGCGCAGATCCCAAGGCGGCCAAGGACCCCGTCGGCGACGTCGCCGTGCCCGAGGGTGCCGACGCCACCGACCTGTACTACAGCGGCAAACGCAAGCTGGACCACGGCGACTTTGCAGGTGCAATTGCCGATTTGCGCGCTTCGCACAAGGTCCGGGCCAGTGTGCGCACGCTGACGTTGCTCGGCCGGGCCTATTTCGACAGCGACCAGTTTGGCCTCGCTGAGAAGTCCTTCAAGGCCGCCGGCGCGTACGACGAGGCGATGCTCTTGCTGGGCCAGCTGTACCAACAAACGGGCAAGGCCGACAAAGCGCGCAAGGTCTATGACAAATTCCTGGCAGCCCACCCCGATCACCCCAAGGCCGAGTGGGTGCGCAAGCTTTTGCAGACGTTGTAGTCTGGTTGCCCCGCCGCCGCCGGCCATGCGACGCTCCGACCGCTCGCCCCGACCAGGAACCCCATGCAAGCCAATGTCCTGTTCTCCGTTGCCGCCGTTGCGCTGGTGGCATGCAGCAAACCCGCACCGCCCGCGGTCAGCGCGCCGACCGCTGCGACAGCGCCGCGCGTCGCCGCAACGGATCGCCCCGGCATGGCCGAAGCCGCCCGCTCAAGCGAACACATCGCCAGCAACAAGCCCGATCCGCATTGCAAAGACTGCGTGGGCCCCGATGCCAGCGCCGCGCAGCCCTATACCGGCAAGCCCGAGATCGCGCTCGACCCCAAGACGCTGGCCGAAATCCAGGCTTCGCTCGACGCCAACAACGCGCTGCTGGAGCAGGGCATCGAAATCCTGGAAAAACACGTCAAGACGCCGGACAAAGCCCAGGCGGCGCTCGACAAGTTCCTTGTCGACAAGAAGAACGACATCGCCGCCGCGCAGGCCAAGGCCGCAGAGATTCGCGCGCGCATCAAGGTGGTCGGCTACGATCAGGACATCCCCGCCGAACTGCGCGCCGACTTCGAGAAGCGCATGGGCGCGATCAGTGAGCGCCTGGAGCGCGTGCGCGAGGCCTACAAGCAGCGCACCGACATCCTGGCGGCATTCGGGCGTCTGTTTCCGCGACCGCATTGAACGGCCCTTTGACCAGCCAGCCTGAGCCAGCAGGCCAGGCGTCCCCGCGCGCGGCCAGCCAGCAAGCACTTTTGCTGTGGCTTAGGGGCAGTTTTTCTCAGCGCGGGCGCATGCTGCCGTGGCTTTTGGGCTTGCTTGCCGCAGCGGGCGCGATTCAGACCGCGGCTTCCCTGTGGGACGTGCCGTGGGGCAACACCAAAATCTTGCTGGCCGGCGGTCACGTGCGCGATGCGGTGGCGCGCGGCCAGTGGTGGCGGATGCTGACCTGGACGCTGCTGCACGCAGACCTGGGCCACCTGTTCGCCAACCTGCTGATGCTGGCGGTCATCGGCCGGCCGGTCGAGGCGGCGTACGGCGGGGCGCGGCTGTGGATCATCTTTTGGGGCAGCGCCATCGGCGGCGCAGTGGCGGTGCTCGGCCAGGCGGGGCCGTGGTGGACGGTCGGCGCATCGGGCGCGGTGCTGGGCGTGCTGGGAGCACTGGTGGGCCTGGGCGTCAAGCTGCTGCCGCAGCTCGGATCGCGCATGCGGGTGCGGATGGTGGCGGTGCCGGCCGGGGCGCTGGCGCTGCTGGTGTGGCTGGGAGGCCCCAATACCGACCGACTGGCCCATGCCGGCGGCGCGCTCGGCGGAATCCTGCTCGGCAGTGCCTTCCGACCGCAGTTCATGCCGCTGTCGGCGATTGCAGCCCGCCGAACGGCGCCGTGGCTGCGCTGGACGGCCTTTGCCGTAGCGGCACTGGTCGCTTGCGCTGTGGCGCTGGCCGCGGCACACCTGGACCGACCGATGCCGCTGGGCAAGGTGGCGACCGAGACCGTGCGCTTTGACGACCTGCAGCTGCGCGTGCCGTTGCAGTTGCGACGTGGCACCTCGGCGCCGGGCAAGGGCATGTGCCAAGGCGAACTGACCGACCCGGCGTGGGCGCTGCGCACACGGCGGGTGGCGTGCTTTCCGCTGCCGGTCGAGGGCCTGCTGCTGCTCGGCCGCCGCGATCAACTTTTCACGCTTGACCAAGGGGACTACCGCGCGTTGGAGGAGTCGAATCGGACCGGCCGCTGGGTGTGGCGACAGACCGGGGTGCTGGTGGCCGCAGTGGGCACCGACTGGGCCTGGGTCGTGCAGGCGCCAGAGCCGCTTTTGGCCAGCTACAAGCAGGCATTGGCGGCGGTGGTTCCCGACATCGGGTCGGCCAATGTCACGCTGCCTGCGGCTGCGACGGGGACGTGAGCGCGTGCTGCCACCGTCCGAACGCCACAACGGCCGCACAGTCGCACGGATGGCCCCGCAGCCAGCGGCTTTGCCTTGACGCCTGCGGCCCAATTGGCCAGCATTGCCAACCCGCCGCGCCTGCCAACGGCCCGGCCGACCGAGGACACCCATGGGCCTGATGTACAAGCAGAGCGAATTGTCGAGCGCAAGCGACCTGTCGATCGGCGGGTCAAGCGGCAACGATCTGGGTGGCAATCTGCTGCTGACCAAGGTCGAGGCGGTGGTCAACTGGGGCCGCAAGTTCTCGCTGTTTCAGTACCCGTTCGTCACGGCCTGCTGCGGCATGGAGTTCATGGCCGTCAACGCGCCGCAGCACGACATTGCCCGCTTTGGCTGCGAAGTGCCGCGCTTTACGCCGCGTCAGGCCGACCTGCTGATGGTGGTCGGCACGGTCACCCACAAGCAGGCGCCGGTGCTCAAGCGGATCTACGAGCAGATGGCGGAGCCCAAGTGGGTCATCGCCTTCGGCGCCTGCGCTTCGACCGGTGGCTTTTACGACAACTACGCGACCGTGCCGGGCATCGACCACATCATTCCGGTCGACGTGTACATTCCCGGCTGTCCGCCGCGCCCTGAGCAGATCCAAGACGCGATTCAGCTGCTGATGGACAAGATTCAGGGCGGTCGGGCCGAATTGGTGTAGTGCCAGCCATGGCTCTTGCTGCCTCCCTGGGATGCGCCTACCTTGCCGGCCCATCCGCGAGGACCGCATGACCCGGCACCTGTTCGTCGTCGACCCGCTCGGACCCATCGACATCGGCAAAGACAGCTCGTTCGCGCTGATGTGGGCCGCTCAACTGCGCGGCCACGAGATCCACACTTGCGATACCGATGGCCTGTCCGCCGTGGGCGTGCAGGGCTTTGCGCGCTGTCGACAGACCATGGTGCGCAAGCGCCAGGGCGATCACCACGAACTGGGCCCGGTGCAGTCGCTACCGCTGGGCGCGTTCGACGTGGTATGGATGCGCAAGGATCCGCCTTTCGACATGCAGTACATCGCCGCAACGTACGTGCTGGACCTGGCACCGGCGACGACTCGGGTGTGGTCGCGCCCGGCAGCCCTGCGCTCGTGGAACGAGAAGACCTCGCTCTTGCAGTTTGGCGACCTCGCACCCAAGACCCTGCTCAGCCGCGACATCAAGCAGATTCTGGCGTTTGCCGGCGACGTCGGCGGCTCGATGGTGCTTAAGCCCTTGGGCTACTCGGGCGGCAACGGCATCGTGGCCGTGCACCCGGGCGACCTGAACGCGCGCTCGCTGGTCGAGATCCTGACGCGCCAGGGCAAAGAATTCATCGTCGCGCAGCAGTATTTGCCTGCCGTACGCGAGGGCGACAAGCGGGTGATCCTGGTCAACGGCGTCGCGCGCGCCGGGCTGTTGCGGATTCCGCCGGCCGACGACCTGCGCGGCAACATCCACATCGGCGCCACCACCCAGATTGCGCCGCTAACCGCCGCCGAGCAGCGCATCTGTGAGACCATCGGGCCGCTACTGCGCGCCGCCGGCCATCTGTTCGTCGGCATTGATTTGATTGGCGAAAAGCTGACTGAGATCAACGTCACCAGCCCCACCGGGATCCACGAGATCCGCGATCAAGGTGGCCCCGATCTGGCCGAGGAACTGCTAGACGCCGCGCTGTCGGCGCCGTGGCCGGTCAATTAGCTGCGAACCCGAAACAATCTGGGCACGGCAACCGGCATTGTTCGCGTGGGTGGCCAACCTAGAATGGAGGCGCCCGCCAATCCTGGCCGGGCGCTAGCCACACCCAGGAGACCCGCCATGGCCAACCACGCCGAACTCGATGCTCAACTCAACCAGATGCTGCTCGCCGGTCAGGCAATGCCGGCGTTTGAGCAGTTCTATGCCGATGATGTGTCCATGCAGGAAAACAGCGAAGCGCCGACGGTCGGCAAGGACGCCAACCGCCAGCGCGAGCTGCAGTTCTTCGGCATGGTCGAGGAATTCCACGGCATGCAGCTGCTGTCGGCGGCCGTCAACGGTGATACGTCGCTGAGCGAATGGGTCATGGACGTCAAGCTCAAGGGCATGCCGCGCATGCAGATGGCGCAGGTCGCGGTGCGGCGGTGGCAAGGCGGCAAAATCGCCAGCGAGCGCTTCTACTACGCCAAGGGCTAGCAACGGCAGCCGCTACTTGCACACCCCGGAGTCGGGCTTGCACTTGCCGTAGACCTTGCAGATCTGGGCGCTCTCGCAGTCGGCCTTGGTCGCGGCCACGCAGCGGCCGGCCAGGTGCGTGCAGGCGCCGTCTTGTACGCACTGATCCGATGGCTTGCAGTCGGCGTCGGACTGCGCCACGCAGGCTGGCAGGCCATCGGCCTGCCCCAAATGACAGTGGCCCTCCCAACGGCAGAAGTCTGACTGCTGGCAGCGCTTTTCGCTGGATGCGACGCACTGACTTTGCGCGCGCTTGCAGGCTCCACGCCATTGACACACATGCGCCGCTTCGCAGTCGCCGTCGCAGCCTGGGCTGCACTGCCAGCCGTCCGGTCGGCAGAACCCTTGGGCTTTGCAGCCAGGGCCGGCCAGGCACTGGGCCGTGCTCGGGCAAGTTGCGCCCTCTGGGCACGGCTGCAGGTCGGCTGGATAGCAGTTGGCAGCAAAGGTCGCAGCTACGCCGGGCTGCCCGTCGTTGCAGGCCGCGAAGGCCAAGGCCCACGCCAGGACGCCAGCGCTCTGCGCTCTCACGGCTGCGCCGGCCCCGGCTTGTGGTCGATCGCCACCACCAACCACTCGTCGCCGCGTTGCCCGAACACCCACCGCCACACCGGTTCGCCGGCTGCCGGGTCGGATAGGGGATGCCGCACGTGCACAACCGCGCGCTGCGAATTGGCCGGGTCCATCCGCAAGCGAATGCCGGTCGAGGTCACCCGCGCCAGAGCGTGCGGATCGGTGACCTTGTCGACCCAAGTCGACCAGCCAGCGATCCAGGCGTCGATCTGAGCGGCGCGCTCGCCGTGGCGGTTGGGGTCCGCCCACAGTTCGGCCCAGCCGTTGCCGAGGTCCGCGCCGTCCACGGCCAGTAGCGACCAGTCGAACAGCGGCCGCAGGCTTTCGACCCTGCGCTGGCTCTGCAGCTGCACCAGCAAGAAGCTGACCGCGGCTTCGGGTGTGCTGCACGCCTTGCCGCAGCCGCCGATGACTGCCGGCGGGCGACGACGGCGGTCGGCCTTGGGGCCCAGGCCCAGCGTTGGGTCGGTCGCTGCTGCGGGCAGGGATGCGCTATTCGGCGCTGGAAACGCGACAGCGGGCGGGGTAGCGCTGGGCGCCGGAGGCTCGGAACGACCACAGCTCGCTGCCGCGGCCAGGCAGGCAAGGGCCAGCAGCGGGCGCATCATCCGTGGGCGACGGGCTCGACGAAGCGGCTGCGGATGTCCAGCAGGCCATCCAAGCACTGCTCGAACGCCTCGACCACCTGCGGATCGAAGTGCTTGCCCGACTCGCGGCGAATGTGCGCCACCGCCTCTTCAACCGACCACGCGTCTTTGTACACGCGCGGCGTGGTCAGGGCGTCGAACACGTCGGCCAGCGCCACGATACGGCCGATGAGCGGAATCGCGTCGCCGCGTGCCCCTTGCGGATAGCCGCTGCCGTCCCATTTCTCGTGGTGCGACAGCGCGATTTCCTCGGCCATCTGCAACAGGCGCGACCGCGAGCCGTGCAGGATCTGCGCACCGATGGTCGGGTGCTGCTTCATCACCTCCCACTCTTCGGGCGTCAGTCGGCCGTTCTTGAGCAGGATGGCGTCGCGGATGCCGATCTTGCCGACATCGTGCATCGGCGCCGCAAGCTTGAGCAGGGCCTGGTCTTCGGCGTTCAGGCCGATCTGACGGGCAATGGCCTGGGCGTAGCTCGACATGCGCTCGACGTGCTCACCAGTGTCACCGTCGCGGTACTCAGCGGCGCGCGCCAGCCGCATCACGGTGTCGCGGCTGGCCTCGATGAGCTGGGCGTTGACCGTGCGCAGGCGTTCCAAGGCCGCGGTCAGGTCGGCGGTGCGCGCCTCGACCATCTCTTCCAGCTTGCGGTTGGACTCGTGGACCTGGATCTCGGTGGTGATGCGCTCGGCGGCGACCCGCAGCACCCGCAGGTGGGTACCGCCCGGCAGCGGCCCACCACCCCAGGCGTGCAAGCCACCGACGACGGTGCCGCCGTGGGCCTTGAGCGGCACGCCGACGTAGGGCAGGCTTGCCGGACTCTCGCCTACCAGCACGCCTTCGGCTTCGTCGATGAGCAGTTGCTCGGCGCGGGCCACCAACTCGGCATGGCGGCGCTCCAGGAAAGCATGGCCTCCCGACCTGCCACGCTGGTGGCACTCGGCCGCAATCTCCGGTTGGCTGGCGGTGCCGAGCGTTACGACCACGTGGTCGAGGCCCGTCCACTCCGACACCCGCCGCGCCAGGGCCTGCAGCACCTCGTCGGCACCCGCCCAGGCACTGCTGAAAGTAGACAGCTCGAATAGGGCGTTCAGCGTGTCGCGGTCGCGCAGCGTCTGCGCGGTCAAGCGGTGCACGCGCACCAGCGACCGCACGCGCACGTGCAGGTCCAAAGTCTCCACCGGCTTGTCCAGCAGATCATCGGCCGCGCTCTGCCGCCACATGCGCTCGCGCAGGCTGTCGTCGGTGCGCACGATCAGCAACACCTGGGGCCGCAGCGGCGAGGCGCGCACGATGTCGACCATGGCCAGCAGCGTGTCGCTGTCGCGGCACAGGGCGCAGTCGCCGTCCAGGATCACCAGCTCGGGCCGCAGGTCGACCAGGCGCTTTTGCAACTCGTCGGTCGCGACCACGTGCAAGGTCAGGTAACCCAGCGGCTGCGCCACCTGGCCGATCAACTGCAAGATGTCGGGGTCGTTGCCGACAACAACGACGCGGGCCTGCGATGCCATGCGATCTCGAAGAGGTGGGCGCCGGGCGGGGAAAGCCCAGCGCAACCGGGAGCATGGCGGTCGATAGCCGTTTGCGCAACCGCTCAGCGTCACCTGCTTGATTTTTCAACTGTTTGCTGGGGAGCAGCCGACCGCCGCGCCCTGTTCAGCCGGGGTCATCCGTGGCACACTGCGCGCCCCCTGCACCGCACGGAGCCAGCATGTCCACCGCCCCCGATCGCAGCCTCGACGACCGCGCCGTCGCGACACTCAAAGGCCTTGTCATCGACGCCATTCAAGCCGCCAATAGCGGCCACCCCGGCATGCCGCTTGGCTGCGCCGAGCTCGCCGTCGAACTGTGGCGCAACCACCTGCGCTTCGATCCGAGCGATCCCGCGTGGCCCGACCGCGACCGCTTCG
>SXRM01000060.1 GCA_005792545.1 Pseudomonadota bacterium | reverse complement strand
TACAGAATCGCCTTGAGGTGAGATCAAGCCTACCGCAAGGAAGGAGCGACGAGTCGGCTTGCAAAGCCGCGAGTTTGCGACCCACTGAGCCAGCAAGAACAGCAATCGCCGATGACCTCGGGTCATCGCGATCCTGTATAGGGCGCCGCAGGCTCGGCGGCAGAGGGCAACGGCCGAATCGCAATCACCGATTCCGGCTGGCCTTTCTTGGCGACCCGCACCACGACCAGCCCTTCGAGGCCCTCGGGCGTCTTGACGTGCACGACCGCCGGCAGTGCGTCTTTCTGAAAACCGATGTGCAGCAGCTCGACTCTGGCGAGCGGACCGCGCAACGCGCCGATCTTGCTGCCTTTGGCAGTCTGCGCCGGGTTGGCGAGGCCATCGCGCGCGAGGCTGCCGGCATAGACGGGGACGCTCTGCAGGCCCGCTGCGGCAAGGTCCAATTCGGCGAAAAAGCCGGGTCCGTGCGGCAAGATGATGACTGGATTGGCTTCTTTGGATTCAGGATCTGAAGGCTTGACAGCGGCTTCGGCAAGGACGCCCGCGGGCTGGGCGGCCTTGCTCACTTGCCGTAGTTCCTGCGCTTGGGCGGCGGTCTGCGCGGCGGCCATGTCGGCAAACAGCGCGGTCTGCGCCTCGAACACGGGCGCAGCTTCGACGCCGGGCAGGGGCGGGCCTTGGGGCTCGGGCGGACGATGGTCGCGCATGTGCATCCAGCCGGCGCCCCAGCCAAGCACAAGACCGCCAACCAGCGCCCCAAAGCTGTACAGGACTACGCGCATCCGACTTTGCATCCCACGTTGGGCCGGGGCGATGGTAGCGTGCGCCGGCGAAGCGGGCAACGTCAGGGCCCGGCGGGCTTGCGCAGGCTCGGCATGGCGCGGTCGATTTCGCGCCGCAGTTCATCGCCTTCCGCACCGGGGACCAGCGCAAACGGGTCGCTGGTCATCGCTTTGACCTGGCTGATGACCTGCCAGCCGATAGCGATCGCAACCGCAGCGCCCAGCAAGCCGCGCAACGCCAGCGTGGCAAGGCGAACGTGGCTGGCAACGGCGGCGCGCGCCTGCGCGGCGAGCTCGGCAAACGTCTCTGGCAGATGTCCGCTGCGTTCGGCGGCAGCAACCGTTGCGCACGCTCGCTGGGTGGCACCGGGTATGGCGGCGATTGCGGTCGAAAGCGCCCCCGTGTGCACGGCTTGGGCAACCGCGTCAGGCCAGCGCGCGCTTACAGGGTCGCCGCAAGCCGCGACGGCCAGGCGGGCAGCGTCGGGCAGTGGAATTCCGGCGTGTAAGCCGTGGGCTAGCACTTCGAACACCAGGGCGCAGCGACGCGCGCCGAAGGCCCGGTCGAGCAATGGCACGCGCTCCAGCGCGGTGCGGACGCTTGCCAGCCATGGTGAGCCAGGCGCACGCCGCACCAACCACACCGCCAGGCCGGCAACGCCAAACACGACCCCGAGGTTGAGACCGGCAGCACGGCAATACGCCGCCAGGCCACCGGTAAACAGCGCCGGCGCTGGCATCAGCACGCAGGCTGACAGCACCACGAACAGCGGATAGCCGAGGCTGCCGCGCACGCCTTGCCAGACCTCAGCGGCGCGGCCATGGCGCTCGGCGTTGCGGTGCAAAAGCTCAACTGTGCGGCCGGTGCGGTCACCGGCAGCCACCAGCGCCAGATCGACGGCATCGAAAAGGCCAGAACTGCGCAGTGCCTCGTCCAAAAGTTGGCCTTGCTGCAAGTTCGCTGCCGCGGAACGCGCATGCACCGCGGACCGGCCGCCGAGCACCTCGCCAGCCAGATGAAGCGCCTCCGGCCAGGCCACACCGGATTGCAGCAAGCGCGCAAGCTGGATGTGCAGCGCGGCGCGATCGGCGCTGGACAGGTGTACGGCGCCTGGGCGCGGCGGCGACGGCTGCGTCTGCAGCTTTGCTGGCTTGGCGACCCGTTGGGGTTCGGGGGCTGGTGGCTTGGCGACCCTTGGGGACTCGGGCAGGGGTGCGGGTGGCAGTGGCGACGGCCGGGCACCTGCCGGGCGCGCCTTAGCCACGACAACGCCGCACGCACGGCAGTCGGCGGCGTCTGGCTGATCCGCGCCACACCGGGGACAGATCACGGCCGAACCAGGGACCCAGTCTTGCGCACCGCTTGCGGCGCAGCCCAGGTGCCCGGCCGCGCATCGGGCCCGCTCATGGTGTGCCATTGGCACATCGCATCCAGGCGAGACGCAATCCGCGGCCCCACGCGCGAAGCAAGCGTCTCCAGAGGCGTCGTGTCCGGATCGCGCGAAAGCTTGTCCGCTTGGGCGTTAGAGAGGGTACCTGCTTCGACACGCGGGAAGTTGGTGGCAACGCAGGTCATGGCGCCGCGGTCGTAGCGACCGCAGATGAGGTTGTCCAAAATGGTCAATTCCCACTCGCTGGCCCTGCCCTTGCCCAGTTCGTCGATGATGAGCACATCGACGGCAATCAAAGGCGCCAGCAGCTGCGCTTCGCTGTCGCCGCGGCTGTAACAGGCCTTGAGGTCCCACAGCAGCCGCGAAAAATCGCTGAACTGCACGGATAGCCCCATGTCGAGCGCCAATTCGCGCGCCAGCGCCACCAGCAGGTGAGTCTTGCCGACGCCAGGCGGACCGCTCAAGCCCACGCCACGCAGCTGCGATTTCAACCGCCCGCTGCGGTCCCGACCATGCGCGCGCAACTGGCTGAACGCCCCAGACACCAGCATCAGCGCCTCGGCCTGATGCGTGCGGTCAAACGACCGAAACGTAGCGCGTGCAAACTGCGCCGGCAGCCGAGCTGCATTGAACAGAGTCTGGCGCCGCCGCAACCCGGCCAGCGTGCACGGAGCAAAGAACTCGTAGCCCTGGGCATCGCGGCTCGACCGGCGACCGCTGCCGCGGCACAAGCGGCACTGGCCAAAATGGCTGCACACTTCGGCAAAGGCGTGGTCTCCAGCCGGCGCGATGACCAGGCCCTCGTCGCACAGCTTGCAGCGGTCGCCCATGTCTTCGGCCGCGCAGCCGCTCGCCAAGTCGAGGCCGGGCTGCAAGCTCGGGATGCGGGGACTGCTGGGGCGGGCGGAGTGGGCCATGGTCATCGGTCGCGTGGAGTGGCGCCTACGCTATCACCCTGCGTCGCTGAGATCGACCCAGCCGTCCACCGTCGGCCAACGGACGGCGAACTGTCGCGACAACCAGGTGTTGCAGCGCTGCGCGTGTTGGACAGCCAACGCCTTTTTGGACATCAAGCCCCGCAAGGGCGCAAGCTCCCGAGCGATGGCGCTGTCCATCGCGACACGCTCGTCGTCTTCGAGTGCGGCGACCAGGGTCTTGCGCAGTACGTTTTCGGCCTTGGCGACTGCAGCATCAAACGGCGGCAAGTCGGCGAGATCGTCATCCGGGTCGCCGGGCTCGTCGCGATCGAGCGGCCGGCGTAGCGCCCGATCCAGGGTGTCCCAGGCCTGCCGGTAGGCGTGGCGCAGGCCCAGATGCGTCGTCTCCGTCAGCATCTGCTCGAGGGGGTCCAGCAACTCCGCGGCGCAAAGCCCAGGCTCGGGCTGCACATCGGCGACCAACTGCACCGGAGTTACCAACGGCCCCAAGGCGCGCACGGCTTGGGCCACCGCCGGCGCATACCAGCCCAGATGCAGCGGCATGCGAGCGTCGTGGCCGTGCCGAAATCGCCAGGCTCGCACGCGCGCGCCAACCACCCGCACAACAAGGCCTATGGGCACACCCTGATCGTGCCAGGAGGCAGCCAGTGCAGCATCGGTCGGCGCCCACAGCACGCCGCGGCCGCGCAGGGCCACAAAGCATGCCTCGATCGAGTTCAGATAGTCGGCGCAAGACAGGGACACGGGGCGGCACGACCGAAATAGGCAAAGCGCGAAGGCTCGCTCGCCAGTGCGCCGCCCAAGCCGGCGGGCAGATACACGCGGCGGCCGCGCCACGCTACCATGCCGGCCTTGCGCCGACGAGGCGGTCGCGGAGCGTGGGTGGACGGACGCGCAGCATGGGCCATCGGCGGCGAGGGACCGCGGCGTTGGGGTCTGTGCGACCGCCTCGGCCTGCAACCGGGCGAGACGGCGTGGCTGCCGCGCGTTGGCGCGAGCGGGCAGCGCCACTTCCGACTGGATCACCGTGACTTGCGTGGCAGTGCGCAACGGGTGCTCGACGCTTTGCAAAGCGATCGCGCCGCCGGCCACCTTGCTGTGGGCTGGATCGGCTACGAGATCGGCGCTGCGTTGGAGGGCGTCGCCTGCGGGGGGCGACGCAGCTGGCCCGACGCCGCGTGGTGGATTTGCGGGCCGGAAGCCCTCCGCGTTGCACGCTTGCCGGCCTTGCCAGCCACCAACGCCCCACTGGCGCCGCAATCTTTGCGCCGCCAGGGTGCGCGTTATCGCCGCGATGTCGCCGGCCTGGTCGAGCGCATCGCGGCCGGCGAGTTCTACCAGGTCAACCTGACCGTCACTGCGGCGGCTGGGCGGGTCGGCGAGCGCGACGCCAGCGCAGTGGTGGCCGCTCTAATGGCTGCGCAACCGGTGCCGCTGGCATGGGCGCTTTGCGTGCCCGGGTACCCAAATCGCGTCGTGGCTAGCGGCTCGATGGAGCGCTTCTTGCGGCTCGACGGCGACCGTATTGCCACTCGACCCATCAAAGGCACGACCGCCCGCGGTGATGACCCCGAACGGGATGCACAGCTCGCTGCAGCACTGTTGGCCAAGCCCAAGGAGCGCGCCGAAAACACCATGATCGTCGACATGGCCCGCAATGATATCCAGCGAGTGTGCGCACCGCTGTCGGTCGTGGTCACGAGTTTGCTGCAAGCCGTGCCTTACTCCACCCTGTGGCACTTGGAGAGTGAGGTCGAGGGAAACCTGCGCACTCGCGACATTGCTGAGGTACTGCGGGCAACGCTGCCACCGGCCAGCGTGACGGGCTGCCCAAAAGTCCAAGCCATGAAGGCAATTGCGGCGACTGAGCGGCGTCAGCGCGGGCCGTACTGTGGCGCAACGTTCTGCTTGGATCCGGCCGGCGTGGACGACTTCGCGGTGGCGATCCGCACGCTTCGCTTGGACCGCGGCGCAGCGCGCATTGATGTCGGCGCCGGCATCGTGGCCGAGTCTGACCCCGCAAGCGAGTGGGTAGAGACTTGCCGCAAGGCGGTCGGCGCGCTGAGGGCACTTTCCCTGCTGGAGCGCCTCCATGCCTGACGCCCTGTTGCGCGGCGATCGCAGCGGCGAGTGCGTATTCACTACGCTGCTGTGGCAGGGTGGCGCACCGCCAACGTGGCACTTGCACTTGCAGCGCCTGCGGCGCGACGCCGCGAGAGTCGGTCTGCCGGTCCCGAGCGACGACGACCTGGAGAACCGCATCCACGACGCGATCTCGCGGTTGGGTGATCAGCGTCTGCGCCTGCGGATCGAACTCGTTGCCGACGGCGGCTCGCACCTGCTGGGACCGCCCGCTGAGACGGTGGTGCGCGTCGTGGCAGCTGTCGCGGACGAGCCAACCCAAGACAAGGCGGGCGTCAGGCTGGCGACCGTCGCTACCAGCTGCGGCGCCGGGCATCCGCTGGCTGGCTGCAAGCGGCCCGACGCCATGCTGTGGTGGGCGCGGCACGCGGCACGCGCTGCGGGTGCGGACGATGCGCTGCTGGTCTGTCAGCGCGGCCACCTGGTCGAGGCGCCGACTGCTGCGCTCTTGCTGGCCATGGACGATGGCCAGTGGGTCGTACCGGGCACGGCGTGCGGCGCCGTCGACAGCACTACCGTGGCGTGGTTGTCCGCGCGCAGGCCGGTGTCGCGGCGAACCGTCGAGCGAACTGAGCTGACGCAAGTGCGCTCGGCGCTGCTGTGCAATGCGGTCTGGGGCGCCCGATCGGTGCTGTCGATCGATGAACGGGCACTTGCGCCGGCCGACGCTGCGTTGCGGCAATCGCTGTGCGACGCGGTCGGCGCGTTCGCCGTACGGGTGAGGTAGCCTTTGTCACCCTGGCAAGCCTGGCACAGCGCCTGGAACGTGGCCGGCGGCGTGCGGTACCACTGGCAGGCCCTGCGCTGGCGGCGGACCCTGTGGGCGCCGTACACCGCACGCGTTGCTGCCATTCTAGGGCAATGGCGGCAGCCAACGGGCCGCCTGGTCGTAGTCGGTCCAAGTGCCGGCTGGCACTTGCCTTCAGCTTGGCTTGAGGGCTTTGCCGAGGTCGTCGCCGTCGAACCGGATCCGGTCGCGCGGTGGCTGCTGCGGCGCCGTTTCCCCGCCGTGCGCTGGCGCTTTGATACCGAGGACTACTTCACGCCGTTTGGCTCGCGATCGTGGACTGACAACACCGAGCGCCTGCTCACCGGGCAACCGGATGCCGCGGTGCTGTTTGCCAACTTTTTCGGGCAACTGGTCGCGCTGTACCCCGATGCCGTCGCACGCGAGCGTGGCGAGACGTTGGCAGCAACGCCAGCCTACCGTGCCTGGCAGGCCGCGATCGTGCGCAGCCTCGCCGACCGACCGTGGCTGAGTCTGCACGACCGCTTGTCGAGCGAATTCGCCCCGATGCTCACCAATTGGGCGTCCACTGACGCGGTGCCGAGCGCAGACCTGGCGGCCCGGTTTTGGTCGGCGGACGCGACCGTCATCGACCACTTGAGCGACGGCTGGGGTTCGACCGGTCGCCGTGTCTACCACGTCTGGCAGCGCAAGCCGGCGATGTTCCACGTCATCGAGGCCGTCGGCTCGCAGGGTCAGTAGACGGTCAGGCCGAGCGAGCCGCCGGTCATCCAGGTGCCGGTGTCACTGCCGACGAGCGCAGTCTGCAGCCCGTAGCGAAAGTAGACCGCCAGTCGCGTGGTCCACTCGAACTCGATGACCGCGCCACCGCCAAAGCTGAGGCGATCGTCGTTGGTGAACGGCAACGCACCGCCGCCGGCTTTGGCGAACTCGTAGCCCAAGCTGCCGTAGCCGCCCAGGTGCAGGCGTCCCAGCGCCACGGGTATCGCTTGCACCTCGGCGCCTGTGCGGATGCCAACGTAGTCGCCGCCGCTTTGGATGCCGTCGATGAACTGGGTGCGCCACAGCAGCCCGAGCCAGTCGGACATGAAGACACCTAGTCCAAGTTCCGCGGATCCGCCGGAAACCAGTGCACCCTGGCGCAGCTGCAGACCCGAGTACCCGCCGCCCATGCTGTAAGTGAAGCCCGGACGGTTCAACGGTGCGCGTCCACGCAGCCACATGCCAGCGCCCTCTGTGCCTTCCAAAATGACCGAGGCGTCATCGCGCAAGTCGCCAAGCTGCAGCTCGTCTAGCGCCACGATGCGATCGCCGCCATCGCCGAGCAGGTGCACCGGGTGGTGTGGGTGCACGGCCACCGTGCCGTCGTAGCGGGCACCTTCGCTGACGGCGAGCGCCGCGCCGATGACGATGGCGCTGGCGATGAGGATCGCCGCTGCGGCTCGCGCGGAATCGCGATCGGCCTTTCCCAAAGCCGATCCGACCGACGATCCAACCGGGGACCTCGCAGCGCCTGTGCGCGGCGCGCCGCTGCCGGCGGGCCCCACCGTCTCGACCGACGAGGAACCCCCGCCAATCCACAGCTGTGGACCGTAGTAGGGATGGCCCCAACCGTAGTAGTTCGGGTACCACCCCGTGTAATACGGTGACGCCCCGGTCACAGGTGCCGCGACCACGGCTGGCCCACCGCCGGCCACGTCCGCCGGTTGGCCCCACGCGGGCGCCGGAGTCAGGTCGCGCGAAATCGAGAAGCGCTGCACCGCCCGAATCGCCTTGCCGCGCTGTTCAGCGGGTAGCTGCACCAGCCGCTCGACTTCGTCGCGGGGCACCTCGTACGACGTCGACAGGCACGCGTTCAACAGCAGCGCCGGGATGACCAGCACCGCGACTGCCCCCAGCCGAGGGCGGCGATTGGGTTGGGAATCGGCGACGACCATCGGTGCTTCCGTCGTCCGCGCGGTGGCGGCGTGGCACAAGTGTAGCGGGTTTTGCCGGCCGCGACCGAACGCACTTTTCGTGCTAGCCTCGCGGCCAGTCGGGGTGGGCGCCCGCCAAGCCAGCTCTCCATGGCACGCATCCCCATCGTCGACGCCGGCAAGCCGCAAGTGCTGATTGTGTCGGACTCGCTCGGCGAGACGGCCGAGCTGGTCACCCGGGCTGCGCTGTCGCAATTCACGGCTCAACTGGGCGATGGGGCGGTCGAAGTCCGGCGCTTTCCGATGGTCAAAAACCCATCGGAAATCGAGGGCATCGTGCTCGAAGCGCAGTCGCGGCCCACGCTCATCGTGTACACGCTCATCGTGCCGGCGGCGCAAGAAGCGATGACGCGCCTGGCAGAGCAGCACGGCATCGTTGCCGTCGACATCATGGGCCCGATGATCTCGGGGTTCACGCAAGTCCTGGGCGTGGCGCCGCGGCTGCAGCCGGGCCTCATCCACCAGATGGACGCCGGGTACTTCCAACGGGTCGAAAGCGTCGAGTTCGCAGTCAAGTACGACGACGCCCGCGACCCGCGGGGCTTCCTGCTCGCCGACGTGGTGCTGGTTGGGCTTTCGCGCTGCAGCAAGACGCCGGTGTCGATGTACCTGGCCCACCGCAACCACAAGGTCGCCAATCTGCCGCTTGTCCCTGAACTCAGCCTGCCCAAAGAGATTCTAGAGGTGCCGCGCTGGAAAATGGTCGGCCTACGGGTCGACGCGATGCACCTGTCGCGAATCCGCGCCGAGCGGGTGCGCGCCATGGGGACCGGCACCGGCGTCGCGCGCAGCCAGAACTACGCCGATCTGGCCCGCATTTTGACCGAAATCGAGTACGCCGAGAGCGTGTTCAAGCGCCTGGGTTGCCCTGTCATCGACGTGACCAACAAAGCAGTCGAAGAAACCGCCGTGCGCGTGCTGGATTACGTGCAGACAAGCCGCCGCATGCTCGGCTTGCCCGACCCCGCAGGAGTACCATGACCGCCGCCAATTCTACCGTCGCGTTTGTCCAACCGTTTGAGGCGGGGAGCGCCAAGGATCGCGCGTTGCTGGGCGGCAAGGGTGCCAACCTCGCAGAAATGATGCGTATCGGCCTGCCGGTGCCGCCGGGCTTCACCCTGACCACCGCCGCGTGCAATGCCTATCAGGCCGCCGGTCGCGCCGTGCCCGAGGGTTTGTGGCCGCAGGTGATGGCCGAACTCGACGCTCTGCAGACCAAGATGGGCAAGCGCCTGGGCGACCCCGACGATCCGCTGTTGGTGTCCGTGCGCTCGGGTGCCGCGGTGTCGATGCCCGGGATGATGGACACTGTGCTCAACTTGGGCCTGACCCGCCAAAGCTTGCAGGGACTTGTGCTGCGAACCGGCGATGAGCGCTTTGCCTGGGATTGCTTGCGGCGGTTCGTGCAGATGTTCAGCAACGTCGTGCTCGGCTTGGACATGCACGCCTTCGAGTTGATGCTGGAGGCCGCGCGCCGCAAGGCAGGCGTCAAGTCCGACGCAGAGCTTTCTGCTGCTACCTTGCAGACGCTTGTCGACGACTATGAGGCCGAAGTCGTGCGCCAGTCGGGCGCGGCATTTCCCGACGACCCGATCGCGCAATTGGCGACGGCGGTGTGCGCGGTGTTCGACTCGTGGGGCAACTCGCGGGCCGTGATCTACCGGCAGCTGCACGGGATCGCCGACGACCTGGGCACGGCTGTCAACATCCAGGCCATGGTGTT
>SXRM01000059.1 GCA_005792545.1 Pseudomonadota bacterium | reverse complement strand
GTGGAACCCGGCGGTCGAGCAGCAGGCGAGCGACCGCGTGCATCGTATTGGCCAGACCAAGCCCGTGCTGGTGGTGCGGTTGGCTGTCGAAGACAGCGTCGAGGACCATATCTTGCAGCTGCAGATGCGCAAGCGCTATCTCGCGAGCAGTGCCATCGAAGCCGAAGGGCAGGGCGTCAAGACGCTGACCCGCGGCGACCTCGAGGTCATCTTTGGCGGCGCGAGTGGCGCGACCCTGCGGGCCGGGCCGGTGCTGACAGGTGACGTGGGCGACGACAGCGACTGACGGCGATCTGGTGGCTCAATTGGCCTTGGGCACCAGCACCTTGTCGATGACGTGAACGACGCCGTTGGCGGCCGTGATGCTGGCCAGAATGGTCGCGTCTTCGACCAGGACCTTGTCCCCTTGCACGTGGAAGGTCACGGTCTTGCCGTCGGCCATCGACTGCGTGGCGCCGTCTTTGAGCGCGCTCGCCTGCAACGCTGGCACGCACACATGGTGCTTGAGCACATTGGCGAGATCGGCCTTCTTGTCTGGCTTGAGCAGGCCCTCGACGGTGCCCGGCGGCAGCGCGTCGAACGCCGCATTGGTCGGCGCAAACACGGTGTAGGCTCCGCCAGGACTCGCCACCACGTAGTTCAGCTCTGCGGCTTTGATGGCGGCGACGAGCGTGGTGTGGTCCTTGCTGCCCATCGCGATGTCGAGCGCGGTGCCCGTGCCGGCGGCCTTGGGCGCTTCTGGCGTTTGCGCAGCAGGTTCCGCGGCTTTGGCTGGTGCCGGTTCAGCGGCAGGGGCCGGTTGCGCGGCTGGCGCAGGTGTCGGCGCGGCTGGCGCAGGTGGCGCAGTCTTGTTGCACGCAAGGGCGAGCGCCAGCGCGGCGCCTGCCAGGATTGATTTCTTCACGACGAACCCTCCAATGCCTGCCCCAGCTAAGCCGCCGCTGACCATCGGGCGCGCAGTCGGCCCTGACCTGGCGCCAACCCGGCGCCAGTCACTAGATAAAATAGTCCGTTGATGGGTGGCTGCTGTCACGCCTTGGTGTCGGTTTGCCATGGCCGTGTCGCTGACCGGTTCACAGCACCGCATCTGCTCGTCGCACGCTGCTCGCCGCCAGCATCAGCCCAACCAGACCCACGCACAGCGGCCACAGGGTGCCTACCGCAAACGTCGCCGCGGGTCCGAGCGCGCTCGCGACCCAAAAGCCCACCGGGCCCAGAATCGTCAGGTCAGGGTCGATCGTCGCCAGCACCGCAATCCGCGCCGCCTCGATCGGGTTGAACGCGGCCAGCCAGAACACCACTTCGGGCGGCACTTTGAACTGCAAAAGCAACCCCAGCAGGGCAAAGTCGTGTAGCGCCGCCGACGCGAGCCACGCCAGTAGCCCAAACACCATGGCGCGCTCGACCGTGCGCGCCAGCGCCGACAACCACAGCCCGATGCCGGCGAAGCACACCACCAGACTGCCGGCCAGCGCCGCGGCCCGCCCAATCAGCGGCATCAGCGCGGTGTCGCCCGGCTCCAGCCACAGGCCGACCGGCAGCGCCAGTAGCAGCAGTCCGAGCAGCGGCCCCGCCAGCACCGCCAGTCGCGACAGCACCAGCGCCGCGAACCACTCGCCGCGGTAGCAGGGCTGGGTCAGCACCAACTCTAGGTGACCGGTCGTGCGCGCGCGCACCACGGCCTGGCAGGTGGCGACCAGGGCGACCAGCGGCACAGCCACCACCACCGCGTTCGAGACGTTGAGCACCACCCGCGACAGACCGGTGAAGCCAAGCACGCTCGATTCGCGCAGGCCGAGCCACACGAAGGCGCCGAACACCAGCCCGTAGGCGACGGCGGCAAACCAGGCCCAGCGCGATCGCACCGCGTCGGCCAGTTCCAGTCGCAGCAGCGCGCGCAGGCGGCCCCACGTCGACGTCGGTCGGCGGGGCTGGGCGGCCCGCGGCAGCGTGGCGGGCAGGGTCAGCGCGATCTCAGTCATGGCGACCTCCCGCGGGGGGCGCAAGCAGGCGGGCGGCCACCTTGGCCCGCGCGGCGGTGAGGTCCACGCCGGTTGCCGCAGCCTCCAGGCCAAAGTCCATCGGCGTCTGCGCGTCGGTGCGGTAGGCCGTGCGCTCGGCGTCCAGCCAACCGGCAGCGCCCGCGGCTTTGAGTTCGGCGGCCGGGTTGCGGACCCAGCGGACGACGGCGAGGCGCGGCTGCTCGGCATCCCAGGCCAGCATGCAGCCGATGTCGTCGTAGTAGTGGCGGTCGCCTTCCTCGGTGACCAACTGCGCGGCGTGCGCGCGGTCGTCGACCACCATGGCGCAGTGCGCGCACGGTTGCTTGCCCCACACCGGGTCTTGCGGCTCCGGCGTCGACGGTCCACAGGCGACCAGCGCGGCTGCACACCAGCCAAGCGCAAGTTCACTGCACTTCATGTTGCCCCCTCGAGCGGCGCCGCGTCGTGCAGCGCCAGTTCCTTGCCCGCGACCACCCGAAAGTCGGCGACCGCGCCCGCATGGCGCCCGAACAGCCCCGCCGTCAGGGTCAGCTTCTCGTCGTGCGTGCACGGTCGGCCCCAGCGCAGCGGGTCGCTGGCCACAAAACCTTGCTCGGTCAGCCAGTGGTGCACCGTCGCGTCGGGCGCCTTGAGATCTACTTCGAGGCGCCACGCCCGCAAGGTCTGGCGCAGTTCGGTCAGCGCCACATCGCGGACTACTTTGCCTTCGCGCAGTTCCACGGCGCGGTCGACCAGGTGCAGCACCTCTTCGGTACGATGCGAGCACAGGACCAGCGTGCTGTCGGCCGGACGGTTGGCGACGTGCGCGAAAAAGGCGGCTCGCGCCGCCGGGTCGAGATTGGCGGTCGGTTCGTCGCACACCAAGATCTTGGGCCGCGCGGCCAGGGCCAACGCCGCCAGCGTCTTTTGCTTGGTGCCACCAGAAAGGTCGCGAAAACGCGTGCGCGCGACGGCCGACAGCGACACCCCAAACTGCGCTGCCAGCGTGGTCACCTCGGCCACGTCGATGCCGCGCAGGTCGCAAAAGGCGCGCACGACCTCGCCGGCAGGGGCCTCGATGGGCGGTGCAATCTGCGGAATGTACGCCACATTGGCCAGCGCTTGTGCGCCACCGCCAGCGGCCGCTGCGCCGTCGATGGTGACCTGGCCGCCCACCGGCAGTAGACCCACCATCGCCCGCAATAGGGTGGTCTTGCCAGAGCCATTGACGCCAACAAAGGCCACGCGCTCGCCGTCGCCGATGCGCAGCGTCACGTCGTCGAGCGCCCGGACCGCACCGAATTTCCGGCTGACGTGGTCGATAGCAATCATTGCGCCCTCTCCGGTACCGCAGCGGGCCGGGCCATGGCAGGCCGCGGATCCACCAGCGCCTTGTGAACCTGCATCACCGGAACGGCCCGCGCTACAGTCTCGACCAGTCCCAGCGCCAGCGTGCCGTGCAGCAGCCGCGTCGCCGGTTTGTGGTCGGCCCACTCGCTCGACAACCGCTTGACCTCAAAGGCAACGTCGCCGGTGCCGTCGCCGTCGCGGTCATAGCCGATGTAGTCGGTCCAGTGGTTGCCGGTGAACTGCACGCCCAGCGCGTTGCCGCCGCCGTCGACGTGGACAACTTCGCCGTTGTGGTGGAAGTCGTTGCTCGCAAACGCCAGGCCAGCGGGCGAGGCATGCAGCCGCAATGCCACGTCGTTCAGCGCCAGTTCGTTGCCGACGAAGCGCACTGGTTGATCGGGGGCGCGCGGCGTGTTGTCCAGGTAGACGCCGGTGGTGTTGCCGACAATCCAGTTGCCTTGCACGGTGACGCTGTCGCTCTCTTTGAAGCCGATGCCGACGCCCGCCGCGCCGCGCGCGCCAGACAGCTCGTTGCCCACGACGCGCAAGCGGTTGCTGTACATCACGAAGATGCCGACCACGTTGTCGCGCACTCGCTGGCCCTGCACCAAGCTGTCGTGGGCGTACATGAAGTGGGCGCCATAGCGACTGCCAATCACGACGTTGTCGGTCAGGGTGACGTTGCGCGAGTACCACACGACCAGATCGCGGCTGTCGCGCACGAGGTTGTTGTCGACCCGGCTGTGCGGACTCTCCCACAGCTTGATGCCATCGCCGGGCATGGTTGAGGTCTTGGCGCGACCGGTGACGACGCAACTACGCACCAGGCAGTACTTGCATTGCTGCAGGCTGAGACCGAATAGGGTGCCGTCGACCGCAAGGCGCACGAGGGCAATGCGCTTGCCGGTGGCCTTGAGCGCGCTGTCTTCTGCGGTGTGCCGCGAGCCACTGTCGCGCAGGCGCAAATCGGTCAGCGTCACGTCGTCGGCCAGGATCTCGACCACCGTCGCGGTGCCAGATCCGGCGAGCACCGTGCCGCCCGTGCCGTGCAGCGCCACTGGACGCCGGATGATCCAGTCGCCGCGGTATGTCGTGTTGCGCAGCCAGATGTCGCGCGGCCCAGTTGGGTCGGCTAGGAGACTGCGCAGCGTTGACGCATCGTTCGCCACAATCGCACCAACGGGAGCTTCTGCGGCTCGCGGTCCATATGCACTGGCATCGACCCAGCCGGCGTCGTGGTGGTCCGAGTCGGTGCAGCCCACAGTCAACGCCGAGGCGAAAGTCCCGACCAGCCAAACCGCGATGGCTCCGGCCCGTTTCATGACGCTGTTGCTCCCGGTGTCGGCGTGCGACCCACCAAGCTGCGGGTGCACACTTTGCCGCAGTTGTCGGCCAGCGGGCATTGCGCGCAGGCGCCACGGCGAGCCAGCACTGCCAACAGTAACGCGCCACAGCCAGCCAGCGCCGCCCAGAAGCCCCACAGCGGCCCAGCCCAGGTGTAGAACTGACCGATGTGGCCGCCGCCAAACAACGCTGGCGTAAAGGCCGGGATGTTCAGCGGGGCGTGCGGATCCATGCTATGGCCGAACAGCCACAGCCAAAAGAAGCTGTCGCCGACAAACCCCAGTGGAAACAGCAGCCCCGCCAACACCAGCAGCGGCGAGTAGCGCCGACCGACCCATAGCGCCAGCGCCACCACCAACACGCCAAGCAAGCCAACGCCCCACGCCGCCAGCTTGCGCTCTACGCCAGCCGCCTCGTCCAGGCCGCGCATGCCGATGTAGTGGTTGAGCATGTTGATCTCGCGCGCGTCGCCACCCAGGCCGGTCAGCGAGATTTCCAGGTTCAAGCCGGCCGGGTACTGGGGCGCGAACAGCTTGAACTGCCACCACGGCAGAAAGTACGACCATGCGAACAGCCCGACCGCCGTCCCCACCAACGCCAGCGCGAGCCAGGCCCAGGCGGTGTGCCTGCCGTGCTTGGCGGGGGTGCTCGCGACCCCGGCCTGGCTGGTACGGGCTGCGATGACGGTGGGTAGGCCCGGGCGGGTCGTACTGAGCGACATGGCACGCTTCCTGCGCCGAACGCGGCGCTACTCCTTGGACTTGAGGTAGGACAGCAACGTCGGCAACTCGGTGTTCAAGTCGACGTTCTGGTTGGCCATCGGCGTCATGTAGGTCTTGAACAGCTCTTTGCCTTGCTCGTCCTCTTTGATCATGACCTCTGGCTTGGCGATCATGCGCGCCAGCCACTTGATGCTGCGGCGCTTGGTCACGCCTTGCAGATCGGGGCCGACCAGCTTGCCACCGCCGATCTTGTGACAGGCGTTGCAGCCTTTGCCCGTAAAGACCTGCTCGCCCTTGGCGATGTCCTCGGGCTTGCTGGAGTATTCGACCGCTGGCACGACGATGCTGGCCGGCCCGTCGACGGCCGGGTTTTCGGGCGCGGGTCCGGCTTTGCCACAGGCGCCCAATTCAAGCGCGGCGACGGCCAAGGGAAAGAGAAGCTTGTTCATGGAGTCCTCGCAGTCGTTTGACCGGGCACGCCGGGTGCCAAGGTCTGGTGGGGTGGTGCCGGAAAGGGCCGCGCCCCACCGCCGCCCGTGTGGAGACGGACGCCGGGCAGCGGTGGGCAGGGCGTCGGTGGTCGCCCTGGCGGCGTCGCGGGACGCTACGGCCCGGTGGCCGCTGGCGGCGCAGGAGCTGCCGCGGGCGGTGCAGGGG
>SXRM01000058.1 GCA_005792545.1 Pseudomonadota bacterium | reverse complement strand
TATACAGGATCGCGATGACCCGAGGTCATCTGCGATCGCTGTTCTTGCTTGCTCAGTGGGTCGCAAACTCGCGGCTTTGCAAGCCGACTCGTCGCTCCTTCCTTGCGGCAGGTTTGATCTCACCTCAAGGCGATTCTGTATGGTGCTGCTGCCGCGCCCCTGCGCGGCATCTGGCCCTTTCGTGACCGACGACGCCGGCCTGGCCGCCGCCGACAGCGCTCAGGTCGAGATGTGGGTGCAGTTGAACAATGGGGGAGATCGTGCAAGTCCGCAATTAGTCCGCAATTGACGGTGTCGTCACGTCGGCGTAGAAAGCCGGTGCGCCTTGGGGCGCCGGTCCAACACCTTGCACCGTTCGGTCAAGACAATCCAGGCCTTTGCGCCCAGGCTACGGCCCAAGATGCAAGCGTGGGCCGCGGCCCTAGCACCGCTGCCCCATGGCTATGCGTTCTTTGCGCTCGACTTGGACCAGGGCGTCTCTTTCGAGCTGCACGGCCCGGACGGGCCGCTGTGGATCGAAGCCGATCTGGCGCCAGACCCTGGCTTTGCGCGCACCCGCCGTTTGCGCTTGACCCATCAGCCCCACGCCCTGACGGCGCGACAGCGGCAGGTGCTGGCCCACGCCGTGGCTAGGCTGCAGGCGCTCGACGACGGACTATGGCCAACACCGGGCGAAGCCGAGCCGGCCGTCCGCCACGTCCGCGCCGACCGCGTCTTGGTCACCAGCCCTAACCTGCCGACCGATTACGCCATCAACCCCTACATCGGCTGCACCATCGGCTGCCAGTTCTGCAATGCGCGCTTTCGCGCGGACGACGTGCGCGCACTCGACGGCCGGGCGCCGCGGCCTTGGGGTGCGTGGATCGACGCCAAGGTCGACGCCCCCGAGGTTCTGGCCCGCGAAGTGCAGACCGTCCGGCCGGGCTCGGTGTGCTTTTCGCCGGTCATTACCGACCCGTACGTTGGCGTCGAGCGCCGCCTGGAATTGACGCGCAGTTGTTTGCAAGTGTTGGCGACTGCGGGATTTTCCGCCGCGGTGCTGACGCGATCGAGCCTGGTTCTGCGCGACTTCGATGCGCTTGCGCAGCTGCCGGCCGCTGCCGTGGGGGTGTCGTTGCCGACCGAAGATCCTCAGCTACTCGAGCGGATCGAACCGCGTGGCGCGACCCAAGCCGAGCGCCTGGCTATCTTGGACAGCGCAAGGGCCGCCGGCCTGCGCACGTTTGCCGTAGTGCAACCCGCCTACCCGCGCAATGCGTCGGCACTGGCCGAACTGCTGGCCTGTCGCGTCGACGCCGTCCGCGTCGATGGCTTGCACGAAGCCGGCCGGGTTGGCCACTTGTTTCAAGGGGTTGAACTGGCAGACCCGGCGGAGGTCGAGCGGGCGTTCACGGCGTTGGGCGTGCCGACGGATCTTGAGGCAGTCTTGCGGTTTTCCAACTGATTACGCAGGCTTGTCGCGCACGCGCGGCCTGAGCATCACGCGCCGCATACCTGCAACGCCTCAGCCAGCCGTCATCGCTAGCAACTGCTGCTGTAAGGCCGGCGGCACCTCAGCGTAGACATCTTCAACCAGCGTCTGCAGCGCTACAGGCGGCACTTGCTCGGCGGCAGCCAGCGCCTCGCGCACTTCGTCGTCGTAGTGGGCGCGCAATAGCGCGATCCCGTCGTCAGGTAGCACTTTGCGACCGACCAAGTACCGCCCCAGCCGGTCGATCGGATCCAGCGCTGCCCACGCCCGCGTGACCGACTCGTCGCGGTAGCGGCTGGGGTCGTCAGAAGTCGAGTGCGCGCCCACTCGGTAGGTCAGCGCTTCAACGAGCACCGGCACGCCGCCGGCCCGCACATGATCGGCGACCGCGCGCATGACCCGCAGTAGCGCCAGTGCGTCGTTGCCGTCGACGCGCACACCGACCAGGCCATAGCCCTCTGCCTTGGCGGCCAGGGTCGTGGCGGCGGTTTGCTTCTCGACCGGCGTGCTGATTGCCCACTGGTTGTTCTGCACGTACAGAATCAGCGGCAAGCCCAGCCCGCGCGGCCGCAGTACACCGGCGAACGTCAACGCCACGTGGAAATCGCCTTCGCTGGTCGCCCCATCGCCGATGGCGCCCAAGCAAATCGGCCGATCGGGCGCCTCGTGCCGCAACGCCATGGCGTAGGCCGTGCCCACCGCTTGCGGCATCTGGGTAGCCATCACGCTGGAAAGCGTCACAAAATTCAGGTCCTTACTGCCGTAGTGGCACGGCATCTGCCGACCCTTGGTCGAGGTGTCGTCGGCGCTGCCAAAGATCTGCGCGAGGTAGGTCTTGAGCGGATAGCCGCGGTGTAGCGCGATCCCGCCCTCGCGTAGCGCCGGATGGACCCAATCGCGCAGCTGCAGCGCATGTCCAGCGGCGATGGTGCCCGCCTCCTGGCCGGTCGCGGCGCCATAAAACCCAATGCGTCCTTGGCGTTGCAGGCCCAACATGCGTTCGTCGATGGCGCGCTGCCGGACCATGCTTTTGAGCATCGCCAGCGCGTCCTCGTCGGCGACACCCGTGCCGTTTTGCAGCGCCGCGTCGGGGGCGATGACCGACCCATCGGGGCGAAGCACGCGAAAACAGCCGAACATCGCGGGCCGGTCGCCGACCTCTAGCCTGGGAAACGCGGTGGTCGTGGCTTGCTGGAGGTCGTCGCTGCGAGGGCCGGACATCGATGCACCAGGGCCGCAAGAGCGGCCGGGGCGGGGAATTTGCGCGTTCCGGCGGCGTTCGGCAAGCCTGCACGCCCGCGATCAAAACCGATCGGACATTTGTTGTGATTTCATGGGTCTGAACAAAGGGGGGGATCGTTCTTGAACAAAGGGGGGGATCGTTCTTGACGGCGCACAAACCTTTACACATTCTCTGGCGGCGGGCTGGTGCCCTGCTTGGCCGAGCAGGTTCGTGGATACTCGATACCTGTCGCTCACGCGCGCTTGCGACCGCTCCTGCGGCTTCTGCGACGTCCGCGCCAACGACTCGCGGCCGTTGCGGTTGCGCGCCCAGGCCGCGGCCGCGCAATTGCGGTCGGCCGTGGCGGCGGGTGCAAAGGCCGTGGTGCTGACCGGCGCGGAGCCGACACTTGAGCCCTACCTGGTTGACCTGGTTGCGCTCGCGCGTCGCTTGGGCGTCGCGGACATCGCACTGCAGACGCACGCTGGCCGCATCGACGCGCAGCTGGCCGGGCAACTGGCCGCGGCCGGGCTGCGTCGGGCCGAAGTTGCGCTCAACTCGTTGGACAGCGACACGGCGGATGCGATCACCGGCAGCGCCGGGGATATGAAGCGAACGGCGGCGGGTATTCGCGCGCTGCTCAGCGCCGGCGTGGACGTGGATCTGGCCGTGGCGTTGGTCGCGACCAACACCGCTCACCTGACGGACCTGTGCCAGCGAGCGGGCCGCCTGGCGAGCGGCTGCAAAGGCCGTCTGCGCCGGGTGCTGGTCCGCGCCATCGGCGAGTCGGCGGGGCCGTGCGAACTGGCAGCGCTGGCCGCCGTCGTCCGGGCACTGACGGTGGCTGCCACACTCGAACCGCACGACGGCCCTGCGCTGCAGCAGGCCCAAGGCTGGGAACTGCCACCCTGCCTGTTTGCCGCACCGGCGTGGACACCTGCGCTTTTTGCGCTGTCGTCGCAACGCACCGCAAAGGAGGCAGACCGCTTCACGAGACTGCGGGGCTGCTCGACCTGCGCCTTGGCGGATCGCTGCCCGGGCTGTCCGCCCGCCTGGGCAGGTCGGGCCGAGGCGCTGGCAAACCCTGCCGTTTGCGTGCCCTTGGCCGAGGATGGGGCCCCAGAGAACACCGTGCTGGAGCACGATGACCTGCAACCCCTTGTGCCAGCAGAGGCCGAGCGGCGCTGGGCGGGCCTGCTAAGCGGCCTGGGTCTGCGGCCGACGGTTCGGCTCGAAGATGCGACACGCGCGGCTTTGTGCAGCCGGCAGGCACCGGCGCACCCACCGTGGCCGATCTCTGCCACGGCGTGCGACCGCGAAGCGCTGGAATTGAAGGCGGGCTTGCGCGTGCTGCTGCGTCGCGAGGTCCCCGATGCTAGCCGCGTGGCGGGCGCCGTCGACGCGCTGCGGGGGCAGGGTCTCTGCGTTTGCGTTGTGCAATCTGCGGTGCCGGGCGTCGCAGGTCAGGCGCGCACGCACGTGTTTGCGGCACTGGAAGACCGCTACCTTAGTGCCGCGGCCGCGTTGGACCCGGCTTTGCTTGGCAGAGACGGTGCCAAGGACGAGGCCGTCCGCCAGTTCGGACTGTGGTTCGGGTATCCGACCTGCTGCGTCGAAGCGTTTGCGCGCGGCGGTGACCGCGATGACGCCACGCTGGTCGCCGACCGAGTGGGTACTCAGCGTCGCACCGCCATTGCCTGGCCGGCAAACTGGGCGGTGGTGCCGGCGCGGTTGGGCAGCTTTCTGCCCTGCTCGTCGGATTGCCCGGCGGCGCTTGCGCACACCTTGGCAGTTGCGACCTTGGTGGGGCAGGCCGCGCCAGACTGGCTCGCGGCGGCGCGGCCGCTGCTGCAGTCAGTCGTCGTGACCCAGGGCTTTGACCGCGCGGCCGTGCTGCTCGGCGCCGGGGCGATTGCCGATGGCTGGGCGTACCAGGGTGTAGTCGGGCCGACGCAGCTGGCCGGCCAGGCGGCTTTCGTGCCGCGTCTGGCGCTGCTGGCTTTCGAGTGCGCGATCGTCGAACCGCTGAGGCTCGGCAACCGCCTGGTCTGTGAGGGCCGCGACCTGCGCGTGCTGCGCGATGGCGAGACCGTACACCTGCTGCAGTTTTTGCGCCGGCCTGGCGTGGTAGACTTTACGGCAGACGTGGCGTCAGCCTGACTGATAGACCCTGTTCATGCGGCGGGCATGTTCGGCGACTTCGAGGCGCAGCTTCGGCGGTCCGACCACCTCGACATTGGCGCCAAACCCCAGTAGCCAGGTGCGCAACTGCACCGTGTCGGGCACACGCGCGCTGATGGCGACCCGGTCATCGGGCAGTTCGCACAGCACCTGATCCGCACACAACGGCGTCTCGCGCAGCTTGACGGCGGCGAACTCAGGCATGCGCAGTTCGAGGGCCAGGATGTCGTCGCTGAGGAGAAAATCGAGCTCGGCAGACGCGATCTGGCGGTCGAGCGAAAAATCTGCGGCAGGTTTTCGGGCGGCCTTCTCGACTTCGGCCGCCTCGATGCGGTGGACGGCAAGCTGGACGACGTCGCTGTAGTCGAACAGTGTGCACAACAAGTAGCCGACCGCGCCGCGCCAGACGAGCCCCTGTGGGTGTGCGACGTAGTGCTTGGTCTCGCTCTCGCCGCGGCGCCGGTAGTGGAGCTTGAGCCGCTTGTCGGTCAACAGGGCCAC
Source organism: Pseudomonadota bacterium (assembly GCA_005792545.1). Classification (GTDB taxonomy): domain Bacteria; phylum Myxococcota_A; class UBA9042; order UBA9042; family UBA9042; genus SXRM01. The sequence goes on along the minus strand of SXRM01000058.1, from coordinate 31,340 downwards.
TTGCACCTTCTCCAACACCGACCGATCGAGCACAGGCGGCAGCAGCGCGAGCCCGGTCGGAAGCACCCGTACCTTGGCCGGCCAGGCCTGCAAGGCGTTGCCCGAAGCCGCCTGTAACACCAGCCGGGCGCGGGCAAAATGCGGCTCCAGCGAGGCGCGCGTCGCCGCTGGCAATACCTGCTGCAGGTGGGCCTCCGCCATGCGAAAAGCCAGAGCCGTGTGCACGTCCATCGACGGCAGGTCCACCACTGCCGAACGCTCCGTGAACGACCAGCCGCGCGGCTTATGTGCGTCCATGGTCAGCGGAAACACTTTGGAAAGCTTGAGCAAGTCGCGCTCGAGCGACCTTCGCGACACCTGATAGCCTGCTTCGAGCAACTGTCCTTCAAGCCAAGCGGCGCTGACTTTGGACGGTTGGCGCGGCACGTGCCGCAACATGGTCATCAGGCGCAAAACCGTATCGGGCATGGAATTCTCCAGGCGCCACAGGCGGCGCCGCGCTCACCGTATCGCGTTCAGTAGAGGGCTGTCGAGGCTTGCGCCGGCACGCTGCCCACTGTGGCTTGCACGAACCGACGGCAATTTGCGGCTACGTCTGCGCCGCCGCGCAGCATGTCACCGCCGATGAGCAGCGCCGCGTCGTTACCGTAGAAGCGCACCAGTTCGGGCACGCGGGCAAGCGTCATGCCACCGCCCGGCATCGGCAGCGTCGGCTTGCTGGCGCCGAGCGCAGAGGTGGCCCCGTCGACGATGTCGCGGCAGTCCTGCAGGCTGAAGCCAAAGCGGCCGCCGTGGTGCGGATAGATCACGGCGTCGGCGCCGGCCAGGCGCATCAGCTGCCCGAACAGCGCGCGATGGGCGATTCCGCTGTCGGCGTGAACGACGTGGCTGCCCAGTAGCGCGGGGTGCGCCAGGATGGGCAAGCCCAGCGCCTCGTCGTCGGCGAGCGTCCGCATGGCGTCAAAGCCCACGAGGCCCGGACACACCAGCAGCGCGCCGGCGCCGAGCCGTTTGGCCAGGTGGGCGCGTTCGACGAGCTGTCCGGCTGGCGCGGTGACGTTCGGCGCGTACAGAATGGGCCGACCCAGGCGCTCGCTGCCGGCCTGCACGGCTTGTGCGCACCGCGCCGCCCGGTCCGCGAACCGCGCAAACGGCTGGTCTGCGAGGCCGTGGTCATCCTTGACGATGTCAATACCGCCGACCGCGAATTGGTACGCCAGCGCCGCCAGCTTTTCGGCGTCCAGCCCCAGGGGCTTGAGGGCAGTGCACAGCAGGGGCCGATCGTGGACACCCAGCAATTCCCGCAGCCCGGCAGGCCCGAAGCGCGGACCGCGAAAGCGGTTCCACATCTGCGGACAATCCGACAGTCGCTCCAGGCGGTGACCAGCCTTAAGGCTGATGTTGCCAAACAGGGTGTTGAGCAGTTGCGTCAGCTCGGAGCCAGAGTCGTGGTTCAAGAAAGTAACCAACGCCAACCAGGACTGCCCGTTCGCCCCGGGCACGGGGTGCAGTCGGTCAACGCGCCCAACAACTTCGTCCACGATGGGCCCCGGCGGCAACAGATCGCCAGGAAACTCGACGGTCTGCTCCAGACAGAGCTCGCGGGCTCGCGCCAGCGCCTCTTGCTCGTTGCCCGCAAGCCGATACCAAGCGGCAAAGCGGTCGCAGCTGCCACAGTACTGCGTTTGGCAGGGGTGGGCCGCGACCATCACAGCGCCTCGACACGCGCCGCAGAGTGCAGCGACACGGTGCGGGCGGTGCCGATTTCGCCCGCCGCGACGCCAAGGTTGCGGCCAACCAGGCTTTCGGCTGCGCGCACAACTGCCGCGGCGTCCAGACCGTGCTCGCGCATCAAGTACCCGCGGCTGGCGCCGTGCGCGAAAGTGTCATTCAAGCCCAGGCGCAACAGCGGCTTGCCGATGCCCAAGTCGGCCGACAGCTCGGCGAGAACCGTACCCAGACCGCCCGTGCGCAAGTGATTCTCGATGCAAAGGCTGCCCAGGCGTGGGCACTCGAGGGCTGCCCGCAGGCTCGGGTGATTGCAGGGCTTGAGTGTGCTGACGTGCAGGTGGGTCACGCCAATTGCGCGAGACTGCAAGAATGCCACCGCCTTTTGCGCCTCTTCGGTGCAGATGCCTGTCGAAAACACCGTGATGTCGTCACCCTCAGCCAGCACCCGCGGCTGGTCCAAGCGCATCGGCTGGTCGGGCGCAAACAGGCGTGGCACTTCGCCGCGCAACATGCGCACATAGACAGGCCCGGGCACCGCTGCCATCACATCGAGCACCGATTCTAGCTCGGTGGCGTCGCCGGGCTCCAGCACGGTCATGTTGGGCAACTGTCGCATCAGCGCCACGTCGTCGATGGCCTGATGGCTCGCGCCGCCCGGCGTGGTGATGCCCGGCAAGAAGCCAAACAGCTTGACCGGGGCATTGGCGTAGGCGACCGACATCGCCACCTGGTCGTAGGCCCGGCGGCAAATGAACACAGCAAACGTGTGCACCAAAGGCACAAAGCCCTCGCGCGCCAGCCCCGCGGCAAAGGACACCATGTTCTGCTCGGCGATGCCCAGCGAGACGAAGCGGTCGGGGTAGGCATCGCGAAACGCGTCGGCTTCGCAGCTGCTGGTCAGGTCCGCCGACAACACGAGCACCCGCGGCTTGTCCGCGGCCCAGCGCACGAGGTTGCGGGCATGGACTTTGCTGCACAGGTCCATCACGGCACCTCGCACCGCTGCATGTGCTCCAGGGCCGCGCGATAGCGCGCTCGCTCAACGTCACTCTGCAGCCGCAGGTAATGCAGTTTCGGGGTGTTGGCGCGCAGCGGCTCCAGGCCGCGACACGGGTCGCTGTTGGCCAGCACGACCAGCGGCCGGCCGTCGGGTGCCCATTGAGCCGGCGACGCGAGCGCCACTGGGTCATGGGCATCGACTTCGGCCAGCCGGCAGCCAAACGAGGCAACGCGAGCGCGCAGCGGTTCGATGGCCATCACTGTCTCGATTTTGCCGTCGCACTGCTGGCCGTTGCAGTCGACGTACAGCAGCATGTTGTCCAGCCGGTGAAAGGCCATGGCCTGCAAAGCCTCCCAGGTCTGGCCAATCTGGAACTCGCCGTCGGACAGCATCACCACCACGCGGCCGGGTTCACCGCGGCGTCGCCGGGCCATCGCCACCCCGGCGGCTTGAGACAGACCCTGACCGAGCGACCCGGCCATCACTTCCATACCGGGCGAATGCTCGGCGCCAATCATCTCTACCGACGAACCGTCGAGATTGAACTGCTCCAGGCCCGCGGGATCCATGCGCCCGCACTCGACCAGCGTCGCATAGACCACCAGCGCGTAGTGGGCCGGCGACAGAAAGAAGCGGTCGTGCTGCGGCCCCGGCGTGCCGTTGAAGTAGGCGCCGCTGCGGTAGGCGCGATTGCGTGGTCCCGGCACGCCGGCAAAGGGTTGCGGCAGGATTGGCAGCTCGACCGGCGGTAGCCGCAGGATCTGCAGGTACAGCGTCGCCAGCAGGTCAGCCGCGCTGCACGCCTGGCTCATGTAGCCGCCGTCGTGGGCCAGCGTATGCGCCAGCACGCGCCGCCGGATGTGGGCGGCGGCGAACTGCACTTCGGCGACCCACAGCAGGTCCGACACGGCGCAATCCTGGACCGGCGGCTCCCGTCCCGCCTACGGCAAAAGGGTAACGCAGGCAATGCGCCAAAAGGTCACCGCCGACACTGGCATTGTCATGGATTGGTGGCCGCGCCGAGCGTTGCCTGGCGTGTGCGACCACGCGGGCAGTTCGACCGGCGCCGGGGTCAGGGCTCCAACACCCGCCCCGGTCGTGTGCTACGGCGCGCCAGGTCTATTTGGCGCACCGGAAGCCGATATCGGAGAACGCCTTGGTGGGATCCAGCGTGCCGCGCAGACTGGCGCGCATCCCCTCGGCCGGCGCCGCGCTCGACCCGCCGCGGATGACCTTGATGGTTCCAGCTTTGGGTCCAATCGGGTCGGTTTGGATGCCGCTGCCGTAGGCATAGAACCAGTCGCTTGTGAATTCCCAGACATTGCCAGCGAGGTCGCACAAGCCCTGCGGCGAGTTGCCGGCTGGCTTGCTGCAGACCGGCCAGGTTGCCTTGAGTCCACAGCCGTCGCCGGAGGCGTCTTTCATCACGGCGCGGGTGCAATCGGGCGCCTCGTTGCCCCACGGGTACCAGCGCGGCTCTGGCCCGCTGTCCATGCCGCGGGCGGCGTACTCCCACTCGGCGTCGGTGGGCAGACGCTTGCCGGCCCAGGCGCAATACGCTTCGGCCTGCAGCCAGTTGACACAGTTGATGGGATGGTTGCCCTGGCCGGGCGCGTCGGTGTTGCAGCTTGCTTTGGTCGCGGCCGAGGTGGCCGGCGTACACTTGCCGGCTTGCACGCAAGCGCCATAGCGCGCCGCCGTCACTTCCTGCTGATCCAGCGCAAAGGCAGAGATTTGCACCTGGTGCTGTGGCAGCTCGTCCTCCATGGACAGGCCAGCGGTCACTTGCTTGGCCGAGGCGCCGCGGTAGTAGGTGCCGGCGGGAAACGCGACCATCGCCACGGGGTCGGGTGACGCCGTGGCGCCGTCAGCCCCGGCGAGCGTCGCGTCGGCGCCCGCCTCGGTACCCCCAGCGTCCGCACTGCTGATGTCGGCCGCAGCCGCGTCCGGCTTGGCGGTTGCTGAGTCGGCCAGTAGCGTCGAGGTGCCAACGCGCGCGGGCTGGCAAGCCAGTGCGAACAGGGCCACGACGAGGTGACGGGTAGCCCTTTGAAAAACCATCGTGGCGGTTCCGGCGCCGCCAACCCGTGCGGCAAGGCGATGCTGCGATGGACGGCGGGCGCCGTCAATGGCGCCTGCTGGCTTGACCGCAGGGCAGAAAATGGCCCCGCGCGACAACCCTACTGCACGGCCATGTCTTGACCATCACCGCCCCCAAGCCGTACCGTGCACTGGCGCCCTGCGCGCTTAGGAGCCCGTCATGTCTCGCACCCTCGCCACCGCCCTCGTTGCCGGCGCATGTCTGCTCGTTGGCGTCCCCGCCTTCGCCGAACCCGTCGAACTCGCCGTCCAGGGCCGCGTGACGTCGTCTGGCGGCGGCCCTGTCAGCGATGGCGCCTACGGTATGGCGTTTGTGCTGTACGACGCACCCGTGGCCGGCAGTGCGGTCTTCAAAGAGCTTTTCATCGCTGTACCCATCAACAACGGTGTCTTCGCCGTCGCGCTTGGCTCAGCCGACACCAAGCTCGACAGCGCGACACTCGCCGCCGGCAAGCCGCTGTGGATTGGCGTCACCGTCAGCACTGAGGCCGAACTGCCCCGCGTGCCCATCCGCCGCGCGCCGTACGCCGTCCACGCCAACCACGCCGCGGTGGCCAGCGACGTCCAGTGCACGGGCTGCATCGGCAGCGACGACCTGGCCAAGGCCGCAGTCACGGGTGAAAAGATCGCCAACGGCGCGGTCGGCGCCAACCACGTCAGCTTCAACTGGGCGGCGTCGGACAGCGCAGGCGGCCCCGCCAGCTTCGCGCTCGGCGCCAATACGGCCAAGCTCGCCGACAAGGCCAAGGCCGCCGACAACGCCAGCTTTGCCGACGAGGCCGCCAACGCCAAGGCCGCCGACCTCGCCAAAGCGCTGCAGTGCACGGGCTGCGTCAGCCTGGGCATGCTGGCCAAAGATGCAGCGGAGGCCTTCCTGTCCGTCAAGGGCGGTGCGGTGGGCGGCAACGTCGCAGTCACCGGCGACGTCGGCGTCTCGAACGCCCTGGCATTGGGCGGTGTCGACATCAAGGCCGCGGCCTGCAAACCGGCCGACAGCGGCAAAGTCAGCTTCGACAAAGGCACGCAGCGGTTGTATTTCTGCGACGGCTCGGCCTGGCGGCGCATCTCCAGCTGCCTCGGCCAGTGCAAGGCGGCGAGCCAGGTGGCGTGCGGCCTGCCGATCAGCGACGACTGCGGCGACGTGGGCGCGTGCAACGGCACCGGCAGTGCGTGCGCGGACGGCAAGTCGTGCACCGGCGGCAAATGCGCCGGCAAGCCTGGCGAGTCGGCCGACAGCGCGGCCAAGAACTGCAAGGAAGTCCTGGCTGGCGGCTCCGCCAAGGATGGCCTGTACTGGCTCGACCCCGATGGCGCCACGGGCGGCGTGGTCGCGATGCAGGTGTTTTGCGACCTGACCACCGATGGCGGCGGCTGGACCCGTTGCGCCACCATCGACGAGGTCGCCGCCAACAACAACAACCTGGTCATCCAAGAGGGCAGCGCCTACTTGGCCGACAGCAAGCTCGCCAACGCGTCGTACTGCGGCAAGTGGTACAGCGAACAGGCACCGCAAGAAATGCTCTTTCACAACCTGACCAAAGGCGCCGACTACGGCGAGGGCCACAAGATCAAGGTGCGCTGGGGCAGTAAGCCGTTCGTGCTCTACAACTACGGCAACAACTCACCGCTCGAGTTGTGCAAGAACCTGACCACCGGGCAAACCTGGAGCGGCTGCCAGTATTCGGCGCACTCGGGCTGGGAGGACACGTCGTTTTCGTTCACCGTCGGCGGGTTGAACACCGGCTACGGTGGCGCATCCGACAAGCGCCTGATCCTAGGCCCCACCGCGAAACCGGGCGGCGACAAGTTCTGGCACAACTTCGGCGCCGACGGCAACAGCAAGAACAACGCCAACGAGTGGGTCGGCGGCCTGGCCATCGGCTACGTCTACATGCGCTAGCGCTGCGCCGGTTGCAGCAGAATCCGTCGATCGCTACGCTGCCCGCGCGCGATTGCCAGCGCCGAGGCGAGGACCATGCACACCCCAGGCGGCACTCCGGGCGGCATCGTGCCCTTCTGCGGCGGCTGCGCGCTCGTCGGCGGCGGCATGTGGAGTCTGTTCTCGCGGGTGATGGTGTCGAGCGGCGGCATGTGGCACGGCTACTTTGGCAGCCACTACGGGGCAGGCGGTAGCATCGGCGCGACGCTACTGCCCTTCATCGCGGGCGTAGGCGTGCTGTTCTTCAACGGCAGGTCGTGGATCGGCTGGGCGTTGGTGTTCGCCAGCCTGCTTGGCCTGGTGGTCGAGATCATCACCAGTCTGCACGTGCACTTGCAGCCGACGCCGCTGCCGCTGTTGCTGGTGATGCTGGGCGCAGTCGGCGGCGGCCTTGGGCTTATTGCAAAGTCGCTGCGGGCCCAGTAGGCGTTCGACCGTAGAGCCTGACCAGTGCCGCCAGTCGCTTGGCGTCGTTGGCGGTGAGATCCCCGGGCTCCAATCGCCAGGTCCAGTTGTCTTTGGCCCTGCCTGGCGTGTTCAGGCGCGCGTCGCTGCCGAGGTCAAGGATGTCCTGAATCGGCACGATGGCGGTGTGCGCCACGCTGGCCATCGCCAAACGGATGAGCTCCCAGGCTACGTCGGCGACCAGCGGCTTGCCGAGGTAGTCGGCGACATGCGCCTGGATTGCCGGCGTCGACTGCCACCAACCGACTGTGGTGTCGTTGTCGTGGGTGCCGGTGTAGACCACGCTATTAGGTACGTGCATGTGCGGCAGAAACGGGCTGTCGGCCGCACCACCAAACGCGAATTGCAGAATGCGCATGCCGGGCAAGCCCGCGGCGTCGCGCAAGTCGTGCACCGGCTGGTCGATGTCGCCCAGGTCCTCGGCTACCAGCGGCAGCGCGCCCAGTTGCTTGCGCAGCGACGTGAACAGGGCCAGCCCCGGCCCGGGCTCCCACTTGCCGCCGCGCGCGTCTTTGGCATCGGCGGGCACCGACCAGCACGCGGCAAACCCGCGAAAATGGTCGATGCGCACGGCATCATACAGCTGCAGCGCCCGCGCCATGCGGGTGCCCCACCAGCGGTATTGGTCGCGCGCCATCGCCTTCCAATCGTACAGCGGATTGCCCCACAACTGGCCGAACTCGCTGAAGTAGTCCGGCGGCACGCCTGCCACTGCCGTCGGTTTGCCGTGACGGTCCAGCTGAAACAACCCGCGATTGCACCAGGTGTCGCAGCTGTCGGCATCCACATAGATCGGCACGTCGCCCAGAATTTGGACTGCCTTGGCGGCTGCGTACTTGCGCAATTCGCGCCACTGCCGGTCGAACCAGAATTGCAGCACGATGTAGCGATCCACATCTGCGCGCTCCGCTTCGCGGGCCGCCGCCAGCGCACGGGCGTTGCGGTCGCGGAATTCCGGCTCCCAGGTCCACCACGGACGGTAATCGCGGCGCTCGCGCAGCGCCTGAAACAACGCGGCATCCAGGACCCACGGCTCGCGGGCGCGAAACGCGTACAGGTCGGCATCCCACGGGTGCGACCGGTCGGCCAGCAGCCGGTCGGCTGCGCGATGCAGCAAGTCGCGCTTCCAGCCGATGACCGTCGGAAAGTCGACCCTGTGCGGAGGAAAACGCGGCGGCTGCACTTCGTCGGCGCGCAGCAGACCCGCTTCGACCAATGCCTGCAAATCGATGAGCCAGCGGTTGCCCGCCAGCCCGGCACCGCTTGCGTAAGGCGAATCGCCACCGCCGGTCGGACCCAACGGCAGCACCTGCCACCACGTGCAGCCCGCTGTGGCCAGCCAATCAATGAACAACCGCGCACCCGCACCGAAATCGCCGATGCCGTGTGGACCGGCAAGGCAAGTCGGATGCAGCAGTACGCCAGCGGCGCGCGGCCAAGCAGAAACCAATTTGGATTTAGCTAGTTGCACGACGCCTGAATCACTTGCAAGTCATCGATGAGCACGCCGAGGGTGTTGTTGTGCTGGTTGTCTACGGTGTCGAAGGTCAGCACCAGCTTGGCGCCGGTGGTGTAACCCGCCGGCACCGCGACCGACACTTTGGCCCAGCCGGTCGGTAGGTTGGCGCAAGTGTAGGTGTTCGAGGCCGAAGCGCAGTTGTACGTGCCCAGGCTCTTTTTGGTCCAAAGCGTCTGCGCCGACTTGCCGGTTGCCTCCCAGCTGACGGTCAGCATGTCGTAGTCAACGTACTTCTCGGCCTCGTACGACATCTGGAATTCCACCGACTGCTTGCCCTTGGGCGGCAGGTTGCCCAGCGTGAACGTGGCCTTGCCGTCGGACTTGCCGAAGTCGAAGGTCGCAACTGCGGGATCGCCGTAGTACAGCACGCCCTTGGGGCTGACGCTTTTGTACGCCGGCTCCCATACCTGCCAGCCCTTCTTGGCCAAGCCGGTTGAGTTGGTAATGCCAAGTTCAACCGGCGGCCCGCTATCAAACGACTGGCTGTACAAGACCGCACCGGCCGCGCAGCAATTGGCGACCGCGACGTGATTGCACGCGCCGTTGGCCGGGTTGCAGCTGTCCGTCGTGCATGGATCGCCGTCGTCGCAAGCCCCCGCTACCTGGAACACGCAGCCCTTGACCACATCACAGCTGTCGGAGGTGCAGCCGTTCTTGTCGTCACACAGCAGCGTGCCGCCCTTGGCGCACTTGCCATTGGCGCAGGCGTCGCCGGCAGTGCAGGCGTTGCCATCTTCACACTTGGCGGTGTTGCTGGTGAAGTAGCAGCCGCCCTTGGCGGTGTCGCAGCCCTGGTCGGTGCACGGATTGCCGTCGTCGCACGGAGCGCCGGCGCCCGCTTGGCATTTGCCATTGCCGCACTTGTCGCCACCAGTGCAAGGGTTCTTGTCGTCGCACGGCAAGGTGTTGGCCGGAAACAGGCAGCCGCCCTTGGGGTCGCAAGTGTTGTCGGTACACGGGTTCTGGTCGTCGCAGTTGCCACCGGCGCCGGCGCACTTGCCGCCGGCCGTGCAGGCATCGTTGAAGGTGCACTGGCTGCCGTCGTCGCACGCCGTGCCCGCGGCCACAAACAGGTATTTGCAGCCGGCTTTGGGGTCGCAGCTGTCGGAAGTACAGGTGTTGCTGTCGTTGCACGCCTTGGTCGCGCCGGCGCCGCACTTGCCGTCTTTGCAGGCGTCGCCTTCGGTGCAGGTGTTGCCATCGGTGCAGGCCGCGGCGTTGTTGAAGTGCAGACACGCCTGCTTGCTGTCGCAGTCGTCGGTGGTGCAGGGGTTGCCGTCGTCGCAGTTCACGCCCTGCCCTTTGCAGGCGCCGCCCGTGCAGTTGTCATTCTGGGTACAGGTGCTGTTGTCGTCGCACTTGCCAGTGTTCGAGAGGTACTTGCAGCCTGCAGTCGCATCGCACAGGTCGTCGGTGCACGGGTTGGCGTCGTCGCACACCAGTTTCTTGCCAGTGCACTTGCCGCCGGCGCAGGCGTCGCCCTCGGTACATACGCTGTTGTCGTTGCACGGCGCCGCGTTGTCGACCTTGTGGCAGCCCTTGCTGCCGGAGCAACCGCTGTCGGTGCACGGCTCGCCGTCGTCGCAGGTCACGCCGGTCTGGTAGGCGCTGCCGTCGGCCTTGCACACGAACAGCCAGTTGGCGCTGCCACATGCCGGCCCCAGGCATACGGCCTGCGCGCACTTGCCATCCGCAGCGCAGAACTTGCCGGCCGCGCAGTCGTCGGCGGTGACGCACTCGACGCAGATGCCCTTGGGCTGGTTGCAGACGGCCGGGCAGTCCTTGCTCGACTTGCACGGCGCCGCACCGACGCACTTGCTGTCCACGCACGCTTCGCCGGTCGCGCAGTCCAGGCCTGAGTTGCAATCGACGCACAGCCCGGTCGCGGCGCCGCACACCTGCTTGGTGGCCTTGCAGTCGATGTCGCTTTTGCAGGCTTGCGCCGGCTTGCACTGTTTGCCCTGGCACAGGCTGCCTTTGGGGCAATCGGCCGTGGTCAGGCACACCGCGCACGCGTTGGTCGCGGGGTCGCAAACGCCGGCTTTGCAGGGGTTGGTGGCGTTGCACGGCAGTTGCGGCGGCACGCAGTTGGCGATTGGCGCATGGGCGCACGTGCCGTCGGGCTTGCAAGTATCCGTCGAGCAGTAGTCGTTGTCGTCGCAATCCGCCGGCGATTGGCAACCGGCCGGGGTCGTGTCTGCGGTGGTCTCCGCGGTTGCAGGGGTGTCGCTTGGGATGGTATCGGTTGGCGCTGCGCTGTCTTGGTCGCCATCTGGGCCGCCATCTGGGCCGCCAATCGGCGTGTCACTTGCAGGGATGACGTCGCCGCCGGCGGTTGTCGTGCCGCCGTCGGGCAACTGGGCGACGCCGTCCGCGGTCGCGTCGGTTGCTGCGGACCCGAGGCTGGGCCGACCCGAAGAATTGCTGACGCAGCCGGCCAACCCGAGGCCAAAGCACAAAATGCCAACCAAAACCCGCATGGCAGCGACCGCACCGACCACCCCGGCCGGAAAATGGGGGCGGCATTTTAGGCGTTTTCGGGGTATTGGCAAGGTGTTTGCGCAATTGTGTGCTGCGGTGAGCGTTGCCGTGGCTATCGCGACCGTCCCGCGTTCTCGGCCGCAAGCTCCGCCTCTGCTAGCTTGAGCTGGGCTTTGTAGTACGCGTTGCCTGGGTCTTTTTGCGAAGCCAGCCGCCAGTAGAACACTTTGAGCGTCCGCGACCCGGTGCGCTGAGCAGCGGCGGCGTAGTTGGCTGCCGCCTGCGCGTCGGAAGGCGCCACCCGCCCCGGAACCGGCTGCGGGGTCGGACTCGCTGGCTGCGGCGCGGGGCGCGCCGTGTTCTCCGCGGCCAACTCCTGCTCGGCCTGCTTGAGCCACAGCTTGTAGACGACATTGAGCGGATCTTTAGCCACCGCCTGCTTCAAGTACATGACCTTAACGGCCTTTGACGTTGCGCGCTTGCCCATTTCGGCCAGCCGCGCGGCTTCTTGGGCGTTGGTCGCCGAGGGCGGCGGCGGCCGCTCTGTCGAGACTTTGCGGGCGGCTGCCTCTGCTGCCTGCTTGCGCGCCAGCGCTTGTTGCTCTGCCTGCAGTTCCGCTTCGGCCTGGCGCAGCAACTGCGGATACAGCACGTTGGCCGGGTCCTTGCCGACCGCGCGCCGCAGGTAGTCGACCTTGGCCGACTTCGAAGTCGCTGACTGCGCCTGCACGACAAGTCGCCGCGCATCCTCTTTGTCCAACTCAGCCTGTTTCTTGGCGGCCGCGCGCTCAGCGGCCTTCTTCTTGGCCAGCGCTTCGGCCTTGCGCGCAGCTTGCTCGGCCTTCTTGGCTGCCTGCTGGGCGGCCTCATCCAGGACCGGGGTTGGCTGGCCCGGCAACTCGTCCGGTGCGGACACGGCCGGCTGCGGCGTGACTACGGCCACGGTGGCTTGCTCGACGATTGGCGTGGCGACTTGGGCTGCGGCGACCGCAGTGGCAACGATCGCGGCAGCCGGCTCAGGCGCCGCAACGGCCGGCAAAGGTGGCAAAGTAACTGGCGGGGCTAGCGCGTCTGCGGTCGGCGCCGCGGCGGCAGTACCGTCATCAGGGGGCGGAAACCACAGCGATTTGGCAAGCAGCAGACCGATGCCCAGCAGCAAGACAGCGCCGGCACCGCCCAGGAACATCGCGGTCTTGTTGCCCATGCCGGCCGACGCCGGGGTCGCCAGGGGGCGAATCGGCGCTGAAGGCAGCAACGGCATTTGCGCGCCAGAATCGGCGGTTGGTGGCACCGGACTCGGTTGCGCTTGCGCTCCGGGCGGCAACGGCTGGCTTGCGCGGCGCTCCTCGTCGAACCGTCGCCGCTCTTCTTCAAACTTGCGGCGTTCGGCCTGCAGCTGCTCTTCGATGCGCTTGAGCCGCATCCGTTCGGGGTCCAGTTCCACCGCGTCTCCGTTCGGGGCCCGCCGCCGCGCTGTCCGCCGTAGCACGCCGGGCGCCGGCAATTTGCCCAGGTCGCGGCCTGGGGGTCAAGGCGCGCGCCGGCTGGGCCACCGGGCTGCGCAGACGCGCGGCGCCAAAATCGGATTCAGTTGGATGACGGCGCCTGCCAGACATTGGGGTGGGCGGCGGTCGCCGAGCCGCCAGTTCTCGCTGTCATATCAGGGATCTGAACAATCCCCCCCTCTTTCGGGCGGGCGACTGAGTGCGTCCAGCGCGGCTGCCGGCATTTTCTAAGTGTTTTCAGGTACCTGAACAATCCCACCCTCTGTTCAAGTCCTTGAATTGACACGCACGGGCCTGGGTGCCACGCTCCGCGGCGTTGCGTCCGCCCGTGGTCGCCGGATAGGTCGAAATGCCGCAGGACTACTACGCGCCGCCAAAAACTGAAGCCCCGGCGAACGACTTCCCGGCGCGCATCGACCAGCCGGTTGAACTGGTGGGCCGAGCGCTGAACCTGTTCTTCGCCAACTGGTTGGTCTACGGCGGCCTCGGCCTGCTGGTGCTCGGCCCGGTGTCGGCGCTGGCCCAATGGTATGCCCAGGCGAATCCGGTGGCGGCGGGTGAGGCCAACTGGGGCCAACTGCGCATCAACATCATGGGCGCGGGCCTGGTCGCTCCGCTTGCGGTGGCGGGTGTGCTATCGACCTTGGGCGCGCACCGCCAGGGCCAGCCGGCGCCAACGCTCGGCGAGGCGCTTGGCCGTGTCTTTGCGCTGTGGCGACCCGTTTTCGCAGCGCGGTTTGTGAGCGGCCTCAAGATCGGCGTCGGCTTGCTGCTGTTTGTGGTGCCGGGCGTGTACTTCGGGCTGCAGCTCGCGCTGGTCGACGAAGCTGTGGTGTTTGGCGGCGACCGCACGGCCAGCACCGCGATGGCGCGCAGCGAGACCTGGACCAAGGGTCAGCTGCGCCAGGTGTTTTTGGTCACCTTCGCTGCCGGAATGGCCGCAATGGTGCCCGGTCTCGCGCTTGGCATAGTCGGCGGCGCCACCGACATGCAGCCGCTGGTGTGGGCGGGCGCGGCGCTCGACTGCGCACTGAGCCCGATCCTGACCATCGCCGGCGCGCTGATGTACTGGGATGTTGCCCGCAGCCGCGACGCGGAACCGCAGGCGTAAGGCCGCTCTGTGGTCGGTTGGCTGTTGGCCCTCGCGTTTGTCGCGCCCGCGCTCAATGCCGAGGCGTTTCGGACCATCGGGCGGGCTTGGTTCAACGCAGGCGAAGCCTACCTGTTGCGCGCCGACCCGACGGCCCTGCCCGCGCACCTGCGCACTTGCGCCAATTGCCACACCGAAGTCGCAGCGGAGTGGCGCCAGTCGCTGCACGCTCAGGCCTGGACCGACCCGATCTTTCAGAATGCGTATCGGCAAGAGCCAGTTGCGCGCTGCCGGCACTGCCATTCTCCCCACGGCGACCCCCAAGGCCCAGCGCAAGAGCTCGCAAAGGACGGCGTCTCCTGCGCTGCGTGCCATGTCCGCGACGGCGCGATCTTTGGCGTTCGCGAGCGGCCGGATGGCAGTGTCGGTCACGGGGTCAAAGCCGCGCCAGAGATGGCCTCCGCGGGCTACTGCGCCGGCTGTCACCAGTTTGGGATGTTCGGTACGCCCAAGCGCGACCACAATGGGCGCTTTGAGTTGCCGCAGCCGCAGCAGGACACCTTTGCGGAGTGGACGCGCTCGCAACCCGCCAGGCTCGGCCAGGCGTGCCAGCACTGCCACATGGCGCAGACAGCGCGGTTGAGCGGCAAGCCGGGCCGCAGCCACCGCTTTTTGGGCGCCGACACCGGACAGATGCAGCGCTCCGTGCGGGTGGAATTGCGGGCGAGCGCCGCTGCGGCCGGCACGACCGTTACCGCTGCGGTCTCGGCACCTGGAGTTGGCCACGGCTTTCCGACCGGCGACATCTTTCGGCGGGCGCGCCTGCGGCTGTGGTGCGACGGCCAGCCGGCGTCGGCAATCGAGCGCACGCTAGCGCGAACCTTCGCGATGACGTCGGGACGCGACCCGCGCCACGGCGCCTACACTTCGCTGCGACAGGTGAGCGATACGCGAGTTCCGGCCAGCGAAGAGCTGCTGGTCAGCGTACAATTGCCGGCTTGTGCGACGGTGCAGTGGTCACTGGACTACGACAAGATGCCGCTGCCCGATGCCAAGGGTCGGCCAGGTCAGCCCGAGCAGACGCTGCGCGTGGGCCAGGGTCGCGTCGAGGTCACGCGCTAGGCCAAAAGGCAACTACTTGCTGCCACCGCGCGCGCCGCCGTCGGGACCAGCCGGCGCTTCCTGCGGCTGCATGGTCTGGTGCGGCACCTCAATGACGATCTGCCGCGGGCCAAGCACCGGCCCCTGCTGCACATTGACCAAGGGCGCTTGCGGCTGAACGGCAACGGCCGCCGCACCGTGGGGACGAGCAGCCGGCCGGGCTGCACCCTTGGCGGCCTGCGCGGCCTCGTCGCCGGGCTGGGCGATGACTTCGACCTGCGCCGGTTCATCCGTCGCAGCTGCGGGCGCCTCGACGGTCTGGGAAGTCGGGATGGGTTCCAGCGACATGACTCCACTTGCCTGCTGCCAGCGGTGACCGGCGCGCACCATGGTCATGGTCTCGGCATTGGGTGCCGCGGGATCGTCGGCGGCATCGACGCGCACCGCCCCTTCGGTCACAACCACCCGTCCACCAGCGCCGGCCGGATCCTGCCGCACCGCAAACCGCGTCCCGACCACCGACGCCCGAAAGGCACCAAACATCACGACAAACCGCTGACCCGGACGCAGCTTGTCGACCTGGCACTCCACCTCGCCCTTGCGGACTCGCACAAATGCCGTACCGGGGCCCATGGCCAGCGCTTCGAGTTCGGTACCCGGCTGCAGCGCGAGCTCAAACCGGCCAACTGCGACCAAACGGCCGCCTTTGGCGGCGCGCACCTTGTTGCCGATTTTGAGCGCGCCGTCGCCCTGCAGCGCCCGCCACACACCGTCGGCGCCAGCGATTTCCACCGCACCCTCGACCGCGCGCACGGCGACGCCCGGCCCCGGGTTGTCGGCGGTCGGCACGGTCGCAGCCTTGACCGACTCAGCAAACGTCGGACCGCTATGCCGGTCGCCAAACGGCTGCGCGACCAACAATGCGATGGCCGCAGCAGCCGACACAGCAGCCCCCCACAGCAGCCACGCTGGCACCCGCGACGGCGGCGACCAGTTGCCCGACTGCAAGCGAATGCGCTCGTCCAGGCTCTGCCGCTGCTCCGGCGACAGCGCTGGCGCCTTGCCGCGCTGCAGCAAAGTCTGAAAACGCCGCACCTCGCCGACAGCGACCTTGCACTGCGCGCAGCCATCCAAGTGCGTCTGCAAGGTCGGCCGTCGCTCAAAGACGTCTCCCGCCTCGCGGTCGGTCAGCCACTGCAACCATTGAGCAGAAGTGGGGCACATCGCCAGATTGTCGTCGTTGGATGTCGTGGGGTTCATTTGACCACCTGTAGAGCGAACGAAGGCAGGGCACCGCGCTGGCGGGCCGCCTCGAAGACCTCGTTGCGGGCATGGAAAAGGCGCGACTTGACCGTATTGATGCCGATACCGAGCGTGGTCGAGATGTCTTCGAGGGTCATGCCCTCCAACTCGTACAGCACGAACACGGTTAGCTTCTTTTCGGGCAGCGTGCCAAGGATTTCATAGAGCTGTTTACAGATTTCGCGGGCCTCGAGGCGGCCTTCGCTGTGGTGCATGGCCGCCGATTGGGGAGCGTCGTCCAGGCCCAACCAGCGCAGCCAGCCCTTGCGGCGACCGCGCCGCAAATATTGCAGCGCCACGTTGACGGTGACCCGGTGCAGCCAGGTGGTAAAGCGGGCATCGCCACGAAATTTGAACAGCGCGCGCTGCAATTCGATGAACACGTCCTGCACCACGTCTTCAATCTCGCTCGATGGTCCCAGCAGGTTGCGGGCAACCGACTCGACGCGTTTGCCATGGCGCCGGTAGATTTCGCCGAGCGCATTGCCATTGCCACGCTGGTACGACACCACCAGCGCCAGATCGGCCGCGTCGGCCTCGCCGCGCTCGTCGCGTTCGCCGCCACCGGGCACCGCGGACACGCCACCAGAAACCACCGACAACCACATGCTGACCGCCCACCCCAGTTTGCGGGGCCGCGCCGGCGCAGCAGGCCGCCGACGGTACAGCACTAGGTTGCCACGACGCGCGTCCGGGTTCATCCGCAAAACGACGACATCTGACCAGCCACAAATTTTCACAGATGGCGCCACGGCAAATTCGACCACAGTCGCGCAGATTTCCGTTGCCGGTCCGGAGGCGCGCGGCTACACTCTTGCGCCCGAAATTCGGGTCGGCAAGGCGGCATTGGCATGACAACCTCGCAAACCTTCAAGCGATTCGCGGGGAGGAGCGCCAGCACGCGACTTGCCTTCTGCGCAGCGCTGCTCGCCGCCGCCGCTGGTTGCGGTCAAGAAACGGCGGTCACGGCGCCAGTGACCGCGGACGCCAGCATCGCGGCTGACGTTGCCGGCGCGGCGGACGCCAAAGGCGCGGCGATCGCAGAACCCAAAGTCGTCGGCGCCGGCCATAGCGAGGGCCCGTACGTCGAACTGAGCGGCTCGTGGTCGGCCGACGCCCAGCGCGTGACCATCACCGTGTGGGCCGGCGACCTGCCCAACCTGCTGGGCCTGGCTGCGCATCTCGTTTGGGATCCTGCACAGCTCGAGCTTACCGCCAGCGATGCGCTCAACCTGACGGAGGAATCAGAGGCCTCCGGCTTTGCCTGGCGGCACGTGCTCAAGGCGATCGCGCCGGGCCGATTGACGGCGGGCAGCGCGCGCTTCCGCAGCGTGTCGCACCCCTACGCGTACCCTGAGGGCGCCAAAGTCAGCCGCGATCCGTGGCTCAAGCTAGAATTTCGTGTGCTGGCCACGGGGCCGCTCAAGATCGGGTTTGACGATGCGACCCAACTGGCGCGCAAGGCCGAGGGCGAGTTCATCCCGGTGCAGTGGATTGGCGCCACCGTCGAAGTGCCCGCCGGCTTCGCGATTGGGGGTGCACCATGAAGCGCATCGCCATGACCCTGTTCGCGCTGTCTGCGCTGCCAGCCCTGCCGGTCTCCGCGGCGCCGGCCCGCAAGCTGTTTGCGGATTTCGAGCAACTGCCGCCGGAGCCCGACTCCGCATATGCGCGTACGCTGGCCGCACACCAGGCCGAGGCTGCACACCGGCCGGCTCAACTGGTGCCAACGCTGCGCCAACCGACGTTTCTGGACGTCGACGCGACGCTGCAGTGGACGAGCGCCAACTTCTCTGCGCTCGGCAAGCCCAAGTGGGAGATCCTGCACCAGGACATCACGGTCGAGATCTTGCCGGCGTCGAGCGAGCTCAAGACTGCGATCGTGGCGACGGTGCGCGCGCATCAGCCGGTTGATTCGCTTTCGCTGCTGACGATGGCCGTCTCTGCCATCAAGGTCGAGGCGGTGGACGGCACGCCGCTCAAGGTCTCGGCCAGCAAGATGGGCGGCTATTCCGGACTTTCCGTTGAGCTGCCGGCACCGCTGACGCCCGAAGTCGACTGGAAGCTCGCGACCACGGCGACGGCCAAACTCAATTGCAACCCGCAAGGCATTGGGTTGCTGCCATGCGGCATTGGCGGCACCTACCAGTGGGTCACCTTTCACAACTACTACCTGACGCCAGCCGCCTCGCACTCGCCGTTCAAAAGCACGCTGCACGTGGTGACCGCCGCCAACAAAGTCGCCGCGGCGCAAGGGATCCCGACTGGCAGCGACACGTTGGCCGACGGACGCAAGGTGTGGCACTTCGAACAGCCGGAGCGCACGGAGAACGCCGGCTTTGCCGTCGCGGAATACGTGCAAAACACCGCCAAGCTCGTCAATGACAAGCCGCTGCGGGTGTTTACCACGACCAAGTACGCGAGCTCTGCCAAGAACATGGTCGAACTGGCCACCAAGGTCGTGGGCGTGTACAGCGCGGATTTCGGCGACTTTCCGTGGCCGGGCCTAAACTTGATGCAGTTGGAGAACAACTTTGGCGGCGGCTACGCACCGCTGTCTGGGATCTTCATGTACCGCGACGTGTACGCGGCAAGTCCTGGCACGGGCTACTGGTATTCGACGACAGAGCTGACCGCGCACGAGATCGGCCACCAGTGGTGGGGCAACCTCGTCGAGCCGGCGACCAACGGCGATGTAGCACTGTCCGAGGCGCTCGCCGAGTTCAGCAGTTGCCTGTACACCGAGAAGTACATGGAGACGCGGTCGCAGATCATCGGCGACAACCTGAGCTACCTGTACCGCGTGCCGGCCAATGAAGACATGCCAGTCGGCGCGCAGGGCGTCTACGGCACGCCGTCGTACGTGCAGATCGTGTACCACAAGGGCGCCGCGGTGTTTGAGATGCTGCGCAACGAGATTGGCACGGACCACGTTCTCAAGTCGCTCAAGCAGTTTGCCGTTGAGTACAACCGCGACTACGCCTCGCTCAAAAACCTGCAAGCCGTCGCACAGAACGTGAGCAAGAAGGACCTGAGCTGGTTCTGGAATCAGTGGTTTGACAAGAAGGGCGCCATTGAGGCCGAGGTCGCCGGTCGGCTCTTGGTCGATGCGGAGGGCGGCTATGTGGTGCGCTTGCGCGTACATCAGACCGCAGCCAAGCCGTTTCGGTTCACAGTACCGATTACCGTCGACTACGCCGCGCTAAAGTCTGAGGTCAAGCTCGTGGAGGTCAACCCCAAGGGCGAGGCGACGACGATTGTGGAATTCGCCGTGGCAGCCCGGCCGATTCGCGTGCGCCTGGACGTCCAGCGGTCGGTCATCCGCAAGTTTGCGACGGGGACGCCAGGCGACTTCAACCTGTCTGGGCAGGTCGATGGCGCCGACCTGGTCGAGTTGGCGTTGCGCTACGGCCGCGCGATGCGCATCAAGGCCAAGAACGGGCAAGAGTACTTCTTTTCGGACAGCGGATGGAACGAACTGTACGACCTCAAGCCCGACCGTCGCATCGATATGGCCGACGTGGATGCCCTGGACCAGTGGGTCGGCACGGTCGCCGAGGAATTCTGAGCGGCTGGCCCTGCTAGCGGACTACGCCGGCCTGCCACGCGTGCCCGGATGCGCCCGCGGCGTGCGTCCACTCGTCCACGCGCCAGCGCCCATCGCGCCACCAGCGCAAGACCGTGCTTGAGCGCGTGCCATAGCCTGGCAACGCCACCCAAGTCGCGGAGAGGCCGCGCTCAACCGGCAGCGGCATTCCGGTCTTTGGCAGTTGGTCGTCCGGCGCCAAGCTGCGATCCAAAAGCGGCTCCAGCCAGGCCACGGCGGGCGCACTGCCCTTGGCGTCCTGGGCGATCAATCGCTCTAGGGCCGCATTGAGCGCTTGCACCTTCGGCCACGGTGTGTCGATGGCGGCGTTGGACAGACCGTGCACGCCTCTGGAAAGCGCCAACCGCAGCGGCGCCCGATTGCTGACCCACCACAGCGACTGCGCGTCGCCGCACAGCAGGTTCATGCCTCCGTAGGCTTCTGGATCCACGGCGTTTTGCGCGGCAACGGCCTCAACGACGGCTTGTGGCGAGTCGCCCGCGACGCCCAAGAGCGGCAATTGCCCGCGCGACAGGCGACCCCGCTCGCGGCGGTGAGGCTCGCGGACGTTGGTGACCGCCGCCCAGCGGCCGGCCGGGTGCCAGGCCAGCCACGTTCCAGGCTGTTGCGCGGCTGTGTCGACACCGGCGACGACGTCCACGGGATCGGCCCACCTCTGTAGCGGCAACGTCGGCCGGTGCAGGTACTCGTCGCGGTTAGCGAGCACCACCAGTCGATAGACGGGACTGCAATCGTGGGCAACGGCAATGAGGCACATCGGCGGATTCCGGTAGCCAGACGCGCCGGCCGAATGGGCGCAATGGTGCCCAAGGGCCGGCGCCTAAGCAAAGGTTGGCAGGGCAAGACCATTGCACCCCATGACGCTTGCCCCGCCGGCAGCCCTGCCGTACAACCAAGCGCCCGCGCCGTACCGCGGCAAGTCCGGACATCCATGCGCCTGCTGCCGCTGCTGACCGCGCTGTTGGCCACCCTGCCCTGCGCAGGGGCGTTTGCCAATGGCAATCACGCCCACGAGGCCATCTCCCTGCGCGCCGCGGCACACTTGCCTGCGGGCCCTCTGCGCACGCTGGTGCAGACGCCGGATCTGCTGGGTGCCCTGATGAATGGCTCGTTCTTTCCCGACGGTGGCTATGTCATCGGCCACGGCTATGGTGAGACGGCCCACTGGGAGCCGTACCAGCGCGCGCTGCTGCAGCACCTGCGCAAGACTCACCCGGACCTGGAAAAAGACCCGGCGGCGCGGCCCAAGCTCGCGTTCCTCTTTGGCATGTTCAGCCACGGCATGGCCGACCAGGTGTACGACGCGTTGTTCATGGATGCCGGCAAGGTCTACGACAAGGCCGGGTGGGACGATGGCACCTTTACCGGCTTCGACACGGCGACCGATGTGTTCTGGATCGCGCAGGCCGGGCCGTCGCCGCTGCCGGCACCGTGGGTACCGATGGCGGACATCCTGGCGGTCTTTGCTGCGCGCGGCGAGCCCGTGCCCGAAGCGACGGTCAACGATGCGCAAAAGGCGCTCGCGCAATTCGTGCTGGGCTGGCCCAAGCTCAAAGCGGAAAGCAAAGAAGGCTACGACGACCTGCGCAAGCGCTATCCGTGGGCGTGGGACCATGTGATGGACCCGCAAGAGCCCGGCAACCCGCTGTGCGAAGCCCGTGTGGTCGCCGCCTATTGGCAGAGCGTTTGGGACGAATTGCACGGGCAGCCACCGCGATTGCGGGTGCTGGCGACCGTGCCAAGCGAGGGCGCTGGGCATCGGTGGCCGCAAAAAGCGCAGCCGCAGAGCAAGCTTGCGGTGGTGATGTCGCGTGGGCTGGATGCGGCCAAGCTCAAGCCGGACGCGGTCACGGTGCGCGATGCCAAAGGTCAGGTGGTTCCGGCCAAGCTCAACCTGTTCTACGGCCAAAGCTCCAACGTGCTGCGGCTGCTGCCCGAAAGCGACTGGCCGACCGGCAAGCTGACGCTGCGCGTCGCAAAGGGCATGGTGGCCTATGACGGCGTGGTCGGTGACATCGACGAGACGTTTGCCTTCACGATCGGCGACGGCATTCAGCGCGAGCCGGGCCTGCCGCCCAAGGCGTCGCCATGGCAATTGGCGTCGACGTTGCCCAAAGCAGTGACGCCGGCCGCCGGTTCGGAGGCGTCCAGCGGCGGCTGCGCGACCGGCAAGCGCGAGACTACGGGGCCTTGGGCAATTGCCGTGCTGATGTTGGCTGTCGCAGTAACAGTTGCGCAGCGACTGTCGCGCGGTGGCGCGCGCATCCGGCCTTGACGCCCCGGACCGGGCCGCGCAAAGTGCAGGCCGCCGCCCACGCGGCCTTGCTGCTACTGCTCGGATTGCCTTGCCGCACCGCCTGACCAAACTCGCACTGCTCGCACTGGGCCTCTGGCTGTGCGTCGGCGCGCCCGCGTTCGCGCACCCGCGCATTGGCGGGTGGCTTGAGCCGGCACTGGTGGCGTGGCGCAATGGGGACGCGGCGGCCTTGACCCAGGCGGCCGAAAACGGGCGCGCGATCTTGCAAGGCGAGTTGCTTACGGCGCCGTGGCGGCTGCAGCTGCACCTGCAGCCAGGCGTCGACGCTGAGACATGGAGCGACGCTGCGTTGCGTGCGCTCGGCGGGTCGATAGCGCAGCGCGGCTCGGACCTGCTTGACGCGTGGTTGCCACTCAGTCGCGTCGAAGCGCTGCTCGCCGCGTCACCGGATATCGCCTACGCGCAGTTGCCGTGGCGCGCCAACGAGCTCGCAGGCCCCAAGATGAGCGAGGGCGCAACGCAAATTCGCGCCGGCGGCCCGTTCGCGTGCCTGGCGGCCGATGGCACGGGCACCGTTGTTGCCGTGCTCGACGGCGGCTTTGATGGCCTGGACAAGTCGGTCAAGACCGGCGAAGTGCCGAATCTACTGGGCCCGATCCTGTCCGGCGGCGGTGGCCACGGCACCATGTGCGCCGAGGTCGTTGCCGACATGGCGCCCGGAGCCAAGATCCTGCCGGTCTCGGCGACGACCTTTGCCGACCTGCAGTTTTTCATCAACCAGATCACCAAGAAGGGCAACCCGAACGCCATTAGCCTTGTCAGCCACTCGGTCATCTGGCTGGGCCACAGCTTTGGGCGCCACGATGGCAAGCTGTGCACGATGATGGACCAGGTGCGGCAGCAGGGCGTGGCCTGGGTCAGCGCCTCGGGCAACTCGGGCAACGGCGAGTTCTACAAGGCAATTTGGAGCGACCCGGACAAGGACACGCTACACGAGTTCAGCCCCGGCGAAACGCGACTTCAGTTTCAGCAGTGGGGCGGCAACATCCAGATGACCATGGACTGGGACGACTACGATACCCGCACGGTCAATCTTGACCTGTACTTGCAGCGCAAAGAGGGCGACCAGTGGGTGGATGTGACGTCAAGCAAGCTTAAGGCCAACTTGTACGTACCGCCACTGGAGCAGGTCGTCGTGCAGAACGCCAAGTCTGGCATCTACGGCTTGCAGGTGCGCGCCGTCGGCAAGGTCCCCAACGGCCTGCGCCTGCGCATCGTGGCCATGGGCGGCGGCGCCGGCAAGTTCAGCGTCTGGCACAAGAATGGCAACGTCTACGACCCGGCCAGCTGCGACGGCGTGATGACCGTCGGCGCCATCTACCAGGGCCACTACGCCAAGGGGCCGCTCGAGGCCTACAGCAGCTACGGGCCCACGCCCGACAAGCGCATCAAGCCCGAAGTGATGGCGCCGACCGGGGTGTCGACCAGTCTTGGCGCGTTTTTCGGCACCTCTGCAGCTTGCCCACATGCAGCCGGCGCACTGGCGACCTGGATTTCTGCCACCGGGCAGAAGCCGCTCGACGCCATGGCCAGCCTGCGCAAGGCGGCGATTCCGATGGGAAAGGCCTTTCCCGACGAGGCCTATGGCTGGGGCCGGGTGGCGCTGCCCCCCGCGGACCTGGGTTGGGACTGCACAGCCAGCGAGTTGCCCGCCGGCGCGACCTGCGTGACTGCCTGTGGCAGCCTGGGCACGCACAGTTGCACCGCCACCTGCCGGTTCACGGCTTGCGCAGCGCCGGCCGAGAAGTGCAACCTCAAGGACGACGACTGCGACGGCGCCACCGACGAGGACCTGACGGGCTGCGCAGCGCCGGTGCAAAAAGAAGACGTGCATGTGGCTGGTGAGACCGACGGTGCGGCCGAAACGCAGGTCGAGGCGACAACTGCGCCGCCCTCGGACCTGGGGGTCACTTTGGATGGGGTAGCTGACGCCGCCACGACCAAAACCGCGCCGCCGCCGAGCGCAGAGGACGGCTGTCAGTCGGGCCGGACCCAAGGGGGCGGCCTTGGCTGGGTACTGGCGGTCGCAGTTTGCGTGCTGGTGCGGCGCGCGCGGCGTCTAGCGACTGGCTGACGGCAATAGTGCGGTCGGCACCGCATCCGAGCGGTCACCAAACTCGTCCCACCCAAAGCGCTCTGGGTACTCTCGCCACGGCCCTTCGCAGACGGTGGACCACGAACAGCGCGCGCAGGGCGGCCCGTGCAGCTTGCCGGCCTCGTGGCGGTAGCGGTCGTAGTCGCCGATTTCCAGGTTGCCGTCGTAGACCGTGGTCGGGTGTAGCCGCGGTTCGATGGCCGCCCACTCGCGGCCGTGCAAGAAGCAAAACGGCACCGCCTCGCAAATCACGCTGATGCCGGCTTCGCGCACGATATCCAACGCCACCGGTAAGAAGCGCGCGACCTGGCTGTAGCGCGGCACCGTGTCGTTCCAGGTCAGCGCCGCGGTGCCCAGGCCGTGCACGAACGCGAACTGGACCTGCGCCACCTTGAGCTTGACCAGCAGCCGCGCGATTTGTGGCAGGTAGTTCACATTCTGGCGGGTGATTACCGTCTGGGTGAGCACGGTCTGCTCCAGCGCCACCAGGTTGGTGATGCCGCGCACGCACTGGTCAAACGCGCCCTTGGCGCCGACGAGGCCATCGTGCATCGCGGGCACGTGCCCATGCAGCGAAGGATTGAATTCGGTAGCGCCTGCCTCAATCAGCGCCTTGCAGTAGTTCAGGTAGGCCAGCCGCCGGCCATTGGTCTGCACCTGGACCTGGGTGTAGCCGACCTTGCGGGCATAGGCAATAATTTCCGGAACATCAGAGCGAACAGTGATCTCGCCGCCCGTCAGCAGCAGCGCGTCGCAAGACTGTCGACCGTGGTCGAGGCGCGCGAAGGCCTGTTCGGTGGTCAGATCGACGACGTGGTCGCGCTTGTCGCCTTGCACGCAAAACACGCATTTATTGTTGCAACGAAAGCCGAGCTTCAGGTCGAGCTTGTACAGCTGCTTGGCGGCGTCGGGGCGGGCGAATAGCGTGGCACCGGGCAGCTCTTGAGGCTGGGCCAGGGCCACCGCAGCATCGGCAGGTGCGGCCTTGGGCACTTGGACGGCGAGGGGTTCGGGCATTGGGCACACCGCTTGCGGCCGTAGGGGCGCCGCTTCGGCAAAATGGTACGCGCTGGCAGCGGGTTGCGGGCGGGCGGCGCACAGGTGGCTGTCATGGGGGTGTCACTGCTCGCCATGCCGTGCGGTGACGCCCAAGCCAGCTACCCCAGCGGCTCCACAGGCGTCCCCGGGTACAACAACCGCCCGCGCACCCCGGCCTCAATCGCCGCCATTGCCCGCAGCACCACGTCTTCGCGGTACGGACGCGCCACGACCTGCACGCCGACAGGTAGACCGACCGCACCGATCTCGGCGGCGGCGCAGGCCTTTTCTAAGCGGTCGCTCGGGTTGGGCCGGTCGGTCTCGTCTTCTTTGACACGGGTGACCGGCACCACACCGGCCGGAAAATTGAGCATCACGTAGCGAAATGCATAGCTCAGCGACAACGTGAGGTCGCCCGAGGTGCCAAGCGGCATGGCAGGCAGCGCGTGCGGCGGGCACACCACGGCGTCCAGGCCCGCCACGTTCCAGGCGTCGAACTCCGCGCGCCGCAACTGCGTGCGCTTGTCGGTCAATTGCCAATAGGTGGACACCGTCTTTTCGCCCAACGCCTGCAGCAAGCGGCTGGTGCGCTTGTCGCCACGGGCCAGCAGCGCCTTGGCTAGCGTGGAGCGGACAAGCCCCGGCAAGCGCGTCATCTTCATGGTGTTTTGCAGCTGCCGCACGACCGGGTCGCTGCCCAGGGCGGCGCGCAGCGTTGCGCCGCCATCGCTGCTGATGCCGGCCAGCCACACGTACATAAGGTCCGGCTCGGGCGGCGCGAAATCCACCACCGTGGCCCCAGCCGCCACCAGCGCCTCGCGCGCCTCGCGTACCGCACGGACGATGGCCGGGTTGGGGCGGACGAAGCCGTCGTCGGTGAACACGCCGATGCGCAGACCGCGAACATCAGGCAACTCAGCAGGAAACGCCAACGGAGGCACCGCTGGATCGCGCTGGCAGGCGACCAGTGGATCGACCGCGCGCATCAGCAGGGCCAGGTCCGCGACCGTGCGCGCCATCGGTCCCATTTGCGCGCGCACCAGCTCTTGGCCGGCGATGCCGGTGGCCGAGCCGCGGTTGCTCCAGCGGTCTACCGTCGGCTTGAGGCCGGCGATGCCGCAAAAGTGGCAGGGGATGCGCACCGAACCGCCGATGTCGGTGCCGATCCCAAAGGGCGACTGCCCCGACGCGATGGCCGCGGCTTCGCCACCCGAAGATCCGCCGGGGCTGCGCTTGAGGTTCCACGGGTTGTGGGTGATGCCCCAGATGACGTTCTCACTCTCTTGCGCGAGCAAAAGCTGCGGCACGTTGGTCTTGCCAAGAAAGATGGCGTTGTTGTCACGAAGTATCGACACGGTGACCGCGTCTTTCGCCGCTGGCTTGCCTTGGCGGTGGGTCAGGCCCATCGTCGAGTCCAAGCCCTCCACGTCCACGTTCTCTTTGATCGACAGCGGCAAGCCGTGCAACAAACCCCGTGCCGTCCCGGCTTTGCGCTCCGCGTCGCACTGGCGCGCTTTTTCTCGGGCAGCATCGTCCAGGTGCACCACGAACGCGCGCACGCGGTCGTCCACGGCGCGGCGACGGGCGATCAGGGCGTCCACCACCTCCAGCGATGAGGTTTGTCCTTTGGCCAGAAGGTCTTGCAGTTGGGTGGCCGACGCTTCGTAGAGCTCCATGGCGGCGAGCGTAACATGCGCGGCCTGCACCGGCACCCGGTTTGACCGCCAATCGGGTGCGACTAGACTACGCGCCACTTTGCCGTCTCGCAGGTACGCTGCCCATGTCCGAAACGCCTCAGACCCCGCAAGCCAGCCGTCCGCTGACGGTGCTCCTCGACGGCGATCCTGCGGCGCCGCAGCAGGCCCGCCTTGGCGCGGCGTTGACCCAGCGCGGACACCGGGTCATCGTGCTCGACGCCCCCAAAATCATCCGGCAGATGAAGGACGAGTTCGGTGCAACCGCAGAGCCGATGTCGAGCCTGCCACGCTGGCTGGGCCCGCTGCGCAACCGCGACCTGCACAACAAGGCGCGCCAGGCGCGCGTGGACGTGGTGCACATCAACTTTATCTTGCCTCATCGCGAGGTGTGGACGCTGCCGGGTGCGCCGGCTTGTGTGGCCACCGCCTGGGGTTCGGATCTGAATCGCGAGGTGTTCGCGCGGTCCTCAAAGCACGAGGCATCGGTGCACCGGCTGCTGCAAGGTGCCCACGCCGTCACCGCCGATAGCCAGCCGCTGTTGCGCAAGGCTGCGGCTAGCATGGGTGCCAATCCGGCGCCGCGCGAGCTGGTGTTTTGGGGCGTCGATCTGCAGGCGTTCGACCGCAGCAAAGTGCAAGACGCGACGGTGCAATTGCGTGAACAGCTCGGCATCGCGCCCGAGGAACGTGTGCTGCTGAGCCCGCGTCAGCCGGCACCGCACTACCACATTGACCGCATCGTGCGGGCGTTCGCGCTCAGTGAGTGGCACAAAGACGGCGTGCTGGTCATCAAGCAGCACGGCAAGGTCAACGAGGGCGAGTATCTGGGCGTGGTACTGGGCCTGGCCAAGAATGCCGGCGTCAAAGACCGCGTGCGGCTTGCTCCGCGGATGCCCTACGAGCAATTGCCGGCGCTGTACGCCATGGCCGAGGCCGCAGTGTCGCTGCCCGAGGCCGATGGCGTGCCGTCGACGTTCTTGGAACTGATGGCCGTGCAAGTGCCGGTCATCTGCTGGAACCTCGCGGCCTACGGCGGCGTCATCAAGAACGGCGAACGCGGCGGCCTGACGGTGCCCAAAGGCGACCAGGGCGCCCTCATCGACACCATCAACCGCCTGCGGGCCGAGCCAGAGCTTGGTCGGCAGTTGGGCCGTGCGGGCGAAGTCTGGGCGCGGGAAAACGCCGACTGGACGGCCTGCGTAGATAAGTGGCTGGATCTTTACCACCAGGCCATCGCAGCGCACGCAAGCGGCGAACACTGATCCGGCCGCCGTGATGGATCGCGCGCATTTCGTCTGGCTCGGACCGCGGCTCCCGGACCTCGGCTGGCTGGCGGCGCGGTCGGCACAGGCGCGCGGCGGCTTCGGCGTCGTGCAACTGTGGGGCGACGCCAAGGCGCTGGCGGTGGACCCGGCCGTGCACGCCCTGGTCGCGCGGGGCCTCGTGCTGCGCGACCTCGCGGAACTGGATAGCCGAAGTGCTCACGATGCGGTGCTGTCGCGGCTGCGGGGACTGTGCACGTCGTTGCCCGCTCCGGCGGCGCGTACCGACGTCTGGCGCTTGCGGATTGTCGCGGCCGAAGGCGGCGTGTACATGGACTGCGATGCGATCGTGCTGCGGTCGTTTGCCCCGCTGCTGGGCCTGCCGGCGTTCGTCGGCTTAGAGCACGTGTGCATGCCAGCTGCACTCTACGCGTCGCGCAATCCCCTGCGGTGGGCAAAGGCCGGCGGTCTGCTGGCTTTGCGTCATGCGCTCACGCTCCAGCACGGTGCTGGTCAGCGGTTTGCGCGCGTTGCGGGCCTGTACGACCTCGCATGCAACAACGCGGTGTTCGGCATACAGCCCGGATCAACGTTTGCGCAGCAATTGTGTGCGGCGGCAGCAGCGCTGCCGGACGACCAGGCGCGCACACTGTACGAGCTGGGGCCGCGGCTGTTCGAGCGCGCTACCGGCAATCGGACCTCCGACGGCTGCACGGTGCTGCCAGCCGAGGCATTCTATCCGCTCGGCCCCGAAGTGTGCGCCGACTACGTGGTCGCTGATCCGGACGGGCGCCTCGGCGACACGCCGCACCCGCAGGCCTATGCCGCGCACCTGTACGACTCGGTATTGCGACGGCGAATCGGCCGCCCCATCGACGCGGGCTGGCTGCGGGGCCAGGGTCGCGCAACGCTGCTCGGGCGCATGGTGGCCGGCTGGGCTGACGAGCTAGGGCAAGTGCGCGGCTAGCACTTCCGGTCCGAAGTTCGCGGCGGGTTCCGCCGCTCAACAAGGGCCAAGTGCGCGCGGCCGCCGCTGTGGCCGCAGGCAGGGGTGAGCGCGCCGACGCGCGCGAGGGGGCGGCGAGCCCCCCTTGACGAAAGTAGCTGCTAGTAGGCGAAACATACGCCGGATTTCCTCCATCAAACCCAAGTCCATCCCAACGCGAACCTCGGGTTTCGCCTAGTAGCCTCGTCTATCCCTCCCAGGCCGCGTCCAGAATCTCCAGGCCGCGGTCGATGATCTCGAACCCCTCAGCCAACTGCGCCTCGGTGATGCACAACGGCGGATTGGTCATCACCGTGCTCCACTGCAGCATCGTGAACAACCCATTGTCGCGCAGGAACTTGCCAAACGCCGCCATCGCCGGGTGGGCGCCGCCATAGGGCACCAGGCGCTCGCCCTGGCTGTTCTTACCGATGTCGAGCAGCCCAAACAAGCCGATGTTGCGGTGGCCGCGAATGCAGCGATGCTTGCCCTGCAGGCGCTGCATGTGCGCGCGCATGACCGGCTCCAATCGCGCGGCGTTGCCGACCATGTCTTCGTCGATCATGACGTTGACAGCCGCGAGCGCCGCTGCAAGACACATCGGGTGCGCATTGTAGGTCAGGCCGCCCGAGAACACGTTTTGCCGAAAGTGCTCGGCGATGCGATCCGAGACGCCCATGACGCCCAGTGGCAAGTAGCTGCTGGTCACGCCTTTGGCCATCGTCACGATGTCGGGCACGATGCCGCCGTGTTCAAAGGCGTAGACCTTGCCGGTGCGGCCCCAGCCGCACATGACTTCGTCGCAGACCAGCAAAATCCCGTACTTGTCGAGCAGTGCCCGCAGTCCCTTGAGGTAACCCTCTGGTGGCACCAAAATGCCGTTGGTGCCCGTCACGGTCTCGATGAACATCGCCGCAATCTTGTCCGGTCCCTCGTAGCGAATGACTTCTTCGAGGTACGTCAGGTTGTTGCGCACGATTTCGGCATCGGTCGTGCCAAAGCTGTAGTCGTACGGCATCGGGTCCATAACGCGCACTACGCCGCCCATGCCCGGCTCGTTGGGCCAGCGCCGTGGATCGCCGGTGAGCGAAATCGCGCCGTGCGTCGCGCCGTGGTAGGCCCGGTAGCGCACCAGAATCTTGTGCCGGCCGGTGAACAACCGCGCCGCCTTGATGGCGTTCTCGTTGGCCTCGGCGCCACCCAGCGTATAGAAAAACGTGTTGATGTCGCCGGGCGTCAGCTCGGCCAACCGCTTGGACAGGCGAGCCCGCACTTCGGTCGCCATGCCGGGGTAGACGAAGATGACCTCGTCCAGCTGCTGCTTGATCGCGTCTTTGACCTTGGGGTGGCCGTGGCCGATGTTGACGCTCATCAGCTGGCTGTTGAAGTCGATCCAGCGCTCGCC
The DNA here is from genome assembly GCA_005792545.1 of Pseudomonadota bacterium. Classification (GTDB taxonomy): domain Bacteria; phylum Myxococcota_A; class UBA9042; order UBA9042; family UBA9042; genus SXRM01. The sequence continues at coordinate 701 of SXRM01000058.1, read as the reverse complement.
CTCGGGGCTGTACAGGTAGATGCCTTCGGCGCGAGCAATCGGGTGCGGGTCGACCTTGGCGGTCGCCGACCACGAAAACAGGCTGTGCTGCTTGCACAGGTCGATCATCTCCTGCGAACTCATCATGGCTGGGCTTCCTCCGCGAGGGTGTCTGACAAAATGCGCATGACTTTCATGCGTCTGAACAAAGGTGGGGTCCGTTCTGGGGCTCTGCCGCACGGCGATCAAAGCCGCGCAAAAACCCTATTTGATTTCAACTGTCTGAACAAAGGTAGGGTCTGTTCAGCGCTGGACAGGAGTAGGCTCTGCCAGTGAATTCCGCAGGTTCTGCGCAGCCCAAAAAGGCGCCCAGCACGGCCGGTTCACATAGCGACCAAAGCCACGGACGGTCTTGAGCTGGTCGTTCTCCCACGCCACGTGGCCGCGGACGAGGGTCACCGCCGCGTTGCCGGTGGTGCGCATGCCCTCGTAGATGTTGAAGTCGATGTTCTGGTGGTGGGTCGCCTTGCTGATGACGCGGGTCTTGTTCGGGTCCCAAACCACGAGGTCGGCGTCGCTGCCCGGCGCGATGGTGCCCTTGGTCGGGTACATGTTGAAGATCTTGGCGGTGTTGGTGCTGGTGACCGCGACGAACTGGCTCGGGCTCAGGCGCCCCGTGCGCACGCCGTGAGTCCACAGCACGGCCATGCGGTCCTCGACGC
>SXRM01000057.1 GCA_005792545.1 Pseudomonadota bacterium | reverse complement strand
GGCCGGCGATCAGCGCGACGCCGAGGGCCAGCGCGACCAGGTTTTGGCGCGCCGGCAGCCAGCCGCTGAGCCGCGGTGAGCTACTTGCGGACCCTGAGTGATTATCGGCAGTTGAATGATCCCCCCCTTTGTTCAAGTCCTTGAAATCATTCAAGTCATCTTGTGCGCCGTGAGTGCCCGTGACGGCCATTGACGCAGACTTCGTTCTTTCGCTGTTGTTTCCAGCAGTTGAATGAACCCCCCCATTGTTCAAGTCGCTGAAATCACTAGAAACGGCCAATAGTCGCGCAGTTGGGCCAATGGGCGCAGCGCTTAGATGTGTTCGCGGCACGCCTTGGCGCCCAACTGAGGCGTCGCCTGCCGGCCGAACACTCAGCGCCCAGGCACACAGACCCGCACCCACGGCAAACACGGGGCCAAGGGGGTGCCCCGTTGTTAGCAAGCCAACGGCGGCCAGCACGCCCACGGCATCCCATCGCCCCGAACCCGCAGCGTACGGCGGTGACGCAAGCCAAAGGGCCGCTGCAACCAAGAACTGTGCGACAACCAAGGAACTCTCAGAGTTACCGACGCGCACCGCCACCGGCGCCCACAACATCAGCGCCCCGGCAGCCAACGCCGGCAACCACTTGCCGCATGCGCGCCGCGCCGCCAGCACGGCAAGCACGGTCGCCAATGCCCCCACTGCGGCCGCCCACCGCCCTAGCGCCTCGTGGTCGCTGCCCCAAATGGGCGCCGTCCACCGCTGTAATTGCCACCAGGCGGGACCGTATTCAGACAGCAGGCGGTGGGCACCAGCTTCGCCTTCGGGCATAGTCAGGCCGACTGCGATCTCCAACCAGGCGTGGTCATCCGCGTGCAGTGGCGTGAATGGTGCGGCCCGCCGCGCAGCGGCAGCCACAACCAGCACCACGGCGCCGAAGACAACTGCGCTCCAGCTTTGTGGCCGGCGCAGACCCTTCGCAGCCATCGCCAGCGCCAGTGTCGCCCAGAGGCCAGCCGTGACGAAGCCGAGCGGCGCCGCAAATTCTGGCGATGGACCATCGGCCGCAACAGCGACCGCCGTCGTCGATGGCTGCGCGTGCGCGCTGCGAAAGAAGCTACCGTCGTCGTTCTTGGCCACAGCAGCGGCGACAAGGTCCTGCGCTGCTCCGAGTTTGCCGCTGGATGGCCGCATCTGAACGACAAACGACTTCGACGCATCGCCGGTCGCAGGCCGCAGTACTACGGAAGATGTCTGGGCCTGCGCGTCGCGTAGGTCTACCGTAACACTGTCCGCCGCGATGCGAACATTGTCGACGACGACCCCCGTATCGGCAATCGGTTGGCCATCGCGAAACGGCGCCAACAGACGCAAGACGTCGGCTTCGCGGCCGCGGGCAATCATCGGGCTGGGCATCGCGCCCTAAGGTACGGCGTCCGCCGACGGCGCCAGCGGCTCCAGGAGTAACAACCCTGCCGGCGCGAAATAGACGCCATCGGCGCTCGACGTCGCAAACTTGCCTTGCGCCGTAATCTGCTGACCAACCTTCCAGCCTCGCCGGTCGAGATCGCGCTCGCCGCCCACCAGCATGCGCCTTCCGGTCCCCGCCGCCTCATCGGACAAATACAGGTGCGGCGCCGGCTTGCACGCTTGCTCTGTCAGCGGACAGGCATTGAGGGCAGCCACGTAGCCCTTGACCTGAATGGACTGCGGAAGGGTCTTGCGATCCGCCGTCAAAACGCCGCGCACCGACCAGGCGCCCTCTGGGTACTTGTCAGGCACCGAAGGCGGAGACAAATCCGGCACCGGCGGCAATTCAGCCTTGCCCGGCTTGGGCGTGCGTTTGGCGTGCGCCGGCGGGTCGGGAACGCCACAAGCGAGCATCAGCAGCAAAGCGCCGGCTACGCCAGAGCAGGGTAGCAAGCTGGGCCTCATTTGCTCAGCACCGGGATGCGGCCGGGCAAAGACACGATCATCAGCGCGTCCGGCACCACGAACACGTCGACGCCGCCCAGCGGCACCGCTTTGTCGCCGACCCAAGCGGCAGCGCTGATGCGATTCGGGCCCGGCTTGATGTCCACCGCGGCGAATCGACCCAAGGTGTCCGTCGCCGTGTTGGTCTTGACAGGCACCGTGTTGTCTTCGTTGTTGTTGAAGAAAGCCAAACCCTTGGGCAAGACGCCCAAGCCGACTTTGGCGTTGTGGATGGCCCAGCCGCCGCGACCGCCAGACTTGCCGCAGTCGCGGATGCGCCCGCCGATGACGCCGTTGCCAAGCGGGATGTCCTGGATACCAATGGTGTTGGGCACCAGCGTCCACTGGCCCTCGCCGACGATGGTCGGGTTGGTGCGGTAGGTGTCCTTGTCGACGTACTTGGTCGGCTGCGTCGCTGCGCCCTTCTTGTCGAGGTGGTCGGCGAACAGCACGATGTCCCAGTAGTAGCTGTCGTGCCACTTGTCCTTCGGCTGCAGTCCGTGCACCCGGATGACCAGGCGGGTATTGGTTGGGACGTTTTCGATGGCGTAGATGCCGTGCGTCTTGACGCAGTAGCGCGGCCCGTTGCTCTGCTTGCTGCGACACTCGTAGCCCGACGGGCACTCAAGGTGCGCTTCGCAGCCGTCATCGGGCTTCTTGCTCTGACTCAGGTCGAGGCCTGCCTCTTTGGCCTTGTCGGGGTCCATGCTGGTGGTGATGCCAATCGGTTTGCCGACTTTGTCGCTGTGGTAGCACGCGGCCCGCTCGTCGTCGTCCTCGATGCTCGCGCACGCTTCGGGCTTGAAGTCGGCAAGCTTGAAGACCGCGACCTCCACGTTTTGGGTCAACGGTCCGCCGCCAAAGCGATCCACCCGGCCCCAGATTGTCGCAGTCGTCGGGCCTGTCGCCGTTTTTGCCAAGTCTTCGAAGGACTTATCCACACAACCGAATTCTAACGGCTCATCAGTCGGCAGGTAATCCTTCAGTGGGTCGGTAATAACCGCCTTTTCGCTTGCCGCCGGTGCGACGACGCATACGCCAGCGGAGCAGAGTTTGCCGCCGGGACAGGCCTTGGCGGCGTCGCACAGCGGAACAAACAGCTTATGACCACCTCCGCCATTGGCATCCGCCGTTGCCGTCGCGTCCGTCGCCGTTGCGCCGTCTGCCGCGCCGACAGCGCCATCGCTCGTTGCGTCTGCAATTGCCGCCCCCTTGGCTGGTGTTCCGCACGCGGTCAGCGCGACCACGCCGAATGCGGCCGCACAAAGCAGGCGAAGCTGAACTGGCAACATGGCGAGCCGAAGGCGGCAAAGCGCCGCGGGTCGCAGAGGATACCGGGGTTGGCGGAGGGGGGCAACCGGATCCCCCCCTTTGTTCAACCGCCTGAGCTTGCGGAGGATTTCGGAGACCCCGCGATCGACCGCCGCAGGCACGCGACCGGTCGTTGGGCAGGGGTTCAACCGAGGGTTGGCTTCGCGCCCAACCGATAAACCGTAAGTGATTTCAATCGTCTGAACAAAGCCCCCCTCTGTTCATAGCCCCAGTTTCCACAGCACGGTCTCGACGATGGCCCGCGTGTCGATTTCAAAGTGCCGCCGCAGGTTGTCGCGCGTGTCGGACATTCCGAAGCCATCAGTGCCCAGCGCAACCAGCCGCCCAGGCAGCCACGGCGCAATCAGGTCCGGCCAGGCGCGCATCCAATCCGAGCACGCCACTACCGGCCCGTCGGTTTCGCCAAGCATCTCGACGATGTAGGGCACCAGTTCGTCGGCTCCTGCGCGGCGCTCGCGGCGATTGCGCGTATCGAATTCGATGGCTTCGCGGCGCAGCTCGCTGTAGCTCGTCACTACCCACACGTCGGCGGCGACACCGTGATCGCGGACCAGGGTCTGCTGGGCCCGCAACACGTCGAGCGTGATGCAGCCTGAGGCAAGCAACTGCACGGTCGGCGACGACTTGAGCAGCTCGGCGCCTTCGACCTCGATGGCGGAGCGCAACAGGTACAGTCCGCGCTCAATGCCTTCTTCCACGCCGTCCGGAATCGGTGGCATCACATACGGTTGGTTCTGCAACGTCAGGTAGTAGATGACGTTCTCGCCGGCGGCCATGCGCTCCAGGCCCCTGCGGACCAGGACCGCAATTTCATAGGCATAGGTCGGATCGTAGGCCACCACACCCGGGTTGCACGCCGCAATCAGCAGACTGTGGCCGTCCTGGTGCTGCAGCCCTTCGCCTTGCAAGGTCGTGCGGCCAGCGGTGCAGCCGAGCAGAAAGCCGCGGGCGTTCATGTCCGCCGCCTGCCAGATCTGGTCGCCGACGCGCTGAAAACCGAACATCGAGTAGTAGAAGAAGAATGGCACCAGCATCTTGCCGTGCGTCGACCACGCCGTAGCCGCGGCGAGCCAGCTGGCCAGCGACCCGGCCTCGCTGATGCCCTCTTGCAGCAGCTGCCCGTCTTTGGCCTCGCGGTAGGCCATCAAATACTCGGCGTCCACCGGCGTGTAGAGCTGGCCGACCGCCGAATAGATGCCAAACGGCTTGAACATCGCCTCCATGCCAAAGGTCCGCGCTTCGTCGCAGACGATGGGCACGATGGCTTTGCCGAGGCCGGGATCGCGCATCAGCGTCTGCAGCACGCCGACCAGGGCGTTGGTGGTCGAGACCTCGCCCTTGCCTGATCCGGCAGCGAACCGCGTCCAAAGATGGCTGTCCGGCAGCGCGATTTGTGGCTTGCGCTCGACACGCACCGGCATCGGACCGCCAAGCCGTTCACGACAAGCGCGCAGGTAGTCGACCTCAGGGCTGTCGTCGCCGGGGTGAAAGAACGGGGCGTCGTCGAGTTCACTATCCGCAATCGGCAGCTCCAGCGCAGTGCGAAACGCCTTGAGCTCCTCAAGGCCGAACTTCTTTTGCTGGTGGGTCGCGTTGCGCGCTTCGATGCCCTCGCCTAGCGCGTAGCCTTTGACGGTCTTGGCCAGGATGACCGTCGGCTTGCCGCGCGTCTGCAGCGCCGCTTGATAGCCGGCGTACACCTTGAGGGGATCGTGCCCGCCGCGGTGCATGCGCTTGAGCTCCTGGTCGTTCATGTGGGCGACGACGTCGCGCAACTCTGGGTACTTGCCAAAGAACTGGTCGCGGATGTAGGCGAGATCGCTGATGACGTACTTCTGGTACTCGCCATCGACGACTTCGGCGAAGCGTTGGCGCAGTACCGCGGCAGCCGGTCCGTCGAGCAGCGTATCCCAGCCCGAACCCCACAGAACTTTGACGACATTCCAGCCGGCGCCGGAGAAGATCGACTCCAGCTCTTGGATGATCTTGCC
>SXRM01000056.1 GCA_005792545.1 Pseudomonadota bacterium | reverse complement strand
GTCGACCGCCGCACGCGACGCGCCGATGGCTGCGCCCAGCACGTCGGCAAGGGGTTCGGTGACCTGGTTGAATCGATCCTTGAGACCACGTCCACCTGCGACTACTACGCTAGCCTCGGCCAGATCCGGCCGGCTCGACACGACGCCCTCAAACCCGACGTACCGCACGCGCGACCGATCAGCCTGCGGGTCGGCCTGCACGGCGCCGACGGGTGACGAGCCGCCAGTCGCATTCGCCGCGTCAAAAGCCGACGAGCGCACCGACACCACCTGTACCGGGGTGTCGATGACCACGTCGCCCGACAGATTGCCGGCCCACATCGGCCGGCGATAGCCGAGCCCCTGTGCTGTCCGCACCACGGCGACCACGTCGGAAGCCATGCCGGCTTGCAGGCGCACGGCCACGCGCGGCAGCACGTCTTTGCCCGCGCTGGACGCCGACATGCACACGATATCGGCCCCACACGCCTGCGCGACGTCCGCGACGACCTTGGCATAGGGACCGGCAACGACATGAGCCAGGTCCGCGTGATCGACGACGTGGATGGCTCCGGCGCCGTAGCCGGTCAGCGCCTGTGCCACACCCGCCACGCCCGAGCCCAGCACTGCGATGTCAAATGACCCGCCGGCCTGTGCGATCACCTGGCGAGCGAACTCTACGGTGTTGAGGGTCAGCTTTTTCGGCGCGCCTTTTTCGTGTTCGGCGACCACCAGAATCTTGGTCATGGCGTACTCCTTGCGACAAGTTGCGGCGACCACCGTGCCGGCGGCGCCGTTTTGGGTCCTCAATGCCGACGTATCAGAGGACGCGGGCCTCGCTGCGCAGGCGGGCAACCAAGTCATCGACGTCTTTGACCAGCACGCCGGCCTTGCGGCCTTCGGGCGTGGTCATCTTGACGATCCGCACCTTGGGCTTGGCGTCGCCCAACTCCAGGTCGTCCAGTTCCAACTCTTCGAGCGGCTTCTTCTTGGCCTTCATGATGCCCGCCAGCGGGGCAAACCGGGGTTCGTTCAAGCGCAGATCCGCCGTCACAACGGCCGGCAGCGTCACCGCCAGCGTCTCCAGGCCGCCGTCCACTTCTCGAGTCACCAGCACGGCGCCGTCGCTCAGTTCGACCTTGGACGCAAACGTCGCCTGCGGCCAACCAAGGTACTCTGCGAGCAACTGACCGACCTGATTCGAGTCGCCGTCCACAGCCTGCTTGCCAATCAGGATGAGGTCCGGCTGCTCGCGCTCGGCCACCCTGGCGTAGATACGGGCGATGAGGTCCGAGTCGGTCGTTTGTTCATCCGCGCTGACCAGAATGCCGCGATCGATGCCGCGGGCCAGCGCACCCTGGCGAATGAAGCGCGCGGTCTCGTCCGACTCGCCGATGCCAAGGGCCACCGTTTCGACATCGCCGTGCTCTTCGGCCAGCTGCAGTGCGCATTCGATGGCGTTTTCGCAGAAGTAGTTCATGACGTATTCGACGTCACCCTCAATCCAGGTGCCGTCGCCGCTGATCGCGAGCTTGGCGTTGGGGTCACTGACGCGTTTGGCGGAAACCAGGATCTTCACGGGAACTCCTCGGATCGGGGCGCCGCCGCAGTCGCAAAGCGGCAGCGATGCCAATGTCTCATTCGGGCCATGACGCAGCGCGTCACGGCCGGCGCGAGCGAAAGGTAGGGCTGACACCGCGCCATGTCAACGCAGCCAGGCGACACCACTGGACGGCGCCAGGTCGGCCCACGCAAGTCCGCAAGGCTGCCATGCGACGGCAATACATGATCGCCGAAGTCCGGCGCCAAATGCCGGACCGGCGATCATGTGCTGGTTAGGTGGGTCGCCACGCTCGCGTCCGCTCCGCTACCGACTCGCGGCTCCGTCCAAGGTTTGATGCCAAATTTTGGTGGCTGTGCATAGGTAGGATTCCGCGAACTTTCCGCGAGCCACCCTGGCAGAGCGGCGAATTCTCATTGTCACGGGGCTGTCGCGGGCGTTGCTGCTGTGGCTGCCTCGCCGCGGCGTGCGCCAAATACGATAGGTCGCGCTGCATGCTGAACACGGTCTGCGAGGCGCGCCACTGCCGCGTGCGACGGAAAATCGCGCGACAATCGCTCGGAAAGCTCACTCAGTTCGCCAAAGAGCGACTCGCGGAACAGGAATTCAGCCAGAACCAAGCCTGCATCGACGCTGGCGGGGTTCATCAAGTGCGCTCGGCGCGCCGCATCGATGGCTTCGTCGCGCTTGCCGCCCTGTTCAAGTGCGCTCGCCATCCACTGCCACCAGATCGACCAGGTCGTCAGTGGCGCGGTCGCAGCGGGATGGATGCTGCGCAAGAACGGCAGAGCCAGGTCTGGCCGATTCATGTCCAGCACGGTGAACGCCGCGGAGGCGCAAGCTGCGTGGCCAGGGCTGCGGTCGCAGACAGCGCGATACAGGTGGAACGCCTCGTATGCCTTGCCGGCGATGCCCAATAGCCGGGCTTCAATATGGAAGCCCTCCTGCTCTGTCTCGCGGTGCGCCAGCAAACCGGCCGAGATCTCGCGAGCAAGGTCGAGTCGGCCACGGTCGATGTATAAGTTGGCGCGCAGCGCGTCGATGGCAAAGCGCCGATCGGGATGTCTTTTGCGCAATTGCATCGCCACGTTTTCGATCAGGTCGGGGCGCGTTTTCTGGAAGTACGAGGCGAGGTCGTACGCCTGAGCGGGAATTGTCGGCAGCACCGCCACCAGCAAGGCCTCGACCCGCGATGACCTTCGCGCGACCTCCAGGGCCTGGGTCACATGGTCGCCGCCCTGCGCCAACAGCCACTTGAGGTCCTGGCTCGCGCCGTCGAGATTGCCAAGTTCCAACCGTACCGCAAATCGAAACAGGCGCGGCTGCGCACTGGTCGGTCGCAGTTGCACCGCGCGGTCCAGCAGCCGCGAGGCCAGGGCATGGCGCCCAGTCTCTGCGGCCTTGCGGCCAAACAAATACGCAGCTTGGGCCTCGCCGGCGTAATACTGCACTAGATTCGGCAAGTCGCGGTCGAGGTGTACATCTGCCACGGCTCGCGCAGCAATATCGCGCGACAGGTGGCCGTGCGCTGGCCCCAGGACCAACCAGCAAGCCGCGGCCATGGCAGCGCCTGTGAGCAGCATCATGCGTCGGTGGAAGCGCCGCCGCCATTGCAGCAGCTTTTCCTGCTCCTTGGGAGAGCGCCGATAGTGCAGTTCCGCTGCAATCCAGGTCGCGGCCATGGGAATCGCTATTCCCGCGATTTCCATGGAAAAGTCTACCAGGTTGGCCATATATATCGCACCAACCGCTACCACATACGGCATCGCCTCATAGACACGCGAAGTGCGCTGCCACAGGCGGCGCAATGCCCAGACCATTAGTCCCAGGTAGCCCGCAAAGCCGATCCAGCCATCGGCGGCCAGGCGGTCCAGCACGAAGTTCTCGGCGAAGTCGACGCGGGCTGCGCCAATTCCGGTTTGCGCCAGAAACACCGCAATCGCGCCTGGGGCCCAGCCCACCGCTGGTGTCCTGACTGCCTGGCCAGCAGCAGCCATCAGCAAGCCCACCTTGTTGTCCTCGGCCATCGGCGTCGAGGTCAGGAACTCCGCTTCGATGATTGGCCAGCCGACGGCGACCACGCCGAAGACCGCGCACGCCGCCAGCAGGCCGGCGCGAAACCGCTGTTTGTTGCGGTTGACACGCGGGTCGATACGCATGTAGCTCGGCGGCGCCGGGGTGTTTGCCAGTGTCGCGAGTAGGACGATGCACAAGGTCACGATGCCGCCACGCGACGCAATGGCCACGATCAGCAGCACCATGAGCAGCGACAGGGCGCCTGCCAGTGTCCGGCCACTGGCGCCGTGCACGGCCCGGCCGATCGTGATTGCAAGGCTCAAATTGACAAAGCCGGCCGCGTGGTTCGCGTTGATGAAGGCCAGCTTGCGCGCCAGTTCAACGGCGGTGCCGGGCAAGGCTTCCGCGCCCGTCGGCGACGCCGCCAGGTAGGTCACGCCCGCGGCAATCCCGAGCGCCGTCATGGCATGGGTGAACAGGTTCAGCATCCGGCGGCCACCAGCGCCGAGCAACAGATTCGAGAACAGATAGGCGTGGATGGCGACCAGCAGGTACACCACCGCCTGCATCGCCGCGTCGCCAGGGGCAATCGCCAACGGCAGGCTGCTGGCCACGGGCAGCCCGGCCGCAGCGGCCATGCGGGTGTGCAGTTCGGCCGCCGCAGGGTTGAGCCATCCAACCACGCCGATCGGCAGCGGCACCAGGTGCAGCGTCGTCCAGGTCCCCAACGCCAACCACAGCCAGAAGCTGGTTGGCGTTGAGCGCCGGTGCGGTACGCATGGGATCGACAGGACCCACAGCAACAGCGTTGCGCCGGTGCATGCAGCAAGCGCCGTCCAGGCGGTCGTACCCTGCCAAAGCACAAGGATGGCCAGCAAGACTAGAAAGCCGATCCTGGCCACCCAGCGCGTCGACCTGCGGAACTGCGACCAGCGTTCGACGCCGTCGTCCACTTGTGGCGGTTGCTCGAGTTCCTGGCCTGACGTGTCGGTCAAACGGTCCTCTCGGGCGGGCCAGAGGCAGGAAGCGAATGGCTATGCCGCACCTGCAAACGTGCTCAGCCGTGCGTGCCTGCCGCCGCGATGGGCGACGTGCGCGCGTCGCCGGCGGTCGCCGGCTAGGACTGACCGGGGACCTTGGCCCAGTCCTTGAGAAACTGGGCGTTGCCAAGGTCAGTCAACGGATGGTTGAACAACTGGTCCAGCACCTTGTACGGCACCGTACAAACATGTGCGCCGAGCTTGGCGGCCGCGACGATGTGCATCGGGTGGCGGGTAGACGCCACCAACACCTGCGTCGCATATCCGTAGTTGCCGTAGATCTGAACGATGTCGGCAATTACCCCCATGCCATCGGTCGAGACGTCATCAAGACGACCCACGAATGGCGAGATGTAGGTGGCGCCGGCCTTCGCCGCGAGCAGTGCCTGACTCGCCGTGAAGCACAGCGTCACATTGGTGCGAATGCCCTCATCGGTCAACGCCTTGCACGCTGCGATGCCCTCCCGCGTCAGCGGCAGCTTGACGACGACTTGCGGCCCGAGCTCAGCTAGAGCGCGGCCCTGCGTCAACATGCCGTCGAAGGTCATGTCAGTGACCTCCAACGACACCGGGCCTGAAACCAGCTGCAGAATCTCTGCGCGCACATCCTCAAACCGCCGGCCCGTCTTGGCCACCAGCGACGGGTTGGTCGTCACGCCGTCCAAAATGCCCCAGGCCAATGCCTTGCGGATTTCCCCCACGTCGGCTGTGTCCACAAAAAACTTCATTGCGCGACTCCGTTGTGGCCCGCCGGGGCGAGCCTAGATGGTTGCCGGCCGCAGCCCGCAAGTTCATGGGGGCGTTGGGCCCGTGCGCTGCTCAGCCGATGACCTTGAAAGCCACGGCTGCTGCTACGGCCAACAGCAGACAAAAACCGATGACCGCAGGCAGCAGCCACCGATTGCGCGCCCCGCCGGATGCGGCCGGCGTCTTGAGCGTCAGATTGGGGCGTGAAGGCTCTTGTGTCGGTTCCAGGCGGTCGGCAAGGCCGCCTTGGCCGCCTTCGTCGCGCGCCAGGTCGTCGAGCACACCTTCGTCCAAGCTGTCGAGCATCCTGCCGACCTGCAACCGCGAAACACTTTTCGCACGCAGGTCCCCAGGGCGCAGCGGCACCTGGCCCAAGGTCAAGTCCAGGTTGCCCAGACGCGCCAGTTCGTGCATCTCGTGCGACAGTAGCGTCAGCACATCAAAGGTCTCCGTCTCATGCTCAGTGTCGAGCAGCTCGCGCAAGAACTGAGCGAGGTCGGCGCTAGTGGCACGCAGCCCCTTGCGCGCCAGGTAGCTCGCGATTTCCGTCTCCATCTCGCGACAAGTCTGGAAGCGGCGCTTGACGTTCTTGGCCAGCGCCCGCTGCAACAGTTTGTCGAGGTCTTCATCGACGTCGTTGCGGGTCGGCGCCACCTTGGGTATTTCACCCTTGCGCACCAAATCGATGGTCTCGCTGTCGTGCTTGCCCGCGAACAGTTTGCGGCCACACAGCATCTCCCACAGGATGATCCCGACCGCGTAGATGTCGGAGCGGCCGTCTGGCTCGCGTCCCTCGACCACCTCTGGGCTGAGGTAGGCAAACTTGCCTTTGACGACGTCGACGTCGCTGACCGACACGTTGCTCTTGGCCTTGGCTAGGCCAAAGTCGGTGATTTTGACCTCGCCCTGGCGCGACAGCAGCACATTGGGCGGGGACACGTCGCGGTGGACGATGCCCAGCGATTGTCCTTGGGCGTCGGTGCGTTCGTGGGCGTAGGCCAGACCCTTGGCGATTTCCATGGCCACAAAGCAGGCCACACTGACCGGAAACGTGACACCGATGTCGATTGCGCGCTGTATCACGCGGCGCAGGTTGGCGCCGTCGACCAACTCCATCGCCATGAAGTAGGTCTCGCCGACGCGGCCCATATCTAGGATCTGCACGACGTTGGCGTGGTTCAGCTGCATCGACAGCCGCGCCTCGTCGAGGAACATACCGACGAACTTCTGATCCTGGGTCAGACTGGGCAGAATGCGCTTGATCGCCACGGCCTTCTCAAAGCCGTCCATCGACACGGAGACGCCCTTGTAGATCTCGGCCATGCCGCCAGCGTCAATCTTCTCAATGATGCGGTAGCGCTGGTGGACTGAGGCCATGCGACGGGTGCCGGGGCAGGCGCGGGGCGCGCGGGCGGCAGTATGAAGCAGCATGTTGCGTTTGCAAAGCGCGCGTTCGTGCGTCGGCAACGCGGCGGCAATTGCGCTCAGTGCATCCAACGGCACCGGGATCCTGCAGGCGAGACCGTGGGCCGATGTCGGCCGGCGCTGCCAGCCTGCGGCTTTGCGACGCCACAAGCGCCAAGGAACATAGACAGAACCCGGCAGTCGACCGACAATCCCGCCCAGCGACCGGACCTGCGCTGCACGAAAATGAACGAAATTGCACGATTGTTGACCACTGTGGTCGCGAGCGCGATCGCTGGGACCGCATGGGCGCAGGCCGACCCGTTGGCGCACGGCGACCGTACGGCGAGTCTGTACCGCGACGTGCTGCGGATGGGCGACGGTGGCAAGCCCCTGTTGCCGCTCTCGGTGCTCGGACGACAGGACAAAGTCGAGATCGCTGCGCCGGCGGGCTTGCGAATCCTGGGCACGGGCGACGGGCAGGTCGATGTGCGGCTACCGCCGGAGCGCGCGGTCGAAATCGTGGCCAGCGGACGCCAGACTGGCGTGGTTCGGCACTTCGTCGTGCTGGCCCGCGCAGCAGCTTGGGATTTCGAGACCTTGCGGGCCCAGAAGGTTGCTTGGAAGGACCGCGGCCTGGCTGTCCGCGCGTTGGGCACTGGCACGACCTATGGTCTCGCCGGTCGCATGTTCGACACCCGCCAGACGCTGTTGTGCCTGGACTCCCAGTTCGACGACGCAGGCGCAGCGAAGACCAAGGCCTCGGCGCTAGGCACCCAGTTTGGCGTTGAGCTGTCGACGCATACCCTTGTTGAGACGCCGCCCGGAGCAGAACTGGTGGTGCGCGACAAAGCCGGTTCTGCGCTCGAAATCCATGCGCGCGACGTGCTGTGGTTCGAGGCGCTCAAGCAGACTGGCAAAGCGACGGCGTTGCGTGTCGCTGGCAGCCGCGGGTCGTCGCGGACCGACCTCGAGCTGCCCGGCCGCGTGTACGTCATCGCAGGTCAGCTGGGCCTGGAGGTCGTCAACGAAGCGGAAATCGAGCGCATACTGGAAGGGGTGGTAGCGTCGGAAATCTTCCACTCGGCGCCCGACGCTGCTCTGCGGGCGCAGGCTGTCGCGGCGCGCACCGACATGCTTGCCAAGGTTGGCACGCGGCACGCCACCGACCCATTCGCGATCTGCAGCGAGACGCACTGCCAAGCGTTTCGGGGTCTCGAGCGCGTCAACGCGCGCATCGCCGCCGCAGTCCAAGATACCCGCGGTCAGGTGCTGGTCGATCCGGAGGGGCGCCTCGTCGACGCCTACTACCATGCCGCGTCGGGCGGCCACACCGAGGCCAATGAGAACGCTTGGCCTGGTCGGCCCCAACCGGCGCTTCGCGGCGCGCCCGATGTCGTACCGGGTGCCAAGGCGCCCTTCGCGCAGGGCATGAGCGACGCCGCGGTCCAGGCCCTACTCGACGGCAAAGACGAGTCGTGGGCTGCGGCTTCGGGTCTGAACGCCGAGGCCTGTCGCTGGCGTCTCGAGCGCAGTGCGGGCGAGCTGCAGGACCAGATGAAGTCGTTTGGCATCGCGGCGCCGGTGCGCGAGCTCAAAGTGTTGCGCCGCGGCGTTTCTGGCCGCGCGGTGTCGCTGCAGGTGACCACCACCGACGGCAGGTCGGTCACGATAGACGGCGAACTGCGGATTCGCGACGCGCTTGGTGGCTCCCATGGCGCCAAAGGCTTGCGGTCATCCCTGGTCGTCATCAAAGCGGGGTCGCCGGGCAAGAACGGGGCGCCGGACCGCTGGGTCTTTCAGGGCGCCGGGTTCGGGCACGGCGTCGGCATGGACCAGACCGGCGCTGTCGCGCGGGCCAAGGCAGGGCAGGACCACAAGACCATTCTGCTGCACTACTACACCGGCGCCAGGTTGGAAACGCTGTACTGATGGGCGGCGACACCTTTGGCACGCACCTGCGCCTGACCACGTTCGGCGAGTCGCATGGGCCCGAAGTCGGCTGCGTCGTGCAAGGCATGCCGGCAGGCGTGCCGGTGAGCGAAGCGGTGATTGCGCCCTGGCTGGCACGGCGGCGTCCTGGCCAGAACCCATTGCAGTCGCAGCGCAAAGAGCCTGATGTGCCGCGCATTGTCTCGGGCGTGTACCAGGGCAGGGCGCTCGGCACGCCGATCGCGGTGCTGGTGGGCAACGCCGACGCGCGTTCCAAGGATTACGCTGCGCTGGGCGACGACTTTCGGCCGGGTCACGCCGACTGGACGTGGCACTTGCGTTACGGTCACCGCGATCCCCGCGGCGGCGGCCGGGCGAGCGCGCGCGAAACCGTGGGCCGTGTCATCGGCGGCGCGCTTGCGGAAGCTCTGTTGCAGGCGATGTGCCAAGGCCATGGCTGGCCTGTTCCCCGGGTCGTCGCGTGGTCCCAGCAGATTGCCGACGTCGTCGCAGCGGGGCCGCCGCCCGAACTGCTGACCGGGGCAGCGATGCAGGGCTATTCGTTCGACCCAACCGCCCTGGATCGCGCCACTGTTGATGCCTCGCCCGTCCGCTGTCCTGATGCGGCGGCAAGCGTGGCCATGGTGCAAGCCATCGAGGCTGCGCGGCGCGACCGCGACAGTGTGGGGGGCATCGTCCGCTGTGTGGCCTCGGATGTTCCGCCTGGCCTCGGAGAACCCGTCTTCGACAAGCTGACCGCCGCGATCGGGCACGCGCTATTGTCGCTCCCTGCGTGTCGGGGCGTTCAGTTCGGCAGTGGGTTTGCCGCGGCAGGTCTACGCGGCAGCCTTCACAACGACGCGTTCGTGGCCGGCAGCGACCCCTTGCGAACTCACACCAACCACCACGGTGGCACGCTCGGCGGCATTTCGACCGGCATGCCGCTGGTCGTCGATGTTGCTTTCAAACCGCCAGCGACGATTCCGCGCGAGCAGGTGGTGGTTGGCCCCGCCGGAGCGGCACGGGCATTGGCGGTCACGGGCAGGCACGACCCGTGCGTGGTGCCGCGCGCCGTGCCGATTGTCGAGGCCGCAGTGCTGTTTTGCCTCGCCGACGCCCTGCTGGGGGCTAGGCTGAGCCGGCTCCCTTGACCGTCAGCCGCCCAGGCCCCGCCCTGGCGTCCACAGCACTTCGGTTTCGCCGGACTGCGCCGCCGCCCAACGACCCGCCACGAACAGCCAGTCGCTGAGCCGATTGAGCACCTTGAGCGTCAGCGGCTCCACGTCCACCGACCGCGACAAGCGCAGCACCTCGCGCTCGGCCCGGCGACACACGGTGCGCGCGACGTGCAGCTGCGCGTTGACGGCGCCGCCACCCGGTAACACGAACGACTTGAGCGCAGGCAAGCTCTCATTCATGCGATCCAAGTCGTGCTCGAGCCAGACGACATGGGCCGAGCTCGCCATTGGCATGCCCGGCCAGCGGTGCTCGACCGGCGTGGCTAGACTCGCACCGAGGTCAAACAACAGCTGCTGGATGCCCACGACGCGGCGCAGCAAGTCTTCTTGCGCTTCTCCATGGCCCGCAAGCAGGGGATGCAAGGCGCCCAACACGGCGTTGAGCTCGTCGACGGTGCCGTACGCTTCGATCCGCTGGTCGTCCTTGGCAACGCGGTCGCCGCCGACTAGCCCGGTAGTGCCGTCATCGCCAGTGCGCGTGTAGATGCGGTTCAGGCGGACCATGGGCCCTCAAGGCGCGGCCGCGGGAGCCATCAAGGCTCGACCGCAGGTTCTGGTTTCTTCAAACGTTCCGCGACAATCTCGGCCAGGTCCTTGGTCGCCACGCTGTCGGCAACGTCCTTGGCCTTGACGCCGTCGCTGAGCATCGTCATGCAGAACGGACAGGCCGACGCGATGACCTGCGGCTGGGTCTCGAGCGCCTGCTCGACCCGCAAGTTGTTGACGCGGGTGCCGATTTTTTCCTCCATCCACATCCGCGCTCCGCCGGCGCCGCAGCACATGCCGAGCTTCTTGCTGCGCTCCATCTCGACCAGTTCGACACCGGGCACGGCCAGCAGCGCCTTGCGTGGGTCGTCGTAGACGTCGTTGTAGCGACCCAGGTAGCACGAATCGTGGTAGACGATCTTTTGCTTCTCGCCTTCGGTAAAGGTCAGTTTGCCGTCGGCCACCAGGCGCGCGATGAACTCGGTGTGGTGCACCACCTCGAACGTGCCGCCCAACTGCGGGTACTCGTGCTTGATGGTGTTGTAGCAGTGCGGGCAGGTGGTAATGATCTTGCGCACGCCGCCTTGCACGAACAGTTCGATGTTGGCCTTGGCCTGCTCTTGAAACAGGTACTCCTGGCCCGAGCGGCGAGCCAGGTCGCCGGAGCACTTTTCCTTCTTGCCCAGGATTGCGAACGATACGCCTGCGGCCTGCAGCACCTGTGACGTAGCGACCGCGATCTTCTTGGCGCGATCGTCGAACGACCCGGCGCAGCCGACGAAATACAGCCACTCCGGATTCGGGTTGTCGTCGATGGTCGGCAAGCCCAGGCCTTTGGACCAGTCCGCGCGCTTGCCCGATGGCATGCCCCACGGGTTGGACTTGGACTCCAGGTTGGCCAGCGTCTTGGCGAGCTCCTTGGGCATCTCGTTGCGGGTCATCACCAGGTGACGGCGCACGTCGACGATCTTGTCGACGTGTTCGATCATGACCGGGCACTGCTCGCTGCACGACCGGCAGGTCGTGCAAGACCAGATGGCATCGGGGTTCAAGCCGGCGATGAGCTCGGGCAGGCCAGACTCGGCTTCTGCCTTTTCCTTGGCGCTGACTTGCCCTGAGACCGCCACGCCGTCGGCGCCGATGGCCAGGCGACCGGTGCCGCCTGCAGCCGAAACGCCAGTGATGATCTGCTGCTGCCGCGCGTAGACGTGGTCGCGCAGGTCCAGGATGATCATCTTGGGGTTCAACGGCTTGCCCGTATTCCAAGCCGGGCAGTTGACCTCGCAGCGGCCACACTCGGTGCAGGTGTACAGGTCGAGGATCTGCTTCCAGGTCAGGTCGTTGGGCACCGAGAGGCCCAGCGGCTTTTCTTCTTCCAGCGCCTTCTCGATGTCCGGCACGAAAGCGAGTGCGCCGGGCGGATCCAGTCGCGACAGGAACACGTTGGGCAGCGACGTAATCACGTGAAAGTGCTTAGACATGGGCAGCAGGTTCATGAACACCAGGATGATGGCCACGTGCACCCAGAAGTTGACCTCGCCGAGCACCCACAGCGTGCCGGCGGCGATGCCACTGCCTGCCGCGAGGTCGGCTAGTACGCGCCCGATCGGCGCATGGCCAAGGTGTTCCCGAGCGACCGTCGCGTCCGCGCCGCCTGCAGCGATGCGCGCGCCGTAGTGCAGGGCTTCAAAGCCGAATTCGGTCACCATCAGCATGCCGATAAAGCCCAGGATCAGCAGCGCCTCGTGCGAATACGCAATGCGCTTGGGCCGAATGACCAGTCGCCGATGAAAAAACGCCAGGATCGACAGCAGCACCACCAGCACCGTCAGGTCTTTGATCGGTGCGTACAGGGGCTCGATGAGCGGCCATTGGAAGTCCGGGACATACGCCTGGATGAACAACTGCGTCGTCCGCAGCCCCAGGATGCAGAACCCCCAGAACGTCAGCGCATGAATCCAGCCGGCCGAGGGGTCAGCAGGGTCGCGGAACATCTTTTGCTGGCCGATGCCGATGCGCAGCAGGGTCACGGCGCGGTCGCGCACCAGATTCCAGCGGGTCTCCGGCCGGCCTGCCAGCAGCAGACGAGCGCGGCCCATCATGGTTTTGGCGAAAAGGCCACCGCCAAGCAGAAGCAGCAGGGTGGCCAGACCGATGCGGTAGCTTGCGTCCATTGTTCGAGTCCTTGGCGTCGCCGTTGGGGCCGTGCGCCGCTGCTTGCCCGCCTGCCGCCGCGGGGCCACAATCTGCCACCGCATGCGCAGCCGTAGTGTGCGACGCAGCGCGTCAAAGCGAAAGCCATGGACCCGAACTCCGCTGAACTGCACGCAGTCTCTGCACAGCCGCCACGCAGCGCCAAGCTTGGCGGCGGCATCTATGCGATCGTGGACGGCGAAACGCTGGGGTGGCCGGCGGCCCCGGATGATCCGCAACTGATTGCAGTTGTTCGCCAGTCTGCCGAGTTTGCGCTGGCTGCGGCTCAAGCTGGCGCCGTCGCCGTGCAGCTTCGCTACAAGGCCGCAACGAGCGCCGCGCAGACAGCTTGCGCGCGCGCGATGATTCGAGCCGTCGGTTCGGCGCTGCCGATCGTCGTCAACGATGACATCGCCGTGGCGCTCGCTGTCGGTTCTGGCCTGCACCTGGGCCAAACCGACGGCGATCTGACGGCCGCTCGCTGCGAGCTTGGCGATCTGGCCCTGCTTGGCTGGTCCACTCACGACCTTGATCAGATCGACAAGGCGAATCAACTGCCCATGGATTATTGCGGTTTTGGGCCGGTGCGGTCGACGGCGTCCAAGCGCAATCCAGAGCCGGAGACCGGCTGGGCGATGCTGGCGGACGCGTGTGCGCGTTGCGCGCGACCGGTCGTGGCGATCGGTGGCCTGCAGTGGCAAGATGCGGCCATCGCCCGCAGCGCCGGAGCCCATGGCATGGCCGTCATTGGCGCGTGGTTGCGCGATGGCGATGGCGCGAACTCCCCGATGGCTGCACGCGTGGCGTTGACGCGGATTGTTCGAGCCTGGCAGGAAGGCTAAACCGAACCATGACGCAAGCCCCCGCCAACGAAAAGCCCGAGGCCTGGACAATCCAGCGTCTGCTGGCCTGGACTGCTGACTGGCTGGCCAGGGCGGGGTCCAACACGGCGCGCGTCGACGCCGAACTGCTGCTCGGGCACGTGCTCAGCAAATCGCGGCTGCACCTGCTGCTCAATTTCGACCAGCCGGTGCAAGGCGATGAGCTTGCCGCCTACAAGCAGTTGATTCGCCGCCGCGCGCGT
The DNA here is from genome assembly GCA_005792545.1 of Pseudomonadota bacterium. Classification (GTDB taxonomy): domain Bacteria; phylum Myxococcota_A; class UBA9042; order UBA9042; family UBA9042; genus SXRM01. The sequence continues at coordinate 16,957 of SXRM01000056.1, read as the reverse complement.
CGCGAGCCAGTCGCCTACATCATCGGGCGCAAGGGCTTTCACGACATTGAGGTTACAGTCTCTCCCGCGGTGCTGGTCCCGCGGCCAGAGACCGAAACGCTGGTCGACTTCGCGGCAGCGTACCTGCAAGACACCAGCGCGGTTGCCGGCCCGATACTCGACCTGTGCACGGGCAGCGGCTGCATCGCCCTGGCGCTCGTGCGCGACATGGAAAAGACCGGCGGCGCCCGCGAAGTGTGGGCAACCGACATCAGTGCTGCGGCATTGGATGTGGCGCGCGGCAACGCGGTCGATCAGGCCCGACCGATTTTCGTCGCGCAGGGCGACTTGTTCCAGGCTTTGCCGCAAGGCTTGCGGTTCGCGGCCCTGGTCAGCAATCCGCCGTATGTGACGACGGCTGACCTGCAGACCCTGGAGCCCGACGTCCGCCAGTTCGAGCCCCGCCTCGCGCTGGACGGTGGAACCGACGGCTTGGACGTTGTGCGTCGTATTGTTGCCGGCGCGCCGGATTGGCTGCTACCCGGTGGCCTGATTGCGTTGGAGGTCGGTTCGCGTGTGCAGGCGGTAGCCGTCTGCTCGTTATGCGAAGCCGTGGGTTTCGTGCACGTTCGCCCGACGCAAGTGGTTGGCAGCAAGACGTACGTCGTGACCGCGGTGCTTGGCGGCTGATTGGCGCTCCAGTCAGCGCATAGCCGCCCGTTTTGCTTTGGTCATGCGCAACTGTCGGCGCTCCACCGCTTCGTCGTGGCGCGCCCGATCCGCCTCTGTGCCCAAGGTCAGTGCCGGGACCGGTAGCGGCCGGCCGTCGGCGTCCACCGCGACAAATACGACGTAAGCCGTGTTGGCATGTTCGCGGTCGCCGTTGTGCCGCTCTCGCCAGACCTCGACGCGGATTTCCATCGACGTGCGGCCCGCGTGGCAAACGCGCGCCGTGATGTTGACGATGTCGCCCAGGCGAATAGGCGTGATGAAGTGAACGTCGTCGAAAGCGACGGTCACCGCTTGGGCGCCTGCGTGTCGGCGCGCGCAAATGCCAGCCGCGATGTCGATCCACGACAGGATCGTGCCGCCGAAACAGGTGCCGTAGGCATTGGTGTGCTGTGGAAGGACGAGTTCGGTCATGACTGACTGCGAGAAGTCGGCGCTTCTTGGAGCGAGGTCGCGGTCTGTCATTGGCTGCCTGCCGTGGAAACGCGCCGTTTCTCAGGCAAGCGAGCATCGGCCACTTGGCGCCACCGATCAAGGGGCCAGACGTTCCCCCCATTGGTCAACTGAACCGACGAGCAGAAGGCATGGATGCAAAGGCCGCGCCCCCGACCTAAGAAGCGCGAACACAAGAGGCAGCGACGGCCCGAGGCGTACGCCGATAGCCCAGCCCTAATCGCCCGGTACCGCGCCGCCTACCGGGCAGTGCGCCAGGCGCACGTCAATGCGTGCCGCGAGCTGGAGAACCAGACCGAGCGTGCGCTTCGCGGCACGCAAGCCAAGGCGGTTCAGTTTCCGCTCTGGACGTTTGCGGCCGTCGCGCCCTTGGGCCGATTGGCACGCGAGGCGGGCAAGGTGGCAAAGCTGTGCGACGTGACCTAGCGCCGGAGGAAACTGGCGCCGGTGCGCTTGGGAGAGTTTAATGTAGTCAAAGACTTGAACAATGGGGGGGATCGGGCAACTACCCCCTATGGACAAAAGGAGGGCCATGGGTTGAATTGCAGCGCGGGCCGTCGCGGTGACCTGGGAGTATTCGTGTCGCAAACCCTGATTCGCCGCGACCTTGGACTGCAAGACGCAGACCTGGTCGCCAACGGCTTGCGTCGACTGGCGCGCTTCTTGGGCGCCGACTCAGTCGACAATCGGCGGCCCGCCGACTTCGCGTCGCGTCGTGAGCAACTAGCGGACTTGGAGCCGCGGCTCCTGGAACTCGCCGAGAGCGCCGACGACGTGCTGCGCGAGTTGGCCGCAGATGCGCTCGGCGCGTTCCTTGGCGACGCGGCGTTGCAGCGCCTGCTGGTGCTGGCCCAGGACACCAACGATCGCGTGCGAGCTACAGCGATTGGGGCGCTCGAAGGCTGGCCGGACAGCAAGGCGGCCCGCGATCTGCTGTTGGCCTCGGCCGCCGGCGGCCATTGGACCGTGCGCATGCGCGCAAGTCGGGCGCTGTGGCCGTTTGCCGGCGACGATGTCATTGAGACGCTGCTCGAAGGCCTGCTCGATCCAGACAACTACGTGCGCACAGCTAGCGCAGATGCACTCCGCAGGCGCGACCCTGCGACCTACTTGGACCGCCTGCGCCGACTTGCGGATCACCCTGCGCCGCACTTGCTGGACGCGGCGATCGACCTGCTTGGCGAGGTCGGTGCGGCGCAAGACGCTGAGTTTTTGGCCAAAGTCGGCGGCTGGTTCAATCTCGCACACCCGAAATTCATCCGCGACTGGGCGCGGGCAGCAGCCAGGCGCATTCGCAAGCGCCTGGCCCAAAAGGCGTAGTCGATGATCGATCCCGCAGTGGTTGCCGTGGATGGCAGTTGGTTCGGGGCCATGGGGTCGCTGGCCGCGGGCCTGGACTTCGCCATGGCCGTTCCCACCTTCGACGAGGTCGTAGTCTGGCTCAAGACGCTGAACCTCGCGACGGTGTGGGCGATCTGCTTCGGCGTGCTGCTCCTCTGTGGGTTTGGCCTGCCGATTCCCGAAGATATTACGCTGGTTACTTGCGGCTACCTCACGTATCTGCTGGCACCGACTGGCGCCACGTTTGGCGACGGCCTGACCCTAGCGCTTGTTGCGACCACAGTAGGCATGGCTGGCGTGATGATCGGCGACCTGACGATGTTCACGCTTGGCCGCCGCTACGGCGATTACTTGGCGGAGATCTGGCCGTTTCGGGTCATACTTGGTCAAGGCCGAAAGCAGAAGGCCGAAGAATTCCTGGCCAAACGTGGCCCGCAAGTGCTGTTTTCCGCGCGTTTCATGCCCGGCCTGCGTTCCGTCGTGTTTTTCACGTCGGGCACGCTCAAAGTGCAGTACGCGGTATTTTTGCGGTACGACGGCCTGGCCGCGCTGCTTAGCGTGCCGGCACTTGTGATGACCAGCTGGTATTTCGGCGACCAGATCGCGGCCGTTATCGACTACGCGCGCAAGGCCGAGCACGGCATCTTGGCTGTGATTGTCGTCACCGTGCTTGCGTTCGCCGGCAAGTACTGGTGGGGTCAGCGCAAGAAGCGCAGCGAAGCGGCAGCCGAGCAGTAGATTACGCCGCGCGACGACCGGGGTAGCTCGCCAGCGCCAGGCCGAGGATCGCGCAGGCCCGCTGCAGCTTCTCGACTTGCAACACGTAGGCGATGCGCACCTCGTCCTTGCCCAGACCGGGGGTCGAATAAAAGCCATCCGCCGGCGCCAGCATCACGGTCTCGCCGCCAACTGTGAACTCGTCGAGCAACCAGATGCAGAACTGCTCGGCGTCGTCGACCGGCAGTGCCGCCAGCAAATAGAAGGCGCCATCGGGCGAACGCACGCGCACGCCGGGGATGGCTTGCAAACCCGCAACCAGGGCATCGCGTCGACGCCGGTAGTCATCGATAGCGGCGGCGAGCTCTGCCGGCGGCGTGGCGAGGGCGGCGTGCGCGGCCATCTGATCGACGACAGGTGGCGACAGCCGCGTCTGGGCGAACTTAAGTGCCGCCGCTCGCAGCGCTGCGTTTCGCGTCACGAGGCAGCCAATTCGAGCGCCGCACGCTGAATAGCGCTTGGACACCGAGTCGACCAGGATCGCGCAGTCGTCAAAGCCGGGCTGCCCCAAAAGGCCGGGCGCCGTCGTGGCGCCCTCACAGATGGCCGCGTCGTAGACAAAGTCGCGGTACACCTCGTCGCTGATGAAGAATACGCCGCGGTCTCTGCAGACGGAGGCAATGTCGCGCAGTTCGCGACTCGACAGCACCGTGCCGGTCGGATTGCCGGGGCTCGACAGCACCAACGCTTTGGTGCGCGGGCCGATGGCGCCTGCGATCTGCTCCGCCGTCACCTTGTAGCCGTCGCTGCCCGTCGTGGTGACGGCGCGCGTTCCGACGGCCAGGATGTGGGAAAACCCCTTGTAGTTTGGATAGAACGGCTCAGCCACCAGCACTTCGTCGCCCGGGTCGCAGGTTGCGGCGATGGCAAACAGCAGCGCCTCGGAGCCGCCCGTCGTGACGATGATGTCGCTGGCGTCGACGGGCCTGCCGGCGCTGCCGTAGCCCAGACCGTTGTAGTAGGCCGCCAGTGCGCTGCGATAGGCCAGCGTGCCCTCGGATGGCCCGTAGGCCAGCACGGGCTCGCGGAAGTTGCGATACGCCTCCAGCACCGCGGTTGGCGTTGCAATGTCGGGTTGGCCGATGTTGAGATGCAGTACAGACACCCCGCGGCTCTTGGCGGCATCGGCAAACGGCGTCAGGCGTCGAATGGGCGACGCAACGGCATCGCGGCCGCGGGCCGAGGGCAAAAATGCGGTCATGGTGTGCCAGCGGGGCGGCAGCCCCAGGGCCGCGTAGGGTGCCCGACCGCACGGTTGCGGTCTATACGCGGTGCGTCACGAAATCGCGCAACGCAGGCTGCGATGCCGGTCGTCAGCCGCGTTGACCGGGCAGCGAGGCGCGTGCACACTGTTCCGGCGACACGCGGTGCGGGCGGTTCCCCGGCGCGCACCCGTCCCACCGCCGCGCTTTGGCGCGCACCCCGGGACTCGTGCGTGGCGCGGATGTCCATGTGCCTGTGAACTGGTCGCTCCGCTGGCTCGCTTGGGCCTCTGCTGTCGTCGTTGCCTGTGGAGAGCCGCAGGCACAACCGGCGGACACGGCGGTCGCGCCAGTCGCGGACAGCGCACAGCCGGGCGTTGACGCTGCCACCGATACACTGCGGACTTTGCCGGACAACGCCGTCACCGCCGCGGATGGGGTCGGCAGCAACTGCCCCGGCGGACCCGGCTGCGCCTGCGCCCAGAACGGCGACTGTGACAACGCCCTGTGCATTGACACGCCGGCAGGCCGCCGCTGCGCCGTCAATTGCACGACCTCGTGTCCTGATGCCTTCAAGTGCGCACAGGTGTCGAGCGCCACTGGCGACATCGCCAACGTGTGCGTGCCGACTTGGGGGCGCCTGTGCGATCCTTGTCAGGTATCCAAGTCCTGCGTTGCGCTCGGCCAGCCTGGCGGTCAGTGCGTCGCCCACGGGGCCGCCGGAGCCTACTGCGGCGCGGCATGCGCGCAAGATACGGACTGTCCGCCGACGTTCACGTGCAGAGCGCTGCCGACCGTCGAGGGCGCCGCGGCCAAGCAGTGCGTGCCCAAAGGCACCACGGCGGACGACATTGGCGCGTGCACTTGCTCGCCTGCCGCCAGCGCGGCAGGCCTCAGCACCACCTGCCTCGCCAAGCCCACCGGTGGCGGCACCGGGGCGTGCCCGGGCACGCGTTCTTGCGGCACCGACGGCCTGACCGTGTGCCTGGGCGCCGCCGCAACTGCCGAGGTTTGTGACAGCATCGACAACGACTGCGACGCCCAGACCGACGAGGGAGCCTGTGACGACGGCGCGTCGTGCACGGCCGATTATTGCGACAAGAACGCAACGGGTGGCTGTGCCCACGACCCGCAACCCGGCCTGGGCTGCAACGCCGACGACAGCGTTTGCACCGAAAATGACACCTGTGACGGCGCCGTCTGCAAGCCCGGAAAGCCCAAAGACTGTACCGACGACAACGCCTGCACGCTCGACAGCTGCGTGCCGAAGTCCGGCTGCGCCCACGCACCCGATGACGGCGCCAAGTGCAACGACGACAACCCCTGCACCATTGGAGACCTGTGCGCCAAGGCTATTTGCGTGCCTGGTGCGCCCAAGCCTTGCTCCGCCGGCGCGGCATGCCAGGTCGCTCAGTGCGAGGTCGCCACCGGCAAGTGCGGGTTTGGCAACGCTTCGGACGGCTTGGGCTGCGACGACGTCAACTTGTGCACGACCAAGGACGCCTGCGCAAGCGGATTGTGCCAGGGCAAAGTGACCGACTGCGACGACGCCAACCCCTGCACCAACGACGGCTGCGCCGCGCAAACTGGCTGCACGCACACGCCCGCCGGTGCGCCGTGCAACGACGGCAACGCTTGCACCGCGGCCGACACCTGCAAAGACGCGGTCTGCGTCGGCATTGCGAAGCCCGCGACCGCCTGTGACGACCAAAACGGCTGCACCAAAGACACCTGCGAACCGGTCCAAGGCTGCGCCCACGCCACGGTCACAGATGGCAGCGGCTGCGACGACGGCGACAAGTGCACGCCCGGCGACAAGTGTCAGTCTGGGGCCTGCACTGCGGGCGCCAACATCTGCCCGTGCAAAGTCGACGCGGACTGCGCTAGCGCCGACGACGGCAACCTCTGCAACGGCACCATGGCCTGCGTGTGGGGACCGTATGCGACGCAGTGCGTGCTCAAGGCGGGCAGCATCGTGGTATGCGACACGGCGAAAGATACCACCTGCACGGTCGCTACTTGCGCGCCAAAGACCGGTCAGTGCGCGCCACAAGCCCTTGCCGACGGGACCGCCTGCGACGCCGACGGCAGTGTGTGCACACAAAACGATGCGTGCAAAGCGGGCGCGTGCAGCGCCGGCGCCAAGACCGTCTGCGACGACAAGAACCCGTGCACCGACGATGCCTGCGACAAGGTCAAGGGCTGCGGCTACGTCGCCAACCTGTCGCCCTGCGACGCCGACGGCAGCGACTGCACCATTGGCGACACCTGCGCCGCCAAGGTGTGCTTGCCGGGGGCGGTCAAGTCCTGCAACGACAGCAACCCGTGCACGGTAGACCAGTGCGACCCGAAGTCGGGCGGCTGCAATTTCAAGACCTTGCCCAAAGACGCATCGCCCTGCGACGCCGACGGCAGCGCGTGCACCGACAACGACGCGTGCAGCAACGGCAGCTGCATTGCAGGCAAGGTCCTGAACTGCGACGACGCCAACGTGTGCACGAGCGAGTTCTGCGACCCCAAGATTGGCTGCACGGCAACGCAACTCTCGGTCGCGTGCGACGCCGACGGCAGCCTGTGCACGGCCGGCGACAAGTGCACCGGTGGCAAGTGCGTCGTCGGTCCGTTGACTACCTGTAACGACAACCAGCTGTGTACCAAGGACAGCTGCAACCCCAAGTCGGGCCAGTGCGCTTACGACGTCATCGCGGGCAACGGCACGCCTTGTGACTCGGACGGCAGCGTATGCACCGAGAACGACGCGTGCGCGGGCGGCAAGTGCGTCATCGGCAAAGCCATCGACTGCAACGACCAGAATCCGTGCACTACCGACGATTGCGCCGTCAAGACCGGGTGCACGCACGTCAAACTGGCCGACGGCCTGAGTTGCGGGACCGGCAAGGTGTGCAAGGCCGGGCAGTGCAAGGCAGCGTCGCCGTGCAATGCTGGACTCGATGTCAACTTTGGCGGGCCGCAACAGGACGAAGGGTATCGGGTTGTCGCCTACGCTGGTGGCTTCGTTATCGCGGGCATGACGCAGGTGAGCGCCTCGGCGAAGCAGGGTTGGCTGGTGCTGGTGAACTCGGCCGGCAAGATCGGGTGGTCCACCACGGTTGGCCCGGGCGACGGCCAGAGCCGACTGACCGATGTTGCAACTGCCCCAGGTGGCTTTGTCGCAAGCGGATTCACCACCGGCAAAAGTGCAGGTGGTAAGGACGCTTGGGTCGTCCGGTTTGATGCCAAGGGCGCACAGTTGTCCGAGACGACTTTTGGCGGAGCCGGCGACGACGAGGCCCTGGCCGTACAGCCCGTGCCCGATGGCACGGTCATCGTTGGAAACATCGGCCAACCCCAGAAGGTTGGGCTCGTTGCAAAAATTGACGGCGTCGGCGCCAAGCTGTGGTCTATCAGCTATGGCCCGATGATCTTTACCGCCGTGGCATTGGCTACCGGTGGCGTAGTCGCTGGAGGACACGCCGGCTCGGGGTCATCCGGAAATGGTGCGACTCTGGTCAAACTGGATGGCCTGGGCAGTGTTCTTTGGACCAAAACCATGCCAAATACCAAGAATTACCTGGATGCGCTGGTTGCGCACACCGATGGGTATTCGGTCTTTGGCAGCGGGCTTCCAGCTAGGCTCTGGCGCACCGACGTCAACGGCAACGTCCTATGGCATCGCGATCTGGATGGTGTGATCAGCGTAAGTGACGCTATTGCGACTCCGACCGGCTATGCGACGATTGGGACCGCTTATGTGATTGCCTTGGGCGGCAGTTTTGCAGAGTTTACAGCCCTGAACGCTGACGGCGCCGTGGTCCACAACAGCGTCTTGACGGCCAAACCGTCGACTTACGGTGCGGGACTAGTCGCCCTGGCCGATGGCTATGCAATTACCGGGCAAAGCGACTACAACCTCTGGGTCCTTCGCACCGACCCGTGGTTCGCCAGCGACTGCCCGACCAGCGGCGCGTGCGCCGACCTGTTGCCCGCAGACTGCGCTGACGCCGACCCATGCACGCTGGACTGGTGCAGCGCGACCGGAGGTTGCACGCACAAGAAGCCAGCGTGCACCTGGAATCCGGCATGCGCGGCCGTTCCCAAGTGCCCGTGACGCCGGTCGGTCAGGCGTTCTGTTCGCGCGCGACGCTCTGCAAGAAAGCCACCAGGTCGCGCCGCAAATCGAAGTGCAGGCGCACCATGGCGACTGGCGTGCCTTGGTGGCTGAGCGTGCCCCACAGCGTCGTCGCCGAGTAAATGGGCCGCATCAGGCTGGGGTGCTTGGCTCCCGCAAACTGTAGCACGCGCCCATCGTCGGCAGTCAGTTCGAACGCATAAGCAACCTGCCGAGGCCGCAGAAACCGCACCTGTGCCTGTCCCGCAATCGGCGCGTGCGCGACCAACCGGTCAAACGACGCGTGTCCAGTAATCTCGGCGGCGAATTCCGGGGTGCCCAGCGCCGAGCGGCTGATCCGCACATGGATCGCCACTTCGCAGACTCGCCGCACGTCGGGCGACTCGACCAGAAAGTAGCTGCCGCGCAGGATTTCGGTGAACGCCAGGCTCACAGCGTGGTCTCGACAAGGTGAGGGCCGGTGGCCCGTTCGATTAGTCGGCGCGCGTGGTGCCGCTGGCGGACGCCGCGCTCAACACGCTTGAGCACGACTTCATTTCGTTGCGGCCAGCGCCGCGATGGCCTCGCCCAGGCGGGTTTCGTCGAGAGCACCCAGATAGGCGCGTCCGCGAACCGCGATGACCGGTTCCTCGCCCCACGCGCAGCATCGGCGCAGCCGCGCGACGGCGTCAAGGGCGGCTACAGCTTTGTCGCTTGATTTAGCGGCGCCAGCGACCTTGGCGAGCACCGCCTTGTCGCCCGGATCGCTCGCCGCAAACAGCGTTTCTGCGGCCTTGTCGCCGCTACCTGCAACTGCCGCCGCCAGGTAGGCCTCACGAATTCGCACCGCCGCGGGACTGCCGCCTGATGGCGCAAACCGCAGCGTGATCGCCCGCGGACCAGGTCTGGCCAGCCGGCGGAGCATGTACCACGCGGCGCGCGTCGCCGGCTGACTGAACTCGCCCAGCAGCAACACCTCTGCGCCGCTTGCGCCCAGCGCCGGCAGCGCAGCTACATCGCCAACGGGCTGCTGCGAGCCGAACACCAGATCAGCGTCGCTGCGCCAGCGCCCGTCGGCGACGATAGCGTCATAGCCGCGGCCGGGTTGCCGCTGGGCTGCGGGATGTTCACGGGCTTCGCGCACGGCCGCCTGCAGCGCCTCGCGCAAGCCAGCGTCGCCGGCCGCGCCGATCCAGCGTCGGCCGTTGATGAAAATCGCGCCAGCACCCGCGTCGACACGGCGAGCCTGGTCCAGGTAGGCGCTCAGCCGTGCGGCGGTCTCACCGCTCGTCGCCGCGCCCTGCAGTTCGTTGGCCAGCTGGGGTGGTTCGCTCGCCACGAGCCGGGAAACCTCGTCCGCGGTCGGTGCCACCGCTCGCTTCCACAGGCCGATAAGCCGATGCAAGCGATCCGGTGCGCGATGAGCGACGGCCAACAGTGAACCAGCCATTGCTGCACCGGCCTGACCGCCCGAAGGCTCAGCCAGCCACTGCACCGCGACCCGCAATTCTGGGCTCGCCAGGGCCAGCAAGTCGGGGACTTGCGCAACGGTCCATGCGACGTTGGGGCTTGCGAACACCACCAGGGTTGCTGTCGCGTTTGCAGGTCCCGCCAGCACATCCGCTGCCTTGACGCCGACCCGCCATCGAGTCCCCAGCGCGCCAGTGGCGGCAGGCTCAGCACGGCGCCCGCGGGCACGCAGCATCGCGTCGTAGGCCGGCACAAACTCCGGTGCTTCAATGAGCAGTCGCGCCCGCTCCACATCCACGGTCGCACCGAATTCGCTCGCGAGCGCGGCAGTCTGATGGGCGGCGACAGCCAAAGCATCGCGCAAAGTCGCGTAAGACAAGCCGCCGGCGACGCCTTTGCCATTGATGAGCGCCGACGGCGTCGCACGCACGCCGAAGGCCAGCGCACTTTGCTTTTCCGCCGCGACCAGGGCGCCGAGGCCCGCCGCAGCAGCCAGGGTCTTGGCGGCGTCCAAGCCGACGAGGCCAAGCGCTTTTTCCACTGCCGGCCGGTCAGCGGCACCGGCGGCAAACACAGCGTCCACGAACGCCAACTCTTTGCCTTGGTCGCGCGCAGCCAACGCCACTTGCGCGGCCCAGGTCGCTTGCGGGTGGGCGCTATTGGGCAGTTGCTGCAGCTCGACCCGAACGCACGGCGCTTCGCTGGCGGCGCGCACCGTGTCTGGCCACGCCCGCCGGCAATGGGGGCACTGCAAGTCCACGAATAGCCGCAGAACGGTGGTGCCGCGCGGACAGTCTGCCGCCGCAAGTGCAGGTGCGAAAGCGCTGGCCAACCCCGTCGCAGCGAGGAAAGACAGTGCTGTTCGGAGGAGCGGGTGGGTGCTCAACGGGTCACTCCGCCGACGCTGACATCGCTTGTGTAGTTCGCTGGCGCGGGGCCTACGGCGACGGCAACAGCCGCCGCACTGCGGCTCGGAAGGTGTCGGCCGAAAAGCTCTGCGGCTTGAACAGGTGACCGTTAATGAACACGGTCGGCGTGCCGAGCACGCCTAGTCCATCGCCGACCGCCTTCGCTGCCGACACCGAGGTCGCGTGGCTGTGATCGGCCAGTGCCTTGTCGAGCTTCTTGAGGTCAACGCCAGCCGCCTTGGCGCGCTCGCGCAACACCGCGTCGTCCAGGCGATCGTTATTGGTCATCACGGCCTTGTGAAACTGCCAGAACTTGCCTTGCGCCGCCGCTTCCTGACCCGCCTCTGCGAAGCGCTGCGCCAGCGGGTGGATCTTGGCGTTGGGCCAGTCGACCCACGACACCTTGATGCGGCCCGGGAATTCACCCTCGATCGCCGCAATGTGCGGGTCGAGCCGCGCCGAGAACGGGCACTGGAAGTCCTGGAAGGTCACGATGTGGATGGCCGCACCCACCGGGCCGCGCGTCGGCACCCTGTCCGACAGCGCGATGGGCTTGCTCTCCGGGTCGAGCGAGTCCAACAGCTTGCCCTTGGCCGTGGCGGCTTCGTAGACATTGGCTGGCGTCGCGCCGCCTTTGATCAACTCCTGTGCTGCGGCGACGGCGTTGTCGATGATGGGCTTGAGGAAGGCCTCGTCCTTGGCGCCGACGACCTTCTTGCCGTTGATGTACAGGTTCGGCGTGCCCCGGGCGCCAAGCGCCGCGGCCTGGTCGATGTCCGCTTCAATGCGCTCTTTGGCGCCGTGCGCGGCCATGGCGGTTGCGTATTGGCCTTTGTCCAGGCCAATCGACGTGGCGGCGTCGGCAAGACCCAACGCGTCGAGCCGATCCTGGTGCTGCAGCAGGTAGTCGTGCATTTCCCAGAACTTGCCTTGCGAACGCGCGGCCTCCAGCGCCTCGGCCGCCGCCATCGCGTTGGCGTGGGTTGGCAATGGGTTGTGCTTGTAGACCACGCGCAGCCGCCCCTGGTAGTCGTCGACCAGCTTACGCAGTGTCGGCCGCAGCTTGGCGCAATACGGGCACTGCATGTCGGCGAACACCACGGCCGTAGCCAGCGCGGTGTCCGGGCCCAGTCGCGGGTCATCGGACCGAATCATCGCGCGCCATACGGTGTTGGGGTCATCGCCGGTGGGCGTCGGCGGTTCGCCGATCTGCACTGCCGCCCCGCCAGCAGGCGCAGCTTGGATCTGCGCCGACTCGATGCCGGACGATCGCGCGACCTTGGTGGGGACGTCGGCCTTGGCCGGAGCTTTTCCGTCATAGATCAGGCCCAAATACTCAGCGGCACCCTTTGGATTGCCGGCCGACACCATGGCGCGCAACAGGCCTGCGGTGGGCGTTCCGGCGGCAAGCAGACCCGCGGCCTTGGTCACTTCCTCGGCGATCTTGCGCTCCCAGAACTCTTGCGGCTGGGCCCCCTGATAGAGCGCACCGTTGACCACGAACGATGGCGTGCCCGAGACACCCAGCGCCTTGGCGATGCCAGCGTCGCGCACGATCGAAGCCCATGTTTCGGCACTGTCCATGTCGGCGACAAACTTCTTGGCGTCCAGACCGGCCTCGACCGCCCAAGCAATGATCGACTCGCGCGACACCGACTTGGCCTCCATCATGGTCGCAAAAAACTTGAAGTATGCCTTGTGCTTGTGCGCCGCCGCCGCGCCGCGCGCCGCAGCCACAGCGTTCGGGTGTACGTCCAGCGGCAGGTTCAGAAAGCGGAACCGCACGTTGTCTTTGTGCTTGTCCGACAGTTCCAGCAGACTTTTTGCAGCGCCGCGCGTATACGGGCACTCGAAATCCACGAAAACAAGGATTTCCGTCTTGGCTTCGCTGGGACCGCGATACGGGGTGTCGATGCCCGCGCTGGACTGCACCGAGGCTGCCGGCGGCTTCTTGCCACAGCCGATCGCGGTCAATGCGGCGGTGATCGCCAGCGCAGTCACAACCGCGCCAAACCAGCGAGCGCCCCTGCGCGCGACACTGCCAGATTCGTCAAAATAGTCCATGGATTTCACAAGTTTTGCGGACACGATCGCTCCACGCGGCAGACGCCAGGGCGCGACAGAGTAGGTGCGCAACCGTCTGGGATCAAGGCGGCCGCAACGAATTCGTAGTGCGCGCGTGCGGAACGACCGCCTACATCAGCTGCCACGAATCGGGCACGCTCAACACCGGGCACCGCGCGTGCTTGATGACGTGCTCAGCGACGCTGCCCAAAAGCGTATTGCGCACATGGTCGCGCCCGATGGCGTGGATGATGATGAGGTCGGCCTTGCTGCGATCCGCGTACGCCATCACGGCCGAACCGGGCTTGTTGTCCTCGATCAGCTGCCAGTACGCAGGCACTTTCTCGACGGTATGCGCAGCGTCGCTCAAGCGCGCCTGCATCTTGCTGCGCAGCGTGTACTGCAGGTCCTTGGGCAGCAAGATCTCGCCCTCGGGCGTCTCCAACTTCTGATTGTGGACCGGCGCGATCACGTCGATAACGTCGATGCGACCACCCAATTCCGCCGCGACCGACTCGGCTGCCCCGATCGTATGCTGCCACGGTCCAGAAAAATCGATCGGGTGCACGATGCGGCGACACTGCTCAAATTCGCGTCCACGTTCGCCGAACTGCTCGTTGACCGAAAGCAGCGGTACCTTGCTGTCGCGCAGCAGGCGAGCGGTCGGGGAACCCAGAATGCGACCGGTGAAATCTTGCAAACCCAGCGTCGCGACCACCGCCAGATCCGCCTTGAGCTCGACCAGCGCGTCCGTGGCGAGATCGAAGGTCGAGCCGACACGAGTCTCGATCGCGACCTCGACGCCCGCCGCTGCCAACTCGTCGGCCCACGCGCGCAGCGTCGGCATGGCGCGCTGACGATCGGCCTCATCGATCACCGCACGCATCTGCGCTGCATCGCCGCTCAGGCTGAACAGCTCGCTCGAGCCGCGAACCGCGTGAAATAGCGTGACCTTGGACTGGAACTCGCGAGCGAATACGCGCAACGGCGCAAACGCCAGGCGCGTGGACTCCGACAGGTCCGTCAGCAACACGATGTGGTCGAACATGACTCTCCGCGCAAATGGCGCCCGGCTTGGGCCCGTTATGATGCGCCGGGCGGTGTGCCGCGGCAACACGGGGTTCCGCTTGCCGCATCCGTCGCAGCTGCGCCCTGCCACCCGGTTGAAAAGTTGCCGATAATGCAAATTGACAACCGTGCCGCACCGGCAGTACAAATCGCCCCGCTTCGGGTGGCCGCGCGCCGCCCGACCTTACCTACGCACGATCGCGATGGCCGCGCCGCACCAGTGCGCAGGCCTCCCACCCAAAAGGCGCGTGTTGGCGCCCACTGCACCGACTCGCTCGGATCATCCGACCCGCTCGGATCAAAGGAACCCGATGAAGCTCAAGATTCTGATCGCCGCTCTCGCCTTGGCATTCGCCGCCGGTTGCTCGTCGACCTCCAAGAAAGAAACCGCCGCACCTGCGCCCGCGCCCGCTGCCAAAGCGGGGTGCACCGCTGACGCCGAGTGTGCTTCGGCCGGCCCCTGCGCCAAGTGCGTTTCTGGAGCCTGCAAGCCTGTGTTTGGCCCGGACTGCTGCGACAGCGATGCCGATTGCGGCAACCCGGCGCTGCGTTGCCGTGCCAACAAGTGCAAGTAGCCCTGCCAACGCACCGCTGAACCACGCAGCTGCATTGCGCCCGGTCTGACACGCAAACCGGGTGGCTGTAAGCCAATTCGCACCCATGCGGGCGTCCGGCACACAAGTACGTCCGGCCGGCGCCCGCTGCGGCACCCGAAACAACCCTGCCTTGCGTCGCGGTGCGCGCAGGGATGCTCTCAGAACCGCCGCCCGCGTCGACCGCGCCGCTGGAGGAACGATGACCCCCGGTTTGAATCCTTGTTTGTCTCACCGCATTGCCACGCCCGAACTGTGGCGCCGTGGCGTTCAGTTGTGGGCCATCGCCGTCGCTGGCCTGTGGATCGCAGCTTGCGGACCCGCATATCCGAACTGCAGCAACGACGATCACTGCAAGCAGAAAAGCGAATACTGCCTGAACAACAAGTGCGCACAGTGCCGCGTCGACGCCAACTGCCCAGGCGCTGACAGCGACAAATGCGTGACTTGCCAGGCCGGCGCTTGTGGCCGCAAATCCGACTGCTGCAGCAGCAACCTGGACTGCGGCCCAGGCAAGAAGTGCGCGGGCAACAAGTGTATCGCCCAGTGCGTCGGCGATGCGGACTGTGGCGCCGGGATGAAGTGCCAGGGCGGCGCCTGTGTCTCCGGCGAAGCGGGAACGGTGACCGAAGGTGGCGGCTGCAAGGCGGACGGCGACTGCGGTACTGGACTCAAGTGCAAGGACGGCAAGTGCCTCGACGCCAAAGGCGCATGTGGCCTCGCGCCCATTTACTTTAGCTTCAACGAGTACACGCTCAGCGACACCGCGCAAAATGGCATCTCGGCCAACCTCAAGTGCCTCAAAGAGAAGAACATCAGCCAGCTGACGATCGAAGGCCACTGCGACGAGCGCGGCACCGACGCCTACAACATGGAACTCGGCACCAAGCGCGCCCGCGTGGTCAAGGAATTCGTGTCGAGCGCCGCGCCCAAGGTCAAGGTCAAGACGATGAGCTTTGGCAAGACCAAGCCCGTGTGCAGCGAGGACGACGATGGCTGCTGGGGCAAGAATCGCCGCGCGGAGTTCCGGTCGCCCGAGAAGTAGGCTGGGTCAGGCACGGCGGCGCTGCCGTCGGGCGGAGCGCGAACGCCATGACCATGAGGGTTATCACACGGTTTGCCGCAGCGCTGGCTGTGCCGTTGGCTGTCCAGGGCTGTCTGGCGACCAACGGCCAGGTCGTCGCCGTCGAAGAACGGGTTGGCAAGCTTGAGAAGGCTCATGCCGGCGTCCTGGTCACCGCCGAGCGCGAGACCAAGCGCATGCAGGCGCTGGCCACGCAAGTAGAGGAAGCCCACGGTCAGCTGCGTGAGACGCTTGCGCGATCGGGCGCTCGGCTGGCGGACATGGACGCCAAGGTCGCCAAGACGCGCGGCGAGCTCGAAGTGCTGTCGCACCGCCTGGCGACGATCGAGAAGACGGGTGGCGCGGCGGCCGATCTTGTAGCCGAGGTGCGGCGGCGGCTCGACCAGCTGGTAGCCGACCTGCGCGATCGCGCGGGCATTGCGATTCTGGCGCTGCCCTCGGACCTGCCGGGCGATGCCGACGGCTTTGCCAAGATGGCCGAAGACAAGTTACTGGCCAACGACGTTCGAACTGCCGCGGCGGTCGCAGTCGAATGCCAGAAGCGCTACCCGAACACCGAGCAAGCCGGGCGCTGCGCGCTCGTGCAGGCGCGCATCGCGGTACAAGAGGCTCGCTACGATCAGGCCACGCGGATCCTGCAAGGCATCCACGACAGTCTGAACGGCAAGCCAGTGCCGATCGTCGGTGAAGCCTTGCTGGAGATCGCGCGGATTCTCGAGTTGCAAGGGCGCTGTGCCAATGCGCAGAAAGTGCTCAAGTATGTCATTAACGACATGGCCAAGCTCACCGCCGCCAAGACGGCCAAAGATCTGTTGGCGACGTCTTCAGGCCGCTGCAAAGAAGGGACCGGGCCAGCAGTGAAGAGCCCTGAGCCGGCCAAACCCGGTGACACCAGGCCGGTGACCGAGCCAAAGTCGTCGGACGCGCCTAAGGGTGCCGATCCCAAGCCGGCTGAGCCCAAGGCAGAGACGCCCAGGCCGGCAGATCCGAAGCCGGCCGAGCCCGACGCCAAGGCTCCCAAGGCAGCTGCACCGACCGCGCCCAAGCCCGGAGCAAAGCCAGCGACGGTACTCGGTCCCGACGGCGGGCCGATGCCTGCGCCCGTCACATTTCCCTAGCTTGCAGACGTTGTCCGCTACCAACGACCCGGTGCCGATGACCGGCCCGTGGCGGGCGAGCGT
>SXRM01000055.1 GCA_005792545.1 Pseudomonadota bacterium | reverse complement strand
GGACCAGCCACCAAACCGCAGCCGCCGCGGCCGCCAGCGCGATGACACCGACACCGATGCGGGCGCCAACTGCCGGCCGCGGTGGCGCCCAGGCGCGCGCGGTTGCCACCGCGTCGTCGGCCGCAAGCGCAGCCGGCGTCGCCCCAGTGTGCGGCGTCGGCAGTGGTTGCAGCGGTGTTGTCGTCGGCCCCGGACCGGGGACAGCCGTCGGCAGGGCACCAACCACACGTCCATCCGGCTCGGCCAGCGCGGCCGCCAGCGCCGCGCGCATGGTTCGCGCATCGGCGAAGCGATCCGCTGGGTCTTTCGCCAGCGCGCGCAGCACCAACTGACCTAGGGGCCGCGGCACCCGCGGGCCGGCGCGCGCGAGCAGGTCCGGGGCCGGGTCCGAGACCTGTTTCATCATGACCGTCATCGGGTTGCCGTCGTCAAAGGGCAACACGCCAGCGAGGCAGCGGTAGAGGATTACCCCAAGCGCATACAGATCGGCGCGACCGTCGATGGGCTGGCCCATGCACTGCTCGGGCGCCATGTACTGCGGCGTACCGACGGCGGCGCTACCGCTCGTCAACGACGACCCCTGCTGGCGCGCGATGCCAAAGTCGAGCACCTTGGTCACCGGGTCGCCAGCGACTGTCGTCAGCATCAGGTTAGCAGGCTTGAGGTCGCGGTGGACCAACCCGCGGTCGTGGGCTTCGGCCAAGCTGCCGAGCACGTCGTTGGCGACGCGCACGACGTCGTCGACCGGCATCCACTGGCCCTCCAGCCCAAACTTGCGCAGCCGGGCCTCTAGGGTCTGCCCTTCCAAAAGCTCCATGGCGAGGTACAGCGCCCCGCGCTCGGTCTGGCCCAGATCAAAGACCCGGACCGTGTTCGGGTGGCGCAGGCTCGCCGTAATCTCGGCCTCGCGAAAAAACCGCCGGGCATCGACCTCGTCGAAACCGCCAGCGGCGGCGTCGCGCACATGTAGAAGTTTGAGCGCGACCGGCTGTCGAGTTCCGGTGTGCACAGCCCGATACACCGCGCCGAAGCCGCCGCGGCCGATCACCTCCGTCACCCGATAGCGATCGGCGATCAGCTCGCCGGCAAACAACTGGGTGGCATCGGGCCGCAGCGCCTGCATTTGCAGCGTGCGCGTGCCATCGGCGGGACAGTAGTCCGCTTCGGTTTGCCCGCCACAGGCAGGACAAGTGCGCATTGGCAAGGAAATGTCCACCCGCCCTTTGGTGGCCGCCGCTGCGACGAAGGATTCCTGCGACGGCATTTACCCCCAGCGTGCTACGGATTGCCGGGTCAGGTCAAGCTGGCGGCCCGCCCGACGCTGCCGCATAATCGGCCTCCCCTACGAAGAGGAAAAGCATGCGAAACCTGATTTTGTCGTGCCTTTGTCACCTGCTGGCCGCCGCAGCCCTCGCCGCGCCACCGACCGACCTGACCTGGGCCGCGACCCCGGGCGACCCGCGCGTCGGCACCTACACCTCGTCGCCGTGGGGCTTCAACACCAACAGCCACTGGATAGCCGGACCGCAGGGAACGGTGCTGGTGGACGTGCAATTTCTGCCCAGCGCCGCCACCCAGGCCGTCGGCGCGGCCGAGCAGGCCACCGGCAACAAAGTCACCGACGCCGTGGTCCTGCACGTCAACCCCGACAAGTTCAACGGCACGCCGGCCTTGCAAGCGCGCGGCATCCGCGTGTGGACGAGCGCAGAAGTCGCTGCCGAGATCCCCGCGGTGCACAAGCTGAGAAGTTCGTGGTTTGCCGAGCGCTACGCCCCGGACTACCCGACGACCGAACCCAAGCCGACCCCATTTGCCGGCGCAGCCGACAGCGTGCGGCTGGCCGGTCTAGACCTGCGCATTCACCGCTTTGGGCTGGCGTGCAGCAAGGCCCACGTCGTTGTGCAATTCGAACGTCACCTGTTTGTCGGCGACCTGGTCAGCCCCGGCAACCACGCCTGGATGGAGCTGGGCGCCATCGACGCCTGGGTTCAGGTGCTCGAAAAGCTGCTGGCGCTGGACCCGTTGTACATCCACCCTGGCCGCGGGCCGACCGCCGGCAAGGATGCCCTGTCGGCGCAAATCGACTACTTGCGCACAGTGCAAAACCTGGTGCGCGCCGCCAAGCCGCGCAAAACCGATGACGAGGCGGCCATCGCCAAAGTGCACAAGCAGATTCTGGCGTGCTATCCAACCCACGACTTCGAGGTGTTCCTGAATCTGGGACTGCCCGAAGTCTGGAATGCCGAGGTCGGTCGGTCGAACAAGCGGTAGCCTGGCCTGACGCTGACTCTGACCCTGATTCTGTCTCTGATTCAGTCTCTGTCTTTGGTTCTGCTGCCTGCATCCGATCCGCAGGCCCAGCACCGCGGTTGCGCCCCGCCACCCCAAATTGCCCAACCGCCAGCCCCGTTGTACGATCGCGCGCCACCAAGCGGGTGCATTCGCCCGCCGGAGACGCCAACCGATGCTGACACCGCGCCCCTTGCCCCTGTTGCTGACCCTTGTCGCTGCGCTTTTTGCAGGCACCGCCTGGGCGGCTCCCAAACCCAAGATGACCGCGGTCAACATCGACACCGACCCGCCGGGCGCCGAGGTGTCGGTGGTCGAGCCCGCGCCCGTGGCGCTGCTGGGCCTGACGCCGCTCAAGAAGGTCAAGGTGCCGCAGGGCGCGGTCAAGCTGCTGCTCAAGGCGGCGGGCTACGAGGACAAGACCGAGATCGTGACCATCGGCCCCAAGGAGATGACCTTCAAGTTCGAGCTGGTGCGCAAAATCGTGCCGGCGACGCTCGATCTGTCGGGCGACGCCGCGTCGGCGGGCGCCGAGGTGGTGGTCGACGGCGAGGTCAAAGGCAAGATCCCGGCCAAGGTCACGGTCGCGCCGGGCCGGCACCAGGTCGTGGTGCGCAAGGCCGGCTACGTGTCGTGGGAGAAGTGGACCGAGCTCAAAGAGAACCAGACGGCGTCGTTCGACATCGCCCTCAAGGCCGTGGAAAAGGCCAAGGGTTCGATCCTGGTGTCGAGTACGCCCGCCAACGCCGACGTCAAGGTCAACGGCGCGCCCAAGGGCAAGGCCCCGCAGCTGGTCGAGGGCCTCGAGCCCGGCATGTACGAGGTTGAGCTGGTCCTGGACGGCCATAAGCCGTGGAAGAAGACGGTGACCGTCGGCGAAGGCAAGCGCGAGACCGTGTCCGGCACGCTGGAACCCAATGCGCCGCCGCCAGAAGCCGCACCAGCTGGCCCGGCTGCGGCTCCGACAGCCCCGACCGGCCCGGCAGCACCGCCGCCGGCTGCCCCGGGCGAGCTGACCGTGTTGTGCGACGCACCGGCCGGCAAGATCAGCGTCGACGGCGAAGACAAAGGCCCGGCGCCGGCCAAAGTGACCGGACTCAAGCCCGGCGAGCACCTGGTTGAGTGCAATGCGCCCGGCTTTCCCAAAGCCGGCCAGACCGTGACGGTCAAGTCGGGCGAGACCAAGACCGTGCAACTCAGCCCCAAGGCCGCGGTGGCGGCGACCATGGGGTCGCTATCGGTGGTGTGCAACGTGCCCAATGCCAAGGCGCGGCTGGGCGATGGCGAGGTCAAGAAGACCCCGTGTCAGTTCGACGGCCTTGCGCCGGGCAACCACCAGGTTCAGGTCACGGCCGACGGCTACGCCGCGCAGACCAAGACCGTGGCGGTAGAGGCCACCAAGACCACTGAGGTCAAGATCGAGCTTTTGGCGATGGGCAAGATCAAGGTCACGGTGCCGCCAGGCAAGAAGGGCAAGGTCTACATCAATGGCGAGATTCGCGGCGACACCCCGCTCACAGTCGAACTGAGCACCGGTCCACACAAGGTCGAAGTGCGCACCGAAGGCCCGGACGCGGCGGTCGAGAGCCACGACGTGCGGGTCGAACCTGGGCAGGTGGTGTCGATTGACGCCAAGGTGATCCCGCCGGCAGCGCCCAAGGTGGTGCGGCGCAGCAATCCGACCAGTGCGCACGTCAACGATCCCGGCCTGGGCACCATCCAGATTGGCGTGGGGCTGCCGGTGCTTGAGATGCGCATCTCGGCAGGTGTGTTCGACGGGCTGCAGGGCGGCCTGGAGATTCGCAACGTCGCGCACATCCTGACCGAATTCGAACTGCAGGGCACTTATCGGCTGGCCGGCACCAACGCCTTTGCCGTCGCGGCCATGGGCGGCCTGGGCGGTGGCATGGGCGCAGACGAGCGCAACTCGTTTACCTTGACCGCCAAGGCGATTGCGTCGCTGCTGTTGGGCGATGCGTCGGCGTTCTCGATCTACGGGCAGTACCGCTTCAGCAGCGACAAACTGAATGCCAAGGAAAGCAAGGCGTGTGGCAACGCCATCGTCAAGGCTGGCGAGCGCTGCAGTTCCTCGCAGTTGCCCATTGGCCTGCAAGGCGAGATCATGTACAGCAAATCGCTGAACATCTGGGGCAAGGTCGAGATGGACTTTGCATTCGAGAAGGGTCGGCCGATGTACGACCAGCTGCACAGCATCCTGAACAACCAAATCCGCGGCGGCGTCGGCCTGACCTGGCTGTTCAACTAGCCCCGCATCCGAGCGCAGGCCCCGGAGGCCCCATGGCCGAGCCCAGCCAAGATCCCGTCGCGGAACCCGAGCAGCCCGACAGCATGGACCGGGTCACGCCAGTGCGCCGCGTAGACAGCGTGGGCATGACGATGGTGCCGATTCACCGCGAATTGGAGCCGCCCAAACCCGCCAAGCCGGAACGGGTGGGGATTTCGCTCACGCTCAACCCCTTCACCCGGCGGTCGAGCCAGCAAGTGATGAGCACGATGAGCGACCTGACCTCGCAGAGCAACCCGCGCGAAGTCAAGGACGTGGCCCGCGTGCGCAACCGCCACTTTTCAGCGCAAGCCACGACCGTGCGCGAAACCGGCGGCGGCGAGAGCAGCCAGAAAGACGACAAGCCAGACAAGTAGTAGGCGTTGTCAACCGGCCGGGGGATCCAGCGCGCGCATGCGTTCCGCACGGCGGCGCTCGGCGGCTTGCTCGGCCAGCAGGAGCTTGCGGCCAATGGCGATGCCGATGGTCACGCCCAGCAACAGCAGCGCCGGGATGTAGAAGACGTGGGCGCTGGTCACGGCTTGTCCGCTCCGCCTGGCGCGCCGAGCGCGTCGACTTGGGCTTGCAAAGCCGTGACTTTGTTGGCTGTCCATGCGGCATAGCCGCCGACCAGGCCCAATAGCAGCAGGTAGGCTGCGCCGGCCAGCACGCCGCCGGGTAGTGATTCTTCTTTGTACGCGCTGAGATCTCGGACGGGCGCCGCCGGCTGAGCAACCGGTGCGTCGGCCCACGCCGCTGCCGCGCACAACAAGGCAACGGCAACGGCGCCGCCCGCCGCCAGGCTACGAAACTGCCAACTGCCCATCGTTTGCCTCCGCGGTCGCCGCGCGCTGTCTGCGCAG
>SXRM01000054.1 GCA_005792545.1 Pseudomonadota bacterium | reverse complement strand
GTAGTTGACGACCTCGAGCAGCCCAAAGCCGAACACCGCCTGCACGGCCAGCAAACCCAGCACCTGTGGCCCCAGCCACACTGCCAGGCCCAACCACAGCGGCGGAGTCAGCGCCCACGCCTGCAGCACCTGGTTGTGCCAGGTCCACGGCCCGCTGTTATGGCGGTGCAGCCGCTCGGCCTCCAAGTGCCACGCTGACCGCAAGGAGCCAAACACCGTACGCGGCAGAAAGCGCCAGAACGACTCGCCCAGCCGCGCGCTCGCCGGGTCCTCAGGCGTAGCGACACGGTAGTGATGGCCGCGGTTGTGCTCGACGAAAAAGTGCCCATAGGCGGTCTGCGCCAGCGCCAGCTTGCCCAGCCAGCGCTCGTGCGCGGACTTCTTGTGGCCCAGTTCGTGCCCAGTGTTGATGGCAACGCCGCCGACCGTGCCCACGGTCAGAGCCAGCCCCAGCCAGTCCAGCCACGGCATTTGCGGCTGGGTCGCCGCCGCGAAACAGGCCACGGCCAGCCCGGCCCACTGCAACGGCACGAAAGCCAAAGTGCACCCGCGAAAGTAGGGGTCCGCTTCGAGCTGCGGCTGCACAGCCTCCGGCGGGTTGCGCGCATCGGCGCCGAGCAAAGTGTCGAGCGCGGGCACAACTACGGCAATCCACATCGGCCCCAGCCAGTACCAGATGCGATGCCCGCCATCGGCCGCCAGCCAGACGGCCGCCATCGGAAACAGCGGAATCAGCAGCCCGGCCGCCCACAGGTAGCGCTTGCTGTCGCGCCACTGCAGCGCCTGGCCGTTGTCGAGATAGGTATAGGTCTTCATGATTTCCACCCATTGCCGAGACAGTGGACCACCAATGGACTGCCGCCCTTGGCTGGGGCAACCTTGGTCACGCTGAGCGTGCCGGTGCCGTCGAGCACCAGCTTGCCTGGGCCCGGCACCGCAACCGCACCCTGGTCGATGGCGACCGGTTTGCCATTCCAAGTCGCCGACTTGCAGGTGCCGGTCCAGGCCTGGCCCTGCCAGTGCAGCTGGCCGAACGGCCCGTCGTAGCGGCCGGCGCCGCCAAGGGCCTGGCCCGGCCAAACGCGTACGTGCAGCGCAGGGGCAAGAGCGGCTATCGCCTGCGCGGCTGGCGCCTTGGTCAGCTGTTCGCTGAACGCGCGCACGTCGTCCGGGGGCAACAGCGGCAAAAGCGACCCCTGAGCCGCAAACGCCGCGACCTGGGTCAGCGATACGGCAACCGGCAGTTCCGCCGGCCCCTGCACGGCATCGCCGCCAAACAGCGGCCACCACTTGCCGGGCGGAAACGCCACCGTGCGCGAAGTCTTGCCGCTCTCGACCACCGGCGCCACCAGCACGCGGTCGCCCAGCAAGTACTGGTCGGTCGCTGTCCAGCCTTTGTCGAACTGCGGGTAGTGCAGCGCTGCCGGTCGCATCAGCGGCAGCTGCGGGTCACTGGCGAGCAGCCACAGGTACGGCCACAGCTGCGCGTGGATGCGGGTCCAGTGGCGGAAATGCGCTTCGGTGTCGCCGTCGCGCTCCCAATTCCAGTTGGCCTGCGCACTTTTGCCGTGGTGGGTCCGCATGATGGGCGACAGCGCGCCAAGCGTGACCCAGCGGAAGTACAGCTCTTTACTGGTCGGCTCGGTGCCAAAGCTCGCGTACCCAGCGATATCGCTGCCAAAGTAGGGAAAACCGGTCATGCCGAGCCCGAGGCCCATTGGAATCACGCTCGGCAGCCCGTCGCCGGCGCTGAAGTCCGTCTGCTGGTCACCTGCCCACACCACCGACAGCAGCGGCTGCGACCCCAGCCAAGCCGAGCGCACGAAGAACAGCCGCTCCACGCCGTCCTTGGCCGCAAACGCGGCGAACAGGTCGCGGGTCAGCTTCTGGAACTCGACGGGGTATTGCTGGTGGCGGTCCAAGCCGCGGCTGCCGTCGGCCAGCCGAGCGTCCGTCGGCAGCCACTCTGCAAAATCGGCCATCCAGCCGTCCGCGCCTGCTTGCAAGCCAGTCGCGTACTTGGCCGTCGCCCAGGCGCGCGCAGTCGGGTTCCACAGGTCGAGCAGTGTCGCCGGCTCAAACTTCGCGCCGGTAAAGGTGTACACCGTCCCGTCATCGCGGTGGATGGCGTAGTGCTGGGCAACCGCCTCGTCGAACACGTCGGCACCCTTGGTGATGAAGGTATTGTTGTATGTCAGGAACTTGTAGCCCAGCGCGTGCAAGTCGCTCGCCAGCTTGGGCAGGTCGGGGTAGAGCTTGCTGTCGGCCAGCCAGTCTTCGTCTAGCGTGTAGATGTCGTCGGTTGCCGTTCCGCCGCGCCAGTCTTCAGACCACACGACGCTGATGGGAAAGCCACCCTCGCGCAGTTTGCTGGCGATGCGTCGCACGTTGGCCGAACCGTAGATGGCGTTGATCCAGGGCATCAGCGCAAAGCCGGGCAACACCGCCGGCACGCCGAGCTCCAGACCGAGCTTGCGCCGCAGCGCCAGCGGATCGGCATCGACCAGCACGGTCAGGTCCAGCGTGCCGTGCCAGTTCTCCCAGCGCACCTGCGCCGGGTCGGACTTGCAGACGTCGGCGACGACGCGGTGGTCCGAGCGCAGCACCACGGCGTAGCCTCGGCTCGACTGGTAGATCGGCATCGGCGTGTGGGTCTGGTGGCGCTTGCCGTTGAGAAACCACGCGGCCGGCGGCTCCTCAGTGGGTACCTTGCCGATGCCGTCTTCCTCGACCCACAGCGCCGCGCGCTGGCCGCGGTGGTCGACGTCAAAGCTCTGGCCGCCCAGGCCCACGAAATGTTCGCCAGGCTGACAGGGATAGGCCAGCGTGCTGCGGTTCCACGTGCCCGTGGGCGTTACGCGCAAACGAAAGTTGCCCGCGGCATGGAACAACTCGACCTTGGCCAACTGGGCGCCGGCGGCGTCCATGCCCTCCAGCGTGATGGCATCGGGCAAGTCTGCCGCTGTGGCCTGGCGCAGGCTGGCGATCGAAGCCCATGGCGGCGGCGGATCCTCGGCAAACAAGAACGAGCCAAAATTGTGGG
Organism: Pseudomonadota bacterium; assembly: GCA_005792545.1. Classification (GTDB taxonomy): domain Bacteria; phylum Myxococcota_A; class UBA9042; order UBA9042; family UBA9042; genus SXRM01. Next base: position 7,257 of record SXRM01000054.1, on the reverse strand, counting down.
TGACTTTGGCGCTCGCGGTGCGAAAGCCAATGGCCGACGCGCCGCCAAACGCCAAGATGGTCTGGTCGGCGTTACGCAGTTCGATGCGGCCGGCGGCCAAGTCGAGGCGCAACCACCGGGCGCGCTTTTGTTCGGCCGAAACGGGCGGCGCACTGTCACAGGCTGTTGTGCCCACCAGCACACCGAACCACAGCGCGACGCTCGACCAGGAGGTACAGGAACGCAACGGCATCAAAACTCCTTGGGCAGATCGGGCTCGCCGAGCAGTGCCGGCAGCAACAGACGGCGGCGCATGTGCACGACAAATGCCTCGCTCAGCGCAACCGCGGCATGGGTCGTCGTCAAGTCACCCATTGCGGTTCCGCGCAGCACCGTGTCGCGAAACAGCGCCACCTCAAAGCGGACAAGCTCAGCTACGGCGGCCTTGTACGGACGCAGCGCGGCGACCGACAACACGTCGGCGCCCAAGCCATTGGCCCTGGCTTGCGTTAGCAGCTCCATCACTTCTGCGTCCACCGCCGAGACGGGCTGACCCGGCTGTGGCAGCGTAGTCAGCAGACCAACAGCGACCAACTCGGCGAGGTCGCCGTCGGAAAGGCCTTGGGCAGGTTGGCCTTGCGAAGGCATCGGCGCGTCTGGCGCGGCGGGCGGCAACGCCCCAGAGACCGCACCGGCGGCGGCGATCAGGCGTGGGTCGGTGCCCTCGCGCAGCAGTTCGCGAATGACGGCGAGCGGCAGAAAGTGGTCGTGCTGTAGCCTTCGAATCAGTTTGAGTTGCTCGACGCTCGCTTCGGCATACCACGCCATGCTCCGGCCAGTGCGCGCAGTCGGCTCTTGCAGCAGGCCCTCGTGGACGTAGTGCAGGATCGTCGGCGCGGGCAGGCCGCTGCGCTCGACCAGCTCGCGCATCTTGAGCAGCGGCCGCCCTGTGGTTGGATCCAGTGGTCGCTGGCGTCGCTGCATGTCAACACCTCCGGCACCTTGGGGCGGGTGTAGCGCGAACGGGCGCCAACCCGAGGCAGTCAAGTTTGTCGCTGGGCGACGCGGGAACGCGGAATTGGATGGCTCAGGGCGTGGCGAAATAGTGCACACTTGCACTTCGCACTTTGTACGTCTGGCGGCGCGTCTTGTCAAGATGCAGCATGCCGTCACCGGCACCCTCGATGGATGAAACCTGGCCGGCGTGCTGCATCGCAGGCCGCATTCGCGGATTGCCGCAGGGGTTCGGCAGCGGCGCGCCCCCGAGTTTCTACCTAGATGCAGCATGCCGTCACCGGCACCCTCGATGGATGAAACCTGGCCGGCATGCTGCATCGCAGGCCGCATTCGCGGACTGCCGCGGGGGTTCGGGGGCGGCGCGCCCCCGAGTTTCTACCTAGATGCAGCATGCCGTCACCGGCACCCTCGATGGATGAAACCTGGCCGGCATGCTGCATCGCAGGCCGCATTCGCGGATTGCCGCAGGGGTTCGGCAGCGGCGCGCCCCCGAGTTTGAACCCAGCCGGTTCGACGACTCGAAGTGTTCTGCGCGCGGCGCTGCCCTCGCCTCCGCGTTCTGGCGCGGCCGATTTCGAAACCAATTGACGACCGCCGGTCGGTCGCTTCATGCTTTCTTGCACCCTGCGCCCGCCGGTGCATACCGGTCGCTGTCCGCTGTTTGCTGCTCCTCGATACCCCTCGTGCCGACACGATGTTGCGCACGGCCAGACCGGAGACGATGCCAGCCGACCTGCCCAAGACCAGCGTCATCCGCGCTCCCGGGCGCGCGCAGCCGTTGGTCCAGCCCCCAGCAACGGTCGAGGCGCCTCGGCCACAGACCGACGCCGTGGCTGACCCAGAGAATGCGCCGCAGGTCGCCCAAACGTTGCCGCTCGACGCCAACGCGGTACGTGCGCAAGCCGCCACGCTGTACCTCGACGTCGTGGCGCCGATGCCGGCCAGGTCGCTGCAACCGGACGACCAGCCCACACAGGACATCGCCAGCCTGGCCGGTCCGGCGACAACCGCGGACTCGCGCCTACTGCACCGCGAAGAAGCCGAGCGCGCGCAGGTGTTCGGCCGGATCATGTTCGCGCTGTGTGGCCTGGTGCTGCTGTGGATCCCGCTATTGTCGCGCGGCGACGGACTTGAGTACGCGATGGCCACCGCGCTGATTGCGCTGGGCGCGACCGGGCTCGCGGTCAGTAGAATCGCAGTGGAGCCGCTGCGCTATACCACCACACTGTTTCGGTTCTTCGGCGCGGTGGCCGTTTTGGCCTCGACCGTCATCGAATACTACCTCGGCGTGTTCTCGCCGACGGCGCTCGCAGTGACGCTGGGCATCGGCTTTTTCGGCCAGGGTGGCGATCGAACAGGCAGTTTGGCGATCGGCATTTCGGCAAGTGCGGCCTACGCGCTGATGGCGTTTGGCATGGCTTCTGGCCTGATGGCGGACCGCGGCTTGTTCGACGCGACCGCTGCCGCGCCCGGCGCGCGCTGGTTCATGTGCGCGGTGGTACCTGTGGTGCTGCTGGTGACGCTGTTGCAAGCGCGCACCAACCGTCAGGCCGCGCAGGACCTCGCCGCGCGTGCCGCCACCGCAGCCCGGCAGGTGGCTCAGCAAGAGGCACAATTTCGCGAAGTGCGCGACGAGTTGGACGCAATGGTGCGGCCCCAGGGCGGCGCGCTCGGACCCGCCAGCGGCAAATCGGCCGGTCAGTGGCGGCTGGAGTCGGTGGTCGGCCGCGGCGGCTTTGGCGAGGTCTACGCGGCGCGATCGGTGGCCGGCGGCGCGACGGCGGCAGTCAAAGTCCTGCGTTCTGCGTGGATCGACAACGACGAGATGATGGCGCGCTTCCGCCGCGAAGCCGACATCATCCGCCAGCTGCGCTCGCCGCACCTGGTGTCGTTTTTGGGCGCTGGCACGCTCAACAGCGGCGAGCCCTACATCGCCATGGAGCTGCTGCAGGGCGTCGATCTCGCCAGCACGCTGCGCGACCGCGGGCGCCTGACCGACAGCGAGTGCCTCAAGATGGCCGCAGACGTCTGCGAAGGCCTGGCGGTGGTCCACCGCGCCGGCTGCGTCCACCGCGACATCAAGCCGCAGAACCTGTTTTTTGCCAAAGCCGATAGCGGTTCGTGTTGGAAGATCCTGGACTTTGGTGTTTCAGGCCTTTTGGTCGGCGACGACGAATTGACGGTGGGCGCGCGGCCGCTCGGCACTCCGGCCTACATGTCGCCAGAACAGGCCCGCGGCGAGCGCGTCGATCCGCGCAGCGACGTGTTCTCGTTGGGCTGCGTGCTGTACCGGGCGGCCGTCGGGCACGCGCCGTTTCGGGTCGACCGCGACACCGCGATCGTGCAGCGCGAGCGGCCGGTGGCGCCGCGGCTGTTGTGCCCCAATCTGTCGCCCGACCTGAGCGTGCTGCTGACCATTGCACTGGCCCCCAACCCACGCGACCGCTTCTCGCACGCGGTGGAACTCCTAGAAGCGATTCGCCAAACCAAGGCAGGTCAGCTGGGCTCGAATTGGTGGATGCTGGCCGCCAAGATCGCGTCGCAGCACCCGTGGTCGTCGCCGCGGCCGCCCTCATAGGGCAGGTCCTTGTGACCTGCCGTGCGCGATGCGGCGGGAGACAAGCCCCGCGGTACTGAAACTGCATTAGATATCTGGGACGTAAACACCCATCAGCCAGCCGCCGTCGCGCAAAAACGAGCCCGGCGGGCCGTAACTCATCCGCGGACCGTCGTTGACAAACAGACCGTCGCCGCGGGCAACCGCGATGTCGCCGGCGTAGGCGTGGCGGGTGCCCGGCGTGCCCGGCCCGACCACCACGATGGCGCCGCGCGGTGCATCGTAGGGCGTCGACGCCGAGATACGCCGCAACCCCCAGCGCTTGGCGTTGCCCGCATTCATGTACTCGGCAAAGTTGCGGGCGTAGCCAGATGGCATATCCTGGCAATCATTGAACTTTCTGATCTTGCCGTAGCCGACCGCTGCAATGTACTGCCACACGAACTTGAAGCAATCGCCGAGCGACGCCCCCTGGTGGTGGCTCATCGCGTAGGCGACCAGGCGCTCCATCTGCTGGGCGGCATCGGGCGATACGCCAGCGGCGCCGGCGCCCTTCTGCAAGGCATCAAGCGTCGTCGCGCCAATCTCGCCCGAGACGGGCTTGAGGCCCTTGGCAGCCTGGAAGACTTTGACCGCCGCGGTCGTCGCCGCGCCAAAGGTGCCATCTGCCGACACGCCCAGCAGCTTTTGGACCGCCTTGACCGACGGCCCAGCCATGCCCTCTTTGAGACGGGCGCTGCCCTTGGACACGTCGTCGAGTTCGGGCGCCGGCGTCGCCGGTCCGCCGGCCGAGTTGTTGGCGCCTGCGCCTGCCTTGGCGGGTGCCGCCGCCGCTGGTGCCGCCTCGGCAGCAGGGGTCGCCGGATTGCCGCTGGTGCCCTTGGTCTCCTTTTTGGCGGCAGCCCCTGGCGTCGCCACAGCCACCTGCGCGCCATTGCGCGCGCGCAGCTTGGCCAGCGTCGCGGGGCCGACCAGACCGTCGGCTTGCAGGCCGTTGGTCGCTTGGAACTGGCGAAGCGCTTGCGCAGTGGCCGGCCCGAAGTAGCCGTCGGCATCGACGCCGAGCCAGCCTTAGGATTTGCCGCACCGGCGCCCCGTAGTCGCCCTGGCGAATCGGCTTGGCCGCTGACACCGAAGCGAGCTCCGGCGCTGGCGTCCAACGCGCGCCAGGCGTTACTGCTGCGGATCCATTGGCATAGTTCATGCGAGCGAGTGCGCTCTGCTGGGGTCCACCAGCCCCACCGCCTCCCGGTTGTCCCGCAGTGGTCGCGCCTTGCGGCGCGCGCGCCGTCGGCTGCTGTTGTGGTCCTGCCTGCGTCGTTTTCATCTGGCCCCCCGGTTGATGCGCCCGGCGGGCCGCACTCCATGCGGCTTCCGAGTGGCGAGAAGTTGACGATGCTGGCGCCGATCGTCAACCCGCATGTGCGGCCTGCCGCACGGCCTGGGGCGTAGCCACCCCACCGACACGGTCGCCGTTTCAGGCAACAAAATCAGCCGGCGCTGCCAAACTACAGCGAATCTTCGATAAGCCGCGGGACAATCACGCGATATGCCTTGGCGAGCAAGCGATCGCGCTCAGCCCAATTTGCGCCGCCGCTGGCCAGGTGTGCCGCGATGACGAACTCGCGCCCCCAATTGGCGACCGGCTTGCCCTGCGGATCGAGCACCGGAAAGCAGGCGTAGCCGACGTGCACGAACTGGCCCTTGGTGCCCAGGCCGAGCTTGCTGAACACCCGCCACTGGCCCTTGGCGCGCGCGTCCAGGTACGCAATGTCGTGGCCCGCTTGCAGGTAGATGCCGGTGTCGGCGCTCAAACCGCCCCAGGCGCCGTACTTTGCCGACCCGGGCGCGCCGTACAGCAGCGTGCGTACGTCGGGCCACTGGATGCCGGGCAGCCGCTCGTCCGCGCTCTCGCGGTGCACGACCAGGCGCTTAAGCGCCTCAGCGAGGGTGTGCATCGACAAGTTGTTGGCAAAGCCGGTGGCCTTGTCCGCCGCGAGGACGACCGCTGCACCACCCGCCTCCTTGAAGCTGTAGCCCAGCGCGGCCGGCGCTGCCGAACCGTAGTTGCCGCCAAAGGTCTCCGCGGCCGGGCGCTTGAGCCAGCCGGCGCCAATCATCGCGTTGGCCTTGGCGCGGCCGCCGACGTCGTGAAACCAGGCGCCCAGGCTGTTCGATGCGTACGGCGCTGCGTCGTAGTTGACGAGGCTGGTGACCAGATCGCCGACCCAGGTCGCGCCGACTTGCGCCGTCAGGCCGACTTTGTAGTTCGAAGCCACGCGCAGGGCGACCGCGGCGTTGGCTGCAGCCAGGAATTTGGTGGTCGACCAGGGCTGCACCGGCGTTTCGGCCGTGCCATTAGACAGATAGCGGTAGTGCGGCGTGCCGTTGACACGGCGAATCGACACCACGGAGATCAGCAGCCCGGCTGGCAGCTTGGCTTGCAGCCCGAGATCGCCATAGGTGACCGGCGCGGTCGGCGGCAGCCAGTTCGCCTTGCCACCCCCCGGCAGGGTGGCGGTCGCGGTCGAGTCGACGACAGGACAGGCAAACTCAGGGTCCGCGACCTTGGGCAGTTGCTTCTCGTCGCACAGATTATCGAGAAACTGAAAGTAGTCGGCGCTGGCCTTGGCCTTGGCGCAGGCAGGCGCGGGCTCGGGATCGATGGTTGGCAGCGGCGCAGGCACGAACACATCCGCAGCGGCGACGTCCCATGCAGCCGCATCGGGCGCGATGTCTGCCGAGGCGTTGCCAGCGTCCCGCGACCCCGCGTCGGGCTGCGGCTTGGGCGCATCGACGGGCAGATCCGCACTGGCCAATTCGGGTTGGGAGCTAGCGTCGGGTGGAGGCTGCGCACTGTCCTTGGGCTGGGTCGAGTCGGTCGCCCCGGCGCTGCCATCGGCAACGACCAGCGGTTCAGCGTCGGCCGTTGCCCCATCAGCCCGCGCCGGCGCGGCCGCGTCGCCGGGGTCCGCGGTCCCAGGTTGCGCCTCGTCTCCTGCGTGCGCCTCAGCTACCGCGTCGGCGGCCGTAACCGGCGCCTGCGTTGGCGGTGTTTCAGGCGCGGCGCAGCCAGCCGCCAGCAGCAGCAGGGCCACGGTTGCGCTGGCCGTGGGGTATCGGTGGCTCGGAGCAGCGTCAATGGGCATGGGCGGTCGTCGCGTGGGCGGGGGCCGTGTGGTCGAGGTCACGACCGGCAGATGCAACGGCACGGACGGGCGGCGTGGCAGTATCGGCGGTCGGCGATCGATGGTCAATGACGGTCGTCGTGGCGGCGCGCAGGGCAGGTCGCGAATTTTCGGCGGCACCGCTAGGCGCCCGGTTGGCCTGAACCGGCGCGGCGTAGTGACCGCGCCCTCACGCACACGACCGAGGCAAACCGAGCGGTCATGGGCGTCGGCAGCAGGGCTATCGCAAAGTCGCCGCTGGGTTGGCAGCAGCGCAGCAGCATGATTGTCTGGGCGCGTCCCTCCGGGACCGGGCTCTACTCGGGCTCACTGCCGTTCGCCCTCCCGGAGCCCATTCGGGTGACGATCCCTCGCGCGCTGTCGCCATGTCCGACGGGCCAGCGACGCCGTCCGCACGCGGAGGATGGCCACGAAGTGCTCCGCTGTTCACGGTCGGGCAGGTGCGAAAGGGATGCTAACCCGAAGGGCGGCGTCCGACGCACGCCCTGCCCGACAGCGAAATCACAGTGGGCGCAT
>SXRM01000053.1 GCA_005792545.1 Pseudomonadota bacterium | reverse complement strand
GATTTAATATCAACGCCATCTCTCAGCAACCCGACGACCCTCTGCCGCACCTGCTCTCCCAGAACCATGACCGCCTCCTCGCCCAGACGGGGTTCTCGCACGGATTGGTTGCTGGTCAAGTTTTTGCATACACCCTTTAAACAAGCAGCAAATGTGCTGGCTGCCGCAACCAACCTGGACGACCTGACCGCCAAGGGTTGGGCATGGCTGCAAATCGTCGACGACGAAATGGCCGAGGCGCTCGCCGCCCCGCTGCAACTAGCCAAGGCGATGCCGGCCGTGGCACCGCTGCAAGCGCTGTACTACCTCAAGAGCTGCTACGTGTACTGGTCCATGCCCAATGGGCCGGCCGAGTGCGTCATCCCCGGCGGACCGGTGTTGACCCACAAACAGTTGCAGGCCATCGCCGTTGACGGTGCCGCGGCAGTCCAGGCAATCGAAGAGCAAATTGTCCTGCCGACTCAGCAGGCGCTGACCCTCATCAACGCCGCGGCGCGCGTCACCCGCTTGGTCACGCGGGTCTCGCCCGAAGAGATGGATCGCGACCGGGTATTTGCTTTCAACCCTGCGCTGGCAGAGGTCGCCTCGACGGTCTCGGGCCCGGTTTTCAACGAGGTGTGCGCCAGGGGCTGGTACGGAGGCGGCCAGAAGTGGCGGTTTTCTATCAACGGCCTGGGCAGTTGGCTGCTTACCAACGTCGGCGTGGTGGATTCCGTTTTCAAAGCACTGCCCGCCGCGTCGTGGAAGGGGCTCATCGACGAGACCGGTCAGCCACAGACGATCGCCACCGCGGACATCGCTGTCGTCGATCAAGCGATCCTCGGGGCCAAACCCGGCAAGCCGGCGCTGCCCAAAGATCTCGTCCTCAAGCCCATCACCCCTTGGGTGCCGCCTCCGTCAGATCCCCTGGTTACCTACGTCGGTGCCTGGTACGCCCCCCAATACTGCGTACCCAAACCTTGCTGGAAATCAGGCAGCCCGCCACCCACCGGCACCTGCAACGAACCTCCGCCCGACAGCTCCAGCGGCGACAGCGCCGACACCGCCCCGCCCATGGACACGGCCCTGCCCTCCAAAGACGCCGCCGACACCGCCCAACCCGACCTTGAGGCCACAACTGGACCCGAAGGTGGTCCGGTGCCAGGCATTGACGCGGCGGGCGGCTGGAAGGACACGGCCACGGACCCAGAACCTGAAGTCACCGCCAACTTGGACGGCGCGGTCGCCGACGACGCCAAGGCAGGTGCGACTCCGGCCAAGAGCGCGGCGGTCGACGATGGGTGTACCGCTGGCCATGGTTCGGCCCCAAGTGGCTTTTGGGCCGCCCTGTTGGCGACGGTGGCCGGACTGTGGTGGAGGCAGCGGCGCGACCAAGGCAGTGCGTTGTAGCCCCGGCCTTCAGCACCAGGCCGCGTACACAGGGCCCTGCGACCCACTCGATCCTAATCGGCAATTCGACAAGGAGTTGCGGCTACTGCACCGACACCGCGGTGAATAGCCGCCGAACGAAGCCATTCAGGCGGTGCGCCCTGCGCAGGTCCAGGTCAACGCTGGTCCGCTCGTCTAGGAGCCTGTCGGACTATCGATTGGCGGAAAGTTCTTGATGACGAATACACACATGATTTCAGGCCTCCGACAGGCTCCTAGCTTATCGCGTTTTTCAACTCGTTGAGAACTTGCCAAAGTGAATTTGTCCAGTTTCAACGAGTTGACGCCGCCGGTCCCAGCGGCGCTAGGAGCGCGTCGGAGGTACTCCGACACGCTCCTAGGCGGTACCTTTCCCGGCGCTCCGTCCAGGTATGTCGGCGTCGTTGACGGTGCTCCGGCGTCGAAACGATGAACGTCGGCGGCTTTTGTGGCGGTGGCGGCGCTTGTACGGCCACTCGCACTTCGACGGCGCGGACGACATCGATCCAGCGCCGCGCAAGTTCGACCGGAACCAGTTGCGACATGCGCAGGGTGCCTTGTACCTGCGTTGTTGCCATTGGAGGATGCCAGACTGAGCTTGGTTTGGGCGTCGGCTTGGCCACCGGGTCGGGTTCGCGATGCGGCACCGCGCGCAGGACCAGGCTAACTTCCTTGCGGTAGGTTGGCTGTGGCGAGGCGGTGCAGCCGGAGCGCGTTGGGCAGTGGCGACATGCCGACTTTGGCGCCCGCATCGTGATGCTGATGTTGCCGTTGGCGCTGACGGCGGTCTTGTTCGGTCGCAAGCGCAGCGTCGCGCCGTTTGGACACCGCAGTCCCATGTCGGTTTTCTCAAACCCGGTGCGGCTGCGCAGAGCGTCGCGCCAGTCCATGGCCCGCACCTCGGCCTCCGTCGGCGTCGGTATCGTGGCCGCCTTTGGCGGTGCGTCGTCGGCCTGGTTCGGGGTGAACGGTTGCGCTTCGATCGCTCGGTCTGGCTCTGCCGGTGGGTCAAACTCGGGGCTTGAGGCTACAGGCGGCAGCTGCCGCGTTTCGGCTTGTGGTGGCTGCGCCAACGGTGCCTGCGGCGGTCGGTCGACCGCTTGCGGTGGATCCTGCTCAATTCCGGCCAGTTCGGCGCCCAAGCATACCCGGCGATTCCAGACGTACATGCCGACCGCAGTCGCAAGCAGTTGACCGGGCAGTTCGTAGCTGAACACGCGGTCGAGTCCAAGCTCACGGTTTTCCTGGGCGAACCGGTTCTCCAGGCACGCACGCCCAAAGTACAGCGTTGCCACGTCGCTTGCGGGCCACGCCGGTCCGTCGAGCGCGGTCGCAAACAGTTCGTAGTGCCAGCCCTCGTGCAGCCAACCGGCGCCGTGCTTGCGGTCGGGATCGGCGGAGCGAAACCGGGTCACCACCATCCGCGGAACGACCGGCGGCGCATCGGTCGTGGTATCGGACGCCGACTTCCACGGCCACCGGCCCAGGTCGAGCGCCTGCCGCGTCGGGCCAGAGCACGAATCCGCCACGTCCTGCCATGCGCCGCTCTGCAAATGGTCCAGCACGTCCGGGTGTTGCAGGATCGCGTAGTGCGCTGACCGCACCAAGTACAGCGCCTTGGCATGGGTCAGTTCACGCAGACACGGCACGTTGCCGCCTGCGCCATCGATGCGCAGGATGACCGCCAGGGCCGGCACATCCGGCGGCCGCAGTTGTGGTTCGCCTTGCGTCATGGCGTGCCTGAGCGCAGCGGCAAGCGCAGTGTTGCCGGCCTGCAGCGAGACCGCCGACCACAAGCCGGCACCCGTGGCCTGTGTGCGGCACGCGCTGACAATCAGCTGGCCGCGGTGGCGGCCGCCATAGCCCTGGGCTGCGAAGCCATCGGTGCGCCGCTGGGGCTGCGGCAGGTCGGCACCCTGCGGCAGCGCGCGCTTGCGCAGCGCCTTGACCGTGGGGTCCACGTCGGCAATGGCGTACGCCTGCCCCGTCCGGTCCGTGACCACTGTCAAGCGGTGGTTGCGCAGAGCGCTGCCGGCCATGCTGCGCGCCAGCAGGGCACTGGCGACCGCGTTGGCCTGCGCCAGCGGCATGGTGCTGAGAAACGTGGACACCGCCCCGCATGATGGCAGCTTCGAAAGGCCCAGCGTCGCGGCAATGCGAGTCAGCGTGTCACGGTGGTCGGTCGCGAGGCCACGCAAGCCGTTGCGTTGCCGCCCGGCGCAGAAGGCCGTAATCAAGAAGGCGACCACCATTGCCAAGCCCGTCGCGTCGCTGCGCCGCGAGGCACCAAGGGTTTCGGCGGTGACCAGAGCCGGGTCCTGTAGCGCGTAGCGACTGAGCAAAATCGCTTCAGCTGAATACGCCGGCAATGCATCGCAAGTTGGGGCAGAAGACAAGACGACGACGGTTTGATGTGGCATGCTGGGCTCCGGTCGCCGCCCTCGCAGACGACGTGGCTGTGGATGCCGGCTTTGGGCCGTTCAAGCTGGACGGCATCAGGGGGCGGCGACCTTCGCATGCAACGCGCAATAAAAACAGCCATCTCTGAAAAAAGCACCGCGGCGGTATGGCGGTCGCGATGCTGTAACGGCGACCTGGTGCCACACTGCGCCACAATTAGGGACCACAGCGAAGTGGCGACAGACGCCGGCCGCAAGGTGGACAATGCAGGACTTCTGGGCGAATGCCGGCGCTGCGCCGGCACCGGGCTGCAACTTTTTGGGCGATGCGCCCAAAAAGCGGCGTCGGACGCCGCCCTGCGGGTTAGCATCCCTTTCGCGTCGGAACCCAATGTGCCGACCGGGACGGCTGTGGTCGTGCAACAACGCTCGGGCATTGCGCTGGCCCAACCGCATCGGCCACAGCGCACCTAGACCACGAGAAGCCACGCATTCATTTTGCTGGCCCGCGCACAGCGCGGATTCTCTACTATCCAGAAATTACGACGGACTTGGCGATCCTAATCGAGTGGGTGCGGGCCGACTGCTCGGCCCCCCCCCCGCGCGCACAGGGGTTCTGCACTTCTACTCGCCGCTCGCACCCGGCGCGCGGGGTGCAAGTAGCCCGACTTCGCCGGTCAGGCCCAGTTTTGGGCACAGGTTCAGGCTCAGTGTCAGGGTCAGGCACAGTCCCAGGGCCAGGACCCGAAGACGACATGGCCTGAACACGCTGGAGCTGTCCGGTGGGTGGCGCGACCCGCAAGGCCATGTTCACAAGGGCAAGATCCGTTCGCGGCTGCCCGCCCATCGACCGGCTCCTAGCTGAATTGCGGCAAGTCCATTACGCTAGCGTTGACCGCAGGCCTGTGCGGTAGGGCAAGCGAGCCAACCAGGGCGCAGCACCGGTGCGCTTGGTCGCGCGCGTCCCACCTACGCGGGTGCGCAGTGTGCGTGCTCGCGCCAGGGTGGCAACGCCGGGGGCTACATGATCAAGCCGCATGGGACTCGGAACTGCGGGCTGCTTTTGACGCTTGCGGCATGGTCGTGCGGCGAGCAACCGCATGCGAGCAGCGCGCCCACGCCGGCCACAGCGGCCGACACCGCCGGTGGCGCAGGCCACCTCGCCACCGACACCCTGTCTGCCGCGGAAACTGCAGCGGTCGCGGCCTGCACGATCGCGGCCGACTGTGGCAAGCCGGCGCTGTGTCAGCAGTTCATTTGTGACGCGAAACTCGGCTGCGTGGCGGTCGCGCTGCCCGACAGCGCAGTCTGCACGCCAGCCGAATCCGTGCGCGCTCGGCGGCGCGTGCGCGGGCGGTACTTGCGTGCCAGCCAAAACCAAGACCTGCGACGACGCCAACCCGTGTACCTCGGACCAATGCAACGCGGCGGTCGGCGGCGATGGATGCATCCACCTGCCCGTGACTGGCGGTTGCGACGACGGCGACCCGTGCAGCGACGGCGATGCGTGCAAAGACGGCAATTGTCAGGCCGGCGCGCTGGCCGTCTGTGCGTGCAAGACCAGCAGCGACTGCGCAGGCAAGGAAGACGGCAATGCGTGCAACGGCACGCTATACTGCGATGCCGCCAAGACCTGCAAGGTCAATCCGGCGACTGTTGTCGTTTGCCCCGAGACCGGCGACGCGTGCAGCGCCAACGTGTGCGACGGCAAGACCGGCAAATGCGCCGCGGTCGCCACCGCCGACGGCACGCCATGCAGCGATGGCAAGACCTGCACGGTGGGCGATGCCTGCGCCGCGGGCGTGTGTGTCGGCGGCACCAGCGTTTGCTGCATCGACAACGCCGACTGCGCCAAAGCGGACGACGGCGACCTGTGCAACGGCACTTGGTTTTGCAACAAAGCCACCGGCACGTGCCAGCTCAACCCGGCCAGTGTCGTCAATTGCCCGACCGTCGACAACACCGTCTGCAGTCAAAGCCAGTGCGACGCCAAGACCGGCAAGTGCACGGCGGTCAACGCCGGCGACGGCAAGGCTTGCGACGACGGCAACCCGTGCACGGTGGGCGATGCGTGCCAGACCGGCGTGTGCGCGGCCAGTTCCAACACCTGCATTTGCGCCAGCGACGAGAACTGCACCGCGAAAGATGACGGAGACCTCTGCAATGGCACGTTGTTCTGCAACAAGGCGACCGGCAAGTGCCAGATCAATCCCAAGACGGTGGTCACCTGCCCGACCGTCACCAACACGGCGTGCAAGGTCAACGCCTGCAATCCGCTCACCGGCGCGTGCGAGCCAAAGAACATCAACCAGTTTCAGGCGTGCGACGCCGATGGGTTGGTCTGCACGTTCGCGGACACCTGCGTCGACGGCGTGTGCAAGGCCGGCACCAACATCTGCGAGTGTCTGCAAGACAGCGACTGCAAAGACGATGGCAACCTGTGCAACGGCACGGTCTACTGCGACAAGAACAAGCCGTTTCACGTCTGCGCCACCAAGCCCGGCTCGGCCGTCGCCTGCGCAGAACTCGGCCAGCCACCGTGCAGTGTCAGCCAGTGCCAGCCGGCCACCGGCAATTGCGCGCTGGTGCTTGGCAAAGACGGCCTGCAATGCGACGACGGCAGTGCATGCAGCCAAAACGAGGTGTGCGGCAACGGCGCATGTCTGCCTGGCGCGCTGCTCGATTGCAACGACGGCCAGCCGTGTACCGCCGACAGCTGCAATCCTGCCAAGGGCTGCGTGCATTTGGCGCAGGCGGCGACCTGCAGCGACGGCGACCCGTGCACGCTTGGCGAATCCTGCAGCAACGGCCAATGCACCGTCGGCACGCCCAAAAACTGCGACGACGGCGACGCCTGCACCGTCGGAGATGCGTGCGTCAATGGCACTTGCGTGGTGGCCGGCAAGAACACCTGCAGCGACGCCGAGCCGTGCACGCAAGACAGTTGCGACACCAAAAGCGGCCTGTGCAGCCACCAAGCTTCGTCGGCGTGCTTGCGCGCAGCGTGCGTGAACAACGGCGACTGCGCCAAGGGCTTGGTGTGCGACGTCGGCTTGGCCAGTTGCGTTCACTGCATCACCGCGAGCCAGTGCGGCGCGGGGCATGCGTGCCAGGGCGGCCTGTGTATCGCGGGCACGCCGTGCACAAGCTTTGTGCAGTGCAAACCCTTGGGCAAGGTCTGCGCTGCGTCGGCGGGCTCGTGCGTCGGCTGCCTGAGCGACGGCGACTGCAACCCGGGCTTTGTCTGTCAAGGTCAGGTGTGTGCGCCCAAGCAGCCGTGCAAAGGCGACGCCGACTGCCCGGCGGTGTGCAACAGTACGCTCAAGGTCTGCGCCGACTGCAACGCCGACAGCGATTGCCCCGGCGGCGCGTGCGGTGGCGATCACATGTGCCGACCGCAACATGCGACCGCCGTACAGTGCCAAGGAGGCAACCTCTTTGCGCCCAAGGCCGGCAACCAGGCGTACGTCTTCAGCTTGTGCGGCGATGACAACCCTTGTACCGACGGTGCCTGCGCCCTGCCAGCCGGTTGCACACTGATCGCCAGCAGCGCACCGTGCCAGGATGGCAATCCCTGTCTGGGCGGCGACTTTTGCGCAGGGGGGATGTGTCAGGCCGGCAATTCGGCGCTCTGCGACGACCAAAGCGCCTGCACGACCGATGTCTGCGACCCCAAGACCGGGGCGTGCGCGCACAGCAAACTGGCGTGCAGCGACGGCAATCCGTGCACCGACGACGGCTGCAACGCCATGACGGGCTGCGCATTTGCGGCCAACAGCGCGGCCTGCGACGACGGCTTGCCGTGCAGCAGCGGCGATCTCTGTGCCAAGGGCGCGTGCAAGGGCAAGCTTAGCTGCGACGACGGCAAACCGTGTCACGCATATGGCTGCGAACCCGGTACCGGGGCGTGCATCGCAACAAAGCTCTCCGGCGCCCCCTGCGACGACGGCAATTCGTGCACACTGGGCGATGCGTGCGCGTCTGGCATTTGCCTGCCCAGCAAGCTGGTGCTGTGCGACGACGGCAACGGGTGCACCACCGACTTTTGCGACAAGTCCAAGGGCTGCCAGACAGCCGCCAACAACCTGCCGTGCAATTCGGGCAACTGCACGGTGCTCGACCAGTGCCAAGCTGGCAAGTGCGTGGCCAGCGCCAAAGAGCGCTACGCAACGTGGCCGGTGGATGCCGTGCCCGGCTGGAGCGGTCCGTGGCACGCCCGGTCCACCACCGCGATGGACGACGGCGCGCTGTGGGTGGGCGTGGGTGTTGACCCCAACGGCGGCGGCTTTGGGGCGATGGTGCGCACCGACATCGTTGGCAAGGTCCTATGGTCGCTGGCCCACGAGCTTGGCGCGCCGGGCGTTCAGTGGACCCAGAAGGCCTTTGTGCACGCGTTGGTCGACAAGGACGGGGTCACGGTGGCCGCGCACGCAGCGCAGACCGCACAGGGCGACCTCGATGTGTGGCTGTATCGTACCGACACCGCCGGCAAGCTGCTTTGGAAGAAGCCAATTACCGAGCCGACCACACCAGACGCGTTTCCGGCCATGGCGCGGCGCAAGCTGCCCGGCGGAGTCACCGACGTCGTCGCCTTGGCCAAGGTGCCGACCAACAACAGCCCGGGGGACTATTTCAATGGCTGCCGGGTGTGGGCCTTCGACAACGACGGGGCAATCAAGGCGAGCTGGGCCAAGCTCGGCACGGCCGTTGCGTGTCTGGGACCCAACGTCGACGCAGATGGGTCGGTGTGGCTCGCCGTGGCGGCCGAGGGTGGCAAGCTGGTCCACCTCGACGCCAACCTCAAACTCGTCGACTCCGTGGCGCTCGTGCCGCCCGCCATCAACTACAACCAGAGCCCGCTGGGTTTGGCGCGCAATTCGGATGGAACCAAGCTTGTCGCCTTTCATTCCGCGTTGGGCGCCGCTGCAGGCACCGAGGGTGTGACTTTGGCGCACGTATCGGCGACGGGCAAACTGCTGAGTTTGGTCAAGCCCGCATTTGTCTTGAGCACAGCTGAGTTGGTGTACGGTCCGCGCGCGGCCGCCAACGGCTGGTGGCTGTGGTTGCACAACCCCGCCACAGGCGGTGCCCTCAAGCTCGACGCCCTTGATCCCGTGGGCGGATTGCTGTGGTCGAATTTGGTGGTCGCCAAGGACCTGCATTCACTGACCGGCGTGTGGCAGGCCGGCGGCGGCGACTGGGTCGTCGCGTTCAACCACGGCCCGCTCGGCCAGGACAAGCGCCTCGTGCGCGTAAGCCGGTGGGGCCAGACCAGCTGCGCAGCCGCCGGAAAATGCGCGCAGCCCAAGCTTGTCGATTGCGACGACGCCAACCTGTGCACCTGGGATCTGTGCAGCGCCAGTGCCGGCTGCAGCAACCCTATGCACGGCCTGACCTGCGATGACGGCGACGCCTGCACTTCGGCGACCGTGTGCAACGCCGGCATTTGCAGCGGCCAGCCGACAGTTTGCGACGACGGATCGGTGTGCACCGCAGATGGGTGCGATGCAAAGATCGGTTGCAGCTTCGTAGCGCTGCCCGACGGTGTGGCGTGCGGAAACGGCAAGAGTTGCGCCGCAGGCGCGTGCCTCTGAGCGCCAGGGTGCGAGCGCCCTGAACCCACTGCCGGCCGTTCAAGTCCTGCCACCGATGCACCGCAGCGAACCGCCCTCACGGCAACGGGTCAGCCGCCCCCGCCGCCCGTACCTGGCGCGCCCGGTGCGTCGTCGCCGCAGCCTCGCTTGCCTGCGCACGGCCAAGCGCGACCAACCGCAGGGCCCCTTTGCCAGGAACCAGCGCGTAGTCGCGCTCCAGCGCCGCCCGCGCGTGCGTCTCATCGACGCCCAAACCGGCGGTCAGGGCACCAAACACCACGGAAAACAGGCGTTCCCGTGCAATTGCGTAGGCCTGGCCTACGTGTTCCGCCACCCAGTCGGCGAAAGCCAGCATGCGCGCAAACGGCGTCTGGCCCAGCAACAGCTTGCGGGCATTGGGAAACCGTCCGGAGTTGCCGACCAGATCCCACAACCTGGCCACCCGCCCAACCCGCTGCAATTCCGGAAACGACAGGTCGTGGCTGGCCAGCAGTTCGTACGGTGGTTCGGGGTTGAAGCGCAGGCCAAAGGCCTGCACATGGCGGGCAATCGGGGCACCGCGCAGCCGCTTCAAGATGCCCAATTGAATCTCTTGCGGATCCAGCGCCACCAGCCGATCAAAGCCGCGCCCGAAGCTGTTCAGATCTTGTTCCGGCAGGCCGGCAATCAGGTCCACATGCAGGTGGGCGCGCGTGTTGTGGCGCAGCCAGCGCAGGTTGGCCAGGGTCTTGCCCTCGTCCTGTTTGCGCGAGATGCGTGCCTGCGCCGCAGCGTCGAACGTCTGGACTCCAATCTCCAACTGCACCGTGGCCGGCGGAAACTGCGCCAGCAATTCAGCCACTTCGTCAGGCAGGCGATCGGGCACCAGCTCAAAGTGCAGGTGCAGTTCTGGCCGCAAGCGATCCAGGAAGAACCGCAGGATGCGCACCGCGGTCGCCGGTGCCAGGTTGAACGTGCGATCCACGAACTTGAATTGGAGCGCACCGCGGTCCAGTAGCCCTTGCATCTGGTTCAGGAACCTGTCGAGGTCCACCGGTCGCGCGGTGGTGTCGAGCGACGACAGGCAAAATTCGCATTTGAATGGGCAGCCGTGCGACGCCTCGACATACGTCAGCCGGTGCGCAAGGTCGTGGTGGTCGTACAGGTCGTAGGGCAAGGCCAGGGTACGCGGGTCGAGTTCGCCGCCGGTCACCAGCTTGCGAGGCACCCCGCCCGCCAGTATCGACCGGCACAACTCGGCAAAGGCGTGGTCGGCCTGGCCGGTCACCACATGGTCAGCGCGCGCGCAAACGTCCGGCCAATCCGCGGGAAAGCTGACTTCGGGGCCGCCCAGCACCACGCGCACCGCGGGTAGGAACTCCAAGAGCACTCCGCCCCGAACGACCGGCACCAAAACACCATCGCGCCACCTCGATCGCCGCGCCAGACCCTCCGGCGGCAGCGCGATCGTGACTGTGCGCCGCTGTTTTCGCCGTGTCAACCACCG
>SXRM01000052.1 GCA_005792545.1 Pseudomonadota bacterium | reverse complement strand
TGCCGGAGCCGGTCGGTCCGGTCACCAGCACAAGCCCTTTGGGGTTGTCGCACATGCGCCGCACACCCTCTGGCAGGCCCAGTTGCTCCAGCGTCAAGATCTTGGACGGGATGACGCGCATGACCGAGCACACGCCGTTGTGGTCGCGAAACACGTTGCAGCGAAACCGCGCGACGTCCGGTACCGCATACGCAAAGTCAGAGTCGTTCTCTTCCAAGAACTGCTTGCGGTTGCGCTCCGGCATCGCCAGTTCAATGAT
Source organism: Pseudomonadota bacterium (assembly GCA_005792545.1). Classification (GTDB taxonomy): domain Bacteria; phylum Myxococcota_A; class UBA9042; order UBA9042; family UBA9042; genus SXRM01. Next base: position 39,031 of record SXRM01000052.1, on the reverse strand, counting down.
CTCGTAGACCTGGGTCTCCGAGAGCACCTTTGCATCGGCGATTTCCTTCATCTCGCCGTCGATGCGCCAGCGCGGCCGATGGTTCCCTGACAGGTGCAAGTCGCTAGCGCCTTCGGCAACCATGCGCTTAAGCAAGGGATCCAGCTTAGGCGCCGAGTACTTCTTGGTCACCATCGGCCCGGCAGGGATGACGCCAGAGGCCTTGGCGCCGCCAGTCGATCCCGCTGCTGCGTCTTCGGTCTTGGACTCGAAAGTGACCAGGTTCTGCATCGCGTAGTTGAAGGCCGCGATATCGATGCGAACCGGAATCAGCTCAACCCCTGGCAGGTAGTCGCGCGTGCTCGACACCACGTGCGCAGTCAGTTCGTCCAGACAGCCGAGCAGCAGGCGGTTGCCCTGCGACGCGACCGGAAGCACCCGCTGACGCTCGATGAACTGCGGCGGCAGCAGGTTGACGACCTCGGATGTCATCGGCGACTTGGACACGTCGTAGAACGGCAACGGCACCTTGCGGGCCTCTTGCAGGTACTTGGCGCCGACCTGCTGGGTGTACGCCAGCGCAAACCCGGGCGACCGCTGAAACAGCTCGTGCAGCATGGTCACTGGCGATTGGACTGCCAGCACCTGCTCTAGCGCAATCACCGACAACCGCCGCGGTATGCCCATCAACGTATCGAAATCGCCCACCAACTCGACAGGCTTGGCGCGATCGACGTCAAACTGATCGGTCATGCCCTCGGGCGCCACCCGCACCGCCGCGGTACCGCGCAGCAGGATGCACCAGGCGTCGGCCTTGTCGCCTTGCGTGTAGATCGCCTCATTGTCCATGAAGTGCGCCATGACGGACTGCGTGGCCAGGTCGCTGAGGGTGCGCGCGTCGCACAGGCGCAACAGCGGATGCTGGCCAAAGGCTTGCACAAGCTTGGGCACGAGGTCGGGCGTGATGGGCTGCAGCTTCATCTTTTTGCCAATCGGGGTCGGGGCGGAAGGGGCAGCAACCCTAACCTTGCGCGGCGCCGGTGTAAATAGTGGTGAGCGTGAAAGGCCGGCGCAAGGCCGACGACAAACTGTATGGATTGTGCGGTTGTACAGCGCACCGGTGGACATCGGCCGCGACGTGCGCTGCGATAGCAGCATGCAGACCCACCGCCCTGCCCGCTTTCTCGTCGCCGTGACCGCCGCAATCGTCGCAACCGGCTGCGGCTGGAAAGAGGTCAAAGTGGCCCCCACTACGTCCAGCGCCGCCGCCGCAGGAGTTCGCGTGATCGACCACACCGTCAACGACATCAAAGGCAACCCGGTGGCCCTGTCGAGCTACCGCGGCAAGGCCGTGCTCATCGTCAACGTCGCGTCGCAGTGCGGGCTGACGCCACAGTACGAGGGGCTGCAAAGGCTGTATGCGGCCTACAAAGACAAGGGGCTAGAAGTGCTTGGCTTTCCTTGCAACGACTTCATGGGCCAGGAACCCGGGACCAACGCGGAAATCGAGACGTTTTGCAGCACCAAGTTCGCGGTGACGTTCCCGCTGTTCGACAAGGTGCGCGCCAAGGGCGACAAAAGCCCGCTGTACAAGACCCTGACCGAAGAGGTCGATCCGGCGTTGCGGGGTGAGATCAAGTGGAATTTTACCAAGTTCCTTGTTGATCGCCAGGGCCGTGTGGTGGCGCGCTTTGAGCCGAAGGTCGAGCCGATGGACCCGGCGGTGGTTTCGCAGGTGGAAGCGGTGTTGGCGCACAAGTAATGGCTGCACCGCACTGCGTCGGACACCCTTTGCCAATCTTCGGACACAGCAGACCCGCGCACTAAAAGCCATCGGACACCTGCCGGTCACAATTGTGTCCGACCTCGGCCAGAAGCCCGCAACCAAGGCGCGAGCGCGGTCATCCGTGGTCCGCTGAATCGTGACACTGTCTAAGATCGCATGCCTGTTAGGGAATATTGTAATTTGGCATGCATATTGCAGTGTCAAGGCTCCGCGGCTTTGGGTTGAATATCCGTGCCGCCGCTGCCACTCCCCAGGCGGCATGGAACCACATGCAGGACGCTCTGCGCGCCAGGACGATGCCCGGTCGGGTCCTCGTGGTCGACGACAACGCCACCAATCGTCGGCTGTTGGCTGCTTTGCTTGCCGCAGACGGGCAGACGGTGGTCCACGCCGACAGCGCCCGCGCTGCCATGGTGGCGTTGCGCGCGCAGCCTTTCGACGTCGTGCTGCTCGACATCATGATGCCTGATGTCGATGGCTTTGCGATGTTGGCCCAAGTGCGCGCCGACCCGGCGCTTGCCGAGACGCCCGTGGTCATGGTGTCGGCGTTGCACGACATCGATAGCCTTGTTCGCGCCGTCGATTGCGGCGCTTGCGACTACCTGACCAAGCCAGTGCATGCGAGCTTACTGCGGTCGCGGGTGCGCGCCTGCATTGAGCGCAGCCAGGCCCGGGTTGAGCTGCGGCGGCTATTGGGCGAACTGCAGCAAGAGCGGGACCGGGCAGAGACCCTGCTGTACAACATCCTGCCGCCATCGGTCGTCGAGCGCCTCAAGCACAATCCGAGCGCCGTTGCGGAGTCGGTCAAAGAGGCGACGGTCGTTTTTGTCGACGTCGTCGGCTTCACCGCCCTGTCGACGCGCCACAGCGCGGAGGCCGTCGTGCTGTGCTTGAACCAGCTGTTTGGCGCTTTTGACCAGCTGGCCGTCGGCTGTGGCATTGAGAAAATCAAGACCATTGGCGACGCGTACCTGGCTGTCGCAGGTGTGCCGGAATTCCATCCCCAACATGCCGAAACTGCGGTGCGGTTCGCCAACGCGGCCTGCGCTCGCGCCCAGACCATTCGCGGCCCCGACGGGCGGCCCATGCACGTGCGTGCTGGCGTTCACTGCGGGCCGCTGGTCGCCGGCGTGGTCGGCACGCACAAATACGCCTATGACGTGTGGGGCGATGTCGTCAATACGGCGGCCCGCCTGCAGACCGCAGCGGAACCAGACCGCGTGTTGCTGTCGGATGACGTGCGTGCCCGGCTGTCCGGGCGGACCTGGCACACAAGTATTTCCGCGGAGTACGACCTCAAAGGCAAGGGCCGCGTGTCGGCCGCGTATCTCATCGGCGAGGTGCGGGCTTGACTCTGGCGACTGACAACCCAGTGCTTGACCGCGTTGTAGCGCTCTTGCGCGACCTTCAGGGCGTTGATTTTGGTGGCCATACCGCTTCGACCCTGACACGGCGGGTGCAGTGGCGCGCCGCGTTGTGCGGCCTGTCCGACCTGCCTGCCTATGCGCGTTTCCTTGCCGGCAACCCGGCAGAACAACTGGCGCTGCGCAGCGCCCTGCTGGTTCAAGTAACGCAGTTCTGGCGCGATCCGCCGATGTGGGAAGCTTTGCACGACAAAGTGTTGCCCACCCTGGGCTACGCGAGTCGCAGAGAGGGGCGTGGCTTGCGCGCCTGGAGCGCAGGGTGCGCCGACGGTCGCGAAACCTGGACCCTGGCTAGCCTGCTGTGGGCAAGTGCCGCCGACGGTTGGTTGGTCGTTGGCAGCGATCTGGACCCGACCGCTGTTCAGTTCGCGCAAGACGGTGTGTACGCTGCATCGGCGCTTGGCGAATTGCCCGAATTGCTCGGTCCGCGCACGCTCGACCTCAAAGGCGCCTATGTCCAAGTCAAGCCTGGGCTCCGCCCGGCGGTGCGGTTTTGCGTGCACGATCTCGCCGGTGTGCAAATCGCACCAGAAGCGGCGGTGGTGGCTCGGTTCGACCTCGTGCTCTGTCGCAATGTGCTCATCTACCTGCAACCGCAGGTGCGCGAGGTCGTGTTGCGCAAGCTGGCCGCTGTGCTGCCCGCCGGCGGTGTGCTGGTGCTCGGCTTGTCCGAGTCGTTGCATGGCGAAGCGACCCGCTGGTTCGAGCCCCTGGTCGAAGTGTCACGCCAGCTGCGCATGTATCGTCGAACCCAGGAGGCCCTGTGAAGGCACATCAGCCCTGGTCGCCGCGTTCGCTCGGCGGCAAACTGTTGGCCCTGGTCGCAGCCTGCGCGGTACTGCCGCTTGTCGCGATGGCGGCTGCACATGTGTGGTTTGAGCGCCAGGAAGTCGAGCGCGCTGCCGTCGAATTGCTGCACGCACGCGCCGACCACCTGGCGACAGAGTTGGACTATTTCCACGATTTCTTTGGGTCGGCGACCGTTCGGTGGGCCACGGTCTCGGCCGCTGTCGAGGTACTGAGCCACCTGCCAAGCGCACCGACGGCCGCAGTAGCGCAGTTGCAGTTCTCGTTGGACAAGGTTCGGACCGGTGATCCGAGGCTGCAGGCCATCGCAGTGGTCGATGCCGCCGGGCGCACGGTCGAGGCGTCGGCCGACCAAAGGCCGCCTGCGGGTGCCGTGTGGCCGGCATTTGCCAATCTCGTCGAGGCCATCAAGCGCGCAGAGCGCGGTCACCATGCCGTCGTCCCGCTGATTGAACCTGGCCAGCCTGCGCGGTTGGTCTATGGTCGGGCGATCGGCACACCGGCCAAAGGCTACGTGCTGTTTGTGGTCAAGTTCGAATCGTTTTGGCAAGCCGTTCAGCGCAGCGACGACAAGGCTGGGCCTGGCAGCCACTCCGTCGTCGTCGACGAATTTGGCGTGCGGGTGGCACACAGCCGCAGCGCCGAGTTGCTATTTCGGCCGACGGATTCCGAATCGCGTGCGACCAGCGAATTGCTCGCGCGTTCCAATTGGTATGGACCGCAAACGGCACAATGGATGGCCGATGTTCGTCCGGCGCCCGAAATGGCGAAATTTGCTGGCGATCCGTCGCTTGATCGGGTGTTTCGTGGTCAGGCGCAGGCCTCGCTAGGCACGGCATTGATTGTGCAGCGTTCTCTGCGGCACGTGCCATGGACGCTTTTCTATTGTCTCCCAGAGCGTGCTGTGCAAGATCGCTTATGGATGCCGTTTATGCGCGGATCCGCAATGGCCATGGTTTTTGTTGCCGTGGCCTTGGTGTTGGGGTGGTTTTTGGCCCGCCGCATTGTGCAGGCCCAGGCTCGCTTGCGCGCGGCCGTTGCGCGTTTGAGGGCGGGTGACCTTTCCGGCCGTGTGGACTTGGAGGGCAATCCAGAGCTTGGAGACTTGCTGCGCGATTTCAATGATATGGCTGAGTCCTTGCGCCAATCGCACGACGAGCTGGAAGCCCGGGTAGCGGAGCGCACGGCCGACCTGCAGCAGGCGCTGGCAACGATCCGGGTCGCCAATGAGGACCTGACCAACCATGCACACGAACTCGCCGCGCAAACCGAAGAACTGCAGGCGCAGCAAGAAGAGTTGAATCAGCGCTCGCGCGAGTTGCAGGAGGCGGACAGCCACAAGTCGCGCTTCCTGACCAACAAGAGCCACGAACTGAGCACGCCGCTCAATGCCATCATCGGGTTTTCGGACTTGCTGCTGCACGATGCCGGCCACATCGACGATACCGAACGAAAGCAGTTCATCGGTGACATCTACAGCAGCGGCCAGCACCTGTTGCACCTCATCAATGACCTGTTAGACCTCGCGCGCATCGAGGCGGGCCACCTCAAACTCGAACTGGACGCCGTGTACCCGCGCGCTGCCATCGATGAGGCCATCGATGTGGTCAGCGGCTTTGCGAAGTCCCGCGACGTGAGGATCGAAGTGGCGTCGGTATCGCAATTGCCAGTGGTGGCAGATCGCTTGCGCCTTCGGCAAGTGCTGGTCAACCTGGTCGGCAACGCCATCAAGTTCAGTCCTCCGGGCGCAGTTGTGCAATTGGGCGCCGAAAAGGCGGAGGACGGCCACAAGCGGTTCTGGGTCAGGGACCAAGGGCCGGGTATGGCCGACGACCTCAGGGCGCGGCTGTTCGAGCCGTTCGTCCAGGGCGACGACTCGCTGGCGCGGCAGCACGCTGGCAGTGGCCTTGGTCTGGCCATCAGCCGGACGCTGGTCGATGCGATGGGTGGCCGCATCGGCGTCGAAAGCGCGCCCAACGTCGGCTCAAGGTTCTGGTTTACGTTGCCCAAAGCCGCGGGCGAGACGCTGCCAGCCAAGCGAGTCACGCTGAGCGGCCACTTCAGCCAGACCCTACACGGGGTCAAGGTGCTGGTCTGCTGCCGCGATGAGCGTGACGCTGCAGCCCTGGCGGACCCGCTGATGGCCCTGGGCGCTGAAGTGCGGCAGACGGCGACGATGGTGGCGTCGCTTGAGTCTGCCCTTTCCGACCCGCCCGCTGTGTGCGTGTGCGACGACTTGCTGGCCGACGGTTCTGCTGATCAGCTGTTCTCCGCGCTGCGCAGCGATCCTGAGACGGCGAAGGTCGCCCAAATCATGATTCTTGCGTCCAGCGGACGCACACGGTCCACTCCGGGTGACGACCGCATCACCTATGCCATCAAAGGCACCTTCTCGGGCGACGACTGGGTGGCCACGGTGGAGCGAGCAGCCGGCCTTTGCGCGAGGCCGGTGCCGCAATTGGAGCCGGTCAATGGACAGCCATGCGTGCTGGTAGCGGACGATAACGACGTCAATCGGGCTCTTGTCGCCCGAATCGTCCATCGCGTCGGCGCCCGTGTGGTATCTGCCGCAGATGGCAGGCAGGCCGTCGACCTGGCGAGGCTCCACAAGCCGGCGCTGGCATTGCTCGACCTGGCGATGCCCGAGCTGGACGGTTACGGTACACTGGCTGCGCTGCGCGCGGATCCCGCGTTGGCGAGAATACCGTGCGTTGCCGTAACGGCGATGGCCATGCGGGCAGACGAAGCGCGGGCCATTGCCGCCGGCTTCGACGAATTCGTCACCAAACCCATTGACGTTACACGCTTTGAGGCGATGGTCCGCCGTTGGATTCTGACCGGCAAGACCGCGGCGGCCGTTCAGTCATCGTCAAACGGATAACCCGGCGCCAACTTGCCCAATTCGCGATACTCGGCCGCCGCGGCGTCGTAGATCATCCGCATGCTCAGCGGCCGGTCCAAGTCCGCGGCAATCATCCCGGCCCGCAACACCGCGTTGCGAATGTGACCACCGGTCAGGTCAAAGCTCTCGCCCATCCACTCAAAATCGATACCGTCGTCGTCCTGCGGCAGTTGCGAGGGCAGCATCACCTCCCACATCCGCTCGCGGTCCTTGGGTGTCGGCATCGGAAACTGCACGCGAAAGCGCAGCCGACGCACGAACGCGGCATCGATCGAACTGGCAAAGTTGGTGGTCAAAATCACCACGCCGTCGAATTCTTCCAGCCGCTGCAACAGGTAGTTGACCTCCAAGTTCGCGTAGCGGTCGTTGCTGCTTTTGATTTCGGTGCGCTGGCCAAACATGGAGTCGGCTTCGTCGAACAGCAGCGCGGCCCCAACCAGGCTCGCTTCGCTGAACAGCGAACCCAGGCGCTCTTCGGTCTCGCCGATGTACTTGCTGACCACCCGCGACAGGTCGACGCGGTACAGCTCGACGCCCAAGTCCTTCGCAATCAGCCCCGCCACCATGGTCTTGCCGGTGCCGCTTGGACCCGAGAACATCGCCGACAGCGCGCGACCGTAGCCCATCTTGTCGCCAAACCCGAACTGGTCGAAAAGCCGGTCGCGCACCCGAGCGAAGCGGGCGAGATCCTTGACCTGGCTCAACGGCTCTGGCGCCATCACCAGGTCCGTCCAGTCCTGCGCCACCTCGACCCGCGAGCCGTACTGGCGCAGGCGACTGGTCATGGTCGCGCTGCAGGCGCCGCGTAACTCAGCAGCGGTCGGCGCCACGGTCGACAATGTCGTGCCGCTTGCCGCCGATTTTGCCGCGCGCTGCAGGGCCTTCTGGGTCGCAAATGCGACTGCGGCAGCCAGCGACTCGACTTCCAAGCTGGCGTGTCGACTGGCGTCAGCTAACGATTCTGCCGTGGGCTCATCGACGCCCTGGGCCACCAGCGCCGCACGCAGCAGCGCCTTGCGCGCATCGATCGGCAGCGGTGGCAGTTCGAAATTCGGCAGCCCTGCCTCTTGCGCCAAACGCGCGCCGACGTCGGGCGACAACGGCCCCGCGTGCAGCAACACGATCGGCCGGCCCATGGCTACCAGCGCCGCAACCAGCCTGCGCAGCGCCGCCGGGTGCTCTCGAACGGTCTTTTCCAAGCGCTCGGCGCCGTGCAGCGCCCAGGCCGCCGCGCTCAACCGCACTTCCGCGTGTAGTTCGCCAAGCAGCGGCGTCGGCAGCCCACGCTCGAAATCGAACACCGCGCCCAGGTCGATGCTGCGCACGGCAGGCGCATCAGGTCCCGCGGCAGCCTGCACCAGCGTCGAACCCGCAAACCCGCCCATGCCGGAAAGCAGCAGCGGCCGCCCTGCCCCCAACGCGCGACCCAGCACCTCGATCCAGCCCTTGCGCGCCTCGACCAGGGCCGGAACCAGCGCCGGCGGCACAGTCGGGGCCATCTCAAACGGTCGCAGCGGGCTGTGCGCCGGCAACGCTGCCTGCAAGAAGGCTTGCAGCGCAACGCCAAGACCAACCTTGCCGTCATGTAGGGTCAGCACGCCCATGCGGCGCAACTGGCCGCCTTCGTGGAGCAGCGTGCGGGTCCAGGCCGGTCCTAGTCCGGCGGGTTCCAGCGCAGCGTCGATGAGCGCCGGGTCGGCGCCATCCGGGTAGCCCAACCGCGCCGCCACTGCGCGCGCGACCTGGCCCATGCGAGGGTCCAGCGAAATGGACGCACACAGGCCAAGCGCCAGCCGCGCGGGCGGCGACAGATCCAGCAAGTCCGCAGCGAGGTCCAAGCGGTCGGTTGGCTCGCCGGCAACGGGCATCGCCGCCTGCAATGCGGTCCGGGCGGCGCTCAGCGCGCTGTCATCGGGGTCGGGTGCGTCGAGCAGCGCGCGGGTGGCAGCGCTGCGGGCCACTTCAGGCCGTTCGTCGGCGCCTGCGGTCGGCGGCGCCCAGCGGTCGTGGGCCAGTCGAAGCAGCAGATGGGCGGCGGCGCGTTGGCGCGGCCCCAGGGTTGGCAGAGGTGATTCGTCGGCCATGATTGGTTACCAGGGCGGCTAGGGGCCGCAACGAGTCTGGCGACCATAGCGCAGGTCAACCCGGCCGGCTATGGCAGCGGCAGGTCCATGACCGGCGGCGCCTGTTTGCCGTGCAAGGTCTCAAACCGCAAGCCGAGATCGGCCCAAGTTCTAAGCGCGGGGTCTTGCGTCTGCCGGGCCTTGCGCCCCCAGCCCTTGGGCCTGACGCGGGTCGGCGTGGCACCCCAACTCGGCGGACTGGCGCGCCATTGCCGCACCAGGTCGCGCCAGCGCCAGGCATCCTGGCCGAGCAGCAGGTAGTCGAGCGCCGCGTAGCCCCAGGCCGCATCGCCGCGCAGCGCCCATGACAGCAGTTCGGCCATGGCGTCTGCGACCCACGGCACGAATGCGACCTGCTGTGCCAGCCAGTCCCAGCCGTGATCGCCCGTCGGCGTCTCCGGCCCGCGACCGCTGCGCGCAGTTCGCTCCATCAGGCTGCGCAGCTGGTCCACGTTCGCCAGCGGCACTGGGCGCAGCTTCCACAGCACTTCATGCGGCTGGCGCGTCCACGCTTCAGCATACCGCTCGTGGTTGGCCAGCACATGGTCCAGGCGTGGCGCAGTGCTGGAGCCGCCCCAGCCGGTTCCGGAACGCGTGCCAGTCAAGTCGCCATAGCGGCTGCCCCAGCCCGCCGTCCAAGGCAACAGCCGCACGGTCGCGGGCTCGTTGGCAAGCGCGTCGACCAGGGCCTGCCGCTCCAGGTCGGTGCCGTGGTGCAAGGAATCGTGCAACGCCGCAGCGACAGCCGGCAACCAGTCGGTGCGCAGCAAACATACGTCACCGAGCCACGTCCACGCCGGAATGTCGACTTCACGGCCAATGAGCACGCTGGGTCCGCCCATGTACTCGGCGCCTTGCAACGAGGTCCGCAGCGCCTGCCGCAGGTCGCTGGCGGCTTGCAGGTCGAACGAAAATGGCTGGGATCGGACCGCGAGCGTCATCGGGCCTGCGCTACGGGCCCAGGCGCGCATGGGCTGCCGCGTGCAATTCCGGCAGGTTGCGCAGGCAGTAAAGCGCAGCCGCGCCCTGGGCTTGGTCAACGGCAGCGACTTCGACGATGTGCTCTGCGGTCCAGACTGGATCGAGCATGGCCAGTGTGCTGGCGAGGTAATCCCCGCCAGGTGGACGCAAGACCACGCGACGCAACAGGACGAGCGAGTGGTGCCGGTCGTCGACGTTGGCACCACCCGGCGGCGAGATGGCGGCGCAGGCGCGGGCGGCCCACCAATCCGGATTGTCGAGCGGCCTGGCGATCGGGCCGGTCACTGTGGTCCATTGCGGCTCGGCGATCGCAAGCTGCGCAAGCCGGCGCACGAGTTCCGGCGCGACATCCAGCAACACGAATGCCTGCAACACGCGCAGGCGAATCTCTGGGTCCGGGTGGCGCAACGTCCGCAGCATCGCCTCGGCGTAGGCGTCGCGGCTCGTGCCGTCCAACGCAGCCCACACCACTCCAAGTGCCGTGCCAATCGAACCCTGGCGCTCCAAAGACGCGTCCAACGCCAAGGTCTCGACCGCCTGGTCCCACCAACCGTCGCCAAGCATGACGCCCAGCGCCTCGCAAGGTGGCTGCAACACCGGGTGCCCGGCGCAGCGCCACGGCGTCGTCGTCCCCCAGTTGGGATCCAGCTCCGGCGCGGACGCACTTCCCGACTCTACGTGTTGCGTGCAGTGACACGCATACAACCGCCAGTTGCCCGCGCCTGGGTCATAAGTCGGGAACCCAGCCGCGAGCCGCTGGTAGTGCCGCAGCGGTGCGTGGTCCACTGGTGGACTCACCAGTGAGGACAGGACTTTTCGGCTACAAGCGGTACAGACCAGGTTGTTGCAGCCGGGGCCGTGGTTTTGCCGCGACCACTTGCGCGCGCTGGGCCACTCGTGCAGCAGGTGCTGGCCGCCGACCAGCCAGCCGTCGTCGATGCAGGTGTGCATGGTAGTCACCGAGGGCAGCAGCGGAAGCGTTGCAGCAGCCCGTCAGAGAACTTGCCGCCCATCAAGTCGCGCCCGCTTGTGCCGTCGCTGCGGCAGCAGGCGTGGGCGCCGGCTCGTCCGGGAACCGCTTCTTGCCGTCGGCCTTGGCCGGCTGCAGGCCGCACGTCTCGCGCAACTGCTCTTCGCTGTACGGTGCGATGTACCGGTACATCTGCTGCCCAGCGCTAAACGAGGCGCCATGCGTCGCGGCCGAAGTCATGATCTCGACCAACGTGTGCGCGTGAATCGGCAGCAAGTAGCCGATGCACGCTAGACGGGCCTCGGAGGCGCCGACGCCTTGCAGCAGCGAGTTGGTATTCATCAACGCGTTGGTCGTGCCCGACGGCCCGCCCGCGAGCGGCAGGCTCATCGCCCGCATGGCCTGCACCCACGGGTCGAGCTCGTTGATCATCAGGCGCTTGGTACCTTCGGACCACTTGACCAGGGCCTCCTTGTCGCTGGCCTGCAGTTCCATGCGCTCCAGTTCGCGCCGGCCGGGCTGAACTGCGGCGTCCAAGCTGTCCACCGGACGCGCCGACATGTCCACCGGCGCTGGCGTTTGGCCGGCCTGCGGCGGCCGAACTGCATTGGCGACCGGCTGCGCCACGCCGCGCGTCGTCGCCTGGCTATCCAAAGCCGCAGCCGGCCGGCTGGCGGCCGCCGGAGCGCCTGGCGCAGTATGGACGGCTGCATTGCCCATGTGTTCGACGTACCACATGTGCTGGCCCTGCAGCTTGGCCAGGATTTCCATGTTCAGGCCTGCAGTTTGGGCCACTGTATTGAGCTGCGCGGTGGCACTGGCGTCGGCCGCCTTGAGGTGTTCCTTGCCAAGCACCTCGGTGCCGAAATTGTAGATGAACGTCATCATCTCGCGGATGTTGGCAGCACCCGCGGCCTGGTTGGCGATTTGCCGCGCGGCGTCAAACGAGTCGATGTTCTGCTGGATCTGCAGCGCACTGGCCATGACCTCGTCGAGCGCTTTCGCCGTGTTGGGCACGGCGCCGGCAAAATTGGGACGCATCGTCATGCACTTCTGTTTGAGCGTCTCAAGTGCCGCCTTGCCGGCTTCCGATGCCCCGCCGCCCGCAAGCTGCACCCTGGCGTCAAAGTAGGCCTTGACCTTGGCCATGATGCTCGCAGCGTGCGGCACGCCGTCGATCGCGGCCTTGCTTCCGAGATGGCGTTCAAAGTCGAGCGCCTCACGCTCGAACAGCGGATTGGCTGCCGCGGTGGTGAGCGCCGTCTGCCGGTCCGCGCCCATCGGACCAGGGGCTGCGCGCGACTCGGCTTCGTGGCTTGCCGGGTTGACCGCGTTGACGTTGAACTGGCCCGGAGCGGCGCCCGCTTCTTTGTTGTCGGTCGCGCCTTCGACCACGCGAACATTCTGGTTCGACGTGCCGACGGTGCTGCGCTGGACCTGTGCGGCCACGGCAGGTTCGACCAACGTCGGCACGGAGGTCGCCACGACTTGCCCGCCAGCCAACACGTGGTAGGTATGCCCCGGATCGTCCCGGCGCACATTCTCCGAAGGAACCGTGGCAACGACCTGCGTCTGCCAGCCACCCGGTGCTGCCCCCACCGCGTGCAGCGAACGAGCACTGGGCATGGCGGCCGACGTCGGCTGCGCCGCCCCAGGTGCCGCTGGCGCTGCGCTCGGATCCTGCGCCTCGTGCTGGGTCCGCTGCGCGATATTGCCATACATCCCGCCCACTTCGGGCGAGGTGTTCAGAATCGAGGTGTTGGAGCCGTTGCCGCGCACGACCTCTTCCATAGGCGTGCTGCCCGGCTGGGCGTTGTTGACCTGCGTCGTCACCCGCTGGATGTCGGCCAGGAAATCGTCGCTCGGAATCACGGCCGTAGCGCTGGTCACTTCGTTGTAGGTGACGCCCTTCTCCAGGAACTCACCCAAGCCGCCGCCGGTTACACCGTAGTCGTCTTCGCCCATGTTGCGCGAGACCCACAGCACGCTCATCAGGCCGTCAAAAGCCGTCGGCTTGCGGATGTCGCGGGCGCCAGCTTGCAGCGTGCGCTCGATGTTGAGCACCACGGTGCCGTTCGGATACCACTCGGGTTGCAGCGCGCCCAGCCGCATCATGCGGGCGTAGTTGGTGTTGTTGTCGCCCGGCGGGACGCTGATCTCGCCCGGCGCGTACCACGCCGCGTACTTGGAGATCGGCTGGCCCTTGTCGACCGTGGTCAGCGGATCGCGGGTGGCGATCATGTGGCGGTAGGCCTTGAGGCGCAGCGCCCGATCTGCCTTCTTGGTGGCGACGGTGTCGGGGCGCGCGTGGGCGGCAAGCAGCGGTTGCTCGATCGCCGCATCGACGTCCGCGGCGACTGTGTTGATATCGTAGAGCTTGTCGACGCTCTGGTTGCGCGAACTGTACGGCGTGATGCGCTCGGCCGGAATCGGATTGCCCTTGAAGCCGAACTCCGCGGGGGGCGCCGCCGCCTTCATGGCGTCGTAGGTCCGCGTGCGATCGGTGAACGACGGCTTCTTCATCTCCGTGACGAGGTTCAGGTAGAACTTGTCCTTGAGCCCCGCGTCGCTCAGATGCGCCTCGCCGTCGATGTCGGCAAACTTCTGGACGGCGATCGGATCGGGCGAGCCCACCGTCTGCGTAGCCGAGCGGGCCTGGCCGACGTCGAGGAACGCGGCGATCGCCTCATGGCGCAAAAGGCCCACATCGGCGTACTGGCTATCAAAATCTGCCTGGGTCTTGCTGGCGCCGGCCAACTTGGTCGCGAGCGGTTGGGCGATGTCGCCGAGAGCCTGATCCTTGCCGACGATCGACGACAGCGCCGCGCCTTCGGTCAGCGGTTGCGGTGCCGTGGGCGCGTCTGGCGCCGTATTGGCACCTTGCGGGGCCTGGTCGCGGGGTGCCTGGGTCGCGCCGGCACCGGCATTCTGGGTTCCACCGCCGGGTTGACCGGCTGGGGCAGCTTGGGCGTCTGGCATCGCGACCTCGGCGGCAATAAGAGCCCGTAAATCAATAACTCAGTCAACTTCGGCAAACGGCGGAGCGACGAGTCGGCTTGCAAAGTCGCGAGTTTGCGACCCACTGGGCAAGCAATGGGCGCCGGAAGAAAATCGAGTAGATTTCTTACAGGCCCTAACGGCAGCGGGAACGCGAACCGTCGCCGGCTAGTCTAGCCCCGGTTGGGCTGTCCGGCCAAGGACATCGCAAGCGCGCGCGGCAGCGGTGGGGCCTGTGCGCCCAAGCCTGGACTCAGCGTCGCTCAGCGTCAGCGATGATCAAGACCGCCCCGGACTCTGCCGTAATTTCATGGGTCTGAACAAAGGGGGGTACATGCCTACTGGCACAAGGCCGGTTTTGACACCCCGCAGACCCCAGCGTTGCAGACCAGCCCCGCGCGACAGGCGACCGCCTGCCCGACGCTGCAGCCGCCGCCGTCGTCGGCGAGCTTCTCGCAAGTGCCTTTGCCACCGCCCGCCAGTTTGCAGGTCAGGCCATAGGCGCAAGCCGTGCGATCGCCGTCAAAGTAGCCGCACGGCTCGCCCTCTTTGGCGACGGTATAGGCGGCGCAGACAGCTTTCTGGTCATGGCAATAGTGCCCTGCCCCGGCGTCGCAGTTTTTGGCGGTGGTGTCGCAGGCCTTGCCCAGGCCGGCAGGGGCGACGCAGGTGCCCGCGATGCAAACCGCAGGCGCAAGGCAGACGTGGGTCTTGTCGCAGGTACCGCCGACCGGAACGCGCTGGGTGCAGACCTTGACTGTCTGGGTGGCGACGCACGACAGCCCGAACTCGCACTCGGCCGTGACCGCGCAGGCCTGGCCGACCTTGATGCGCGACTGGCACTGGCCGCACATGCCGGCGTCGAGGCCGCCGCACAGCCCGCCCTGGCACTGGCTGTGGTCGCCGCACGGCTGGGCGTTCTTGCGCTTACCGGCTTTGGGTTGGCAGGCGGTGACCGCGTCGATGATGGTGTAGAACTCGCACTCAAGCGACCCCGGAATCGCAGCGGCGCAGCTGTTCACGGACGCTAACGTCAAGCCGGTGTCCGGGGCGGTGACGCGGGCCATGCAGACGGCGGCCTGGCGTTTTCCGCAGTTGGCGAGGTCGCCGTACTGGCTGTTGACGAGGTACGGCGCGCAGGTGGCCATGGCTTTGCACCAGGCCGCGCCCAAGGCGTTACAGGCAGCGGTGTTGGCATCCTCGTCCGGGGCGCTGTCGGCGCAACCCATGGTAAGGGCTGTGGCAATCCAGATCGCGCGGCGCATGGTTTCTCCCGGCCAGACGGGCCAAGGCGCGCGACGTTACGGGCACTTTGAGGTCTTGTCCAGGCAGCAGTCGCCGATGGTGGCGCAGGCCGCGTCGCACATGCAGCCACCGACCTTGCCGATGCCCCCGCAAGCGCCGTCGCAGGTGCCGCTACAGGTGCTGGCGAAGTCCTTGCAGCAGTCGCCAAGCGTCAGACACGACGAATCGCAGTAGCAGCCGTCTTTGCTCTGCTTGCCGCACGAACCGGCGCACGATCCTGGTTTGCCGGCAACGCAGACGGCGGTGCTGGTCGGCAGGCCCACGGCGCAGAACTCTGGCCCGACGCAAGGTGTCTCCAGAGCCCAAGGTCCCCAGTTGGTGGCCGTGGTGTTGCAGGTGGTCGAGGTGCCTGCGCACGACCCGACTGAGGTCTGCTTTTGCGCCTGGTTGACGCCGGCGACCGTCGTGCAGCGGTACTGTGCTTTGGTCGAGGTGCCGCACGCCGTGCCGCTGGCCGCGTAGGTGCCCTTGTTGGTGCAGCAGGTGTTGCCCGGGCTGCACTTCGTTACGGTGGTCGCGCCAAAGCCGATCTTGACGCTGACCGACTGGCAACTGGTGTCGGCGTTGGTCAGGTTCAGGAAGACCGTGCCGGTCTCGTCCATGCCGGTGGCGTCGGGAAAGTAGCTGAGCGTACCGCTCGCCGCGGTCTTGCAGCAGCCGTTGACCTTGGCGCCGCTAACCGCCGTGTTTTGGTAGGCGTCCGAACCAAACGGGCAGGACACATCCAAGCAGTCGGTACCGTTCGGTCCACTGCTACAACGGTAGTACGCGCACACTTTGACGGGCTTGAGCGCTGTCCAGGTGACATAAACCTGAGGGTCGTACAAGTTGGTGTCATCGGTGATGCTGTACTTGAGGTAGTCCTTATCGGTGGGGCTCTGCAAAAGAACCGACGGATCGATGAACACGGCACTGCCGCTGTCCGAGAACACGCCGAGGTCGAGGCTGGCCGAAGTGGTTTCTGTGGCCTCCCATTTGTCGGTCTGCTTGCATAGGTCGGGCGCAGGCTCTTTGCAGGTCGGCGGCGTCGCTTTGGTGCTGCCGGCCGTGCAGGTCTGGCCAACCGGGCAGGCCGAAACCGTGGTCCAGGTGCTGAACGCCGAGGTACCAAAGCAGCCGGTGCTGGTGCCGGCGCAAGTCGAGAAGTTCTTGCGGACCTGGATGTTGCTGCCGCTGCACTGGTACTCCGTGGTCGCACCCTTGCCGCACAAAGTGCCAGTCGGCGCAAACGTGCCCAGCGCCGAGCAACACTGCGAGCCTGCGACGCACTGCGTTGCCGCCTTGCAGGTGCCTGGGCTGGAGACCGAGGTCACCGAGCACATCTCGCTCGCCAGGCAGGCCTTGTAGGTGGTCCAGTCGCCCCAAGCGTAGTTGGCCGACGAGGCCGAACAGAGCGTCGAACTGCCGGTGCAGCCGCTAGTCGCCTTGCGCACCAGCACCTTGCCGCCGGGCAGGTCGCTGTCGCACTTGTATTCGCTGGCGACGGTCAGGGTGCCACACGCTTTGCCTTTGGGCGAGTAGGTGCCGTTGGCTTCGCAGCAGGTGTCCGTGCCGGCCTTGCACACGGTCGCGGTTGGGGTGCCAAAGGTCAAGCTGGCCGCAACTTGGGTGCAGGCCGGCGTGCCGTTGGTCACCTCAAGGTAGCCGACAAACGTGCCGCTGGTGCCGGTGCTGGGCTTGGGCGACAGCGAAATCGCGCCTTTGGTGCCCGACATGCAGCAGCCGTTGACCTTGGCGGCGCTGACGGTCGCGCTGGCGGCATTCTGGCTGCCGGTCGGGCAGACCAGGGTCTGGCAGTCTTTGCCGCCAGCGCCGGCGTTGCAGGCTGTGTACACGCACACCTTGACGTTTTGGGCGCTGGACCAGGTAAGTCCCAACTGCGGCGCAAAGTTGTTGGTGTCGTCGGTCACGGTCCACTTGACCACATCGACATCGCCCGGGCTGCCCATCAACAGCGGCGGCGTCACGGTCTTGCTGGCGGTGGCGTCGCCAAAGGTGCCGAGGTCGTGGCCCTTGGCGAGCGAAGTGCCGTCCAGTTCATAGGGATCCAGCTGACTGCACACCGGATCGGTGGCCTTGCACAACGGCACTTTGGTCTTGTCAGTCGCGTCGCACACCTCATTGTCCTGACAAGCGCCGATGTCGGTCCAAGGCTGCCAGGCGTAGTAAGTGCTGGCGCCGCTGCAAATCGCGGTGCCGCCGGTGCAACCCGCAAAGGCGATGCGCTTGCGCTGGGTCTTGCCGTCCGGGGCGCAGCCGTACTCGGTGGCCAGCGTCTTGGTGTCGCACGCGGTGCTGACGGGCTTGACCACGCCATTGTTGCAACAGGCGCCGCCGGCACAGGTACAGTTGGGTAGAGGTGTCCACTTGTCTTGCGCGACGGTGGGCTGGCAGCTCATGCAGGCGTCCGCCGGGTTCTTGACGCCGCTGACCATGCAGTTGCCGCCGATCTCGCAGGTGCCCGCCAGCCACTTGGCGACGCATTGTCCGGTCTTGCTGTCGCAAAACGGCACCTGGCAACTGGTGGTCGCCGTGCACTTTTTGGCGAGGTGAGCGCACTTGCCGGCGTTGCAAACGCCGTCGGTGCACGGGTTCTTGTCGTCGCAGTCGGCGTTGCTCGCGCACTCAACCGGGGTCACGACCACGCAGTTGGCCGCCGAAGTGCCGCTGGCCTGGCACTTCTCGTTGACGCCGCAGGTCTTGACGGTGGACCAGGGCGACCACACGTAGTCCGCGGCCGCTGTAGAGCAAGCCGCCGGTCCGCCGCCTGTGCAACCTGCTGAAGCACTGCGATTCTGCACGTCCTGGCCGGCGCATTGCCACTCCGTGGCGAGCACTGCGGCGCCGCACGCCGCCCCGGCCGCTTTGGCGGTGTTGGTCGCCAGATCACAACACGCGCCATCGGTGCAGCAGCTGGCCTTGGGCTTGGTCACGCAACTGCCGCTCGCGACGTCGCAAGTGGCGGTGGAGCAGACGTCGGTGCCGGCGCAGTCGGCATCGGCCTTGCAGCAGCCAGGCTTGGCCTCGCCCACGCAGGTGCCGGCGTTGCACTGGTCTTTGCCCGTGCATGTGTTGCCGTCGTCACAGGCCACGCCGGAGACGTCGCTCCACGCGCTTTGACTGGTGCTGGGGTCGCAGGCTTTGCAGGGGTTGGCGGCTTGAGCCTCCGCCGCGGCGTAGCAGGCGCCGTCGATGGCACAGGTTTCGGCCAGGGTCTTGTGCTTGCAATTGCCAGTGTTCTTGTCGCAGCCGTCGGCGGTGCACGGCAGGCCGTCGTCGCAGTTCTTGGCCTGGTAGGCGCAGCCGTCGGCGGTGCAGGTGTCGGTGGTGCAGGCGCTGCCGTCGTCGCAGTCGGGGTCGGTCGCGCAAGGCTTGGCGGCGTCGGCCCCGGCCGTGTCCTTTTCCTCGTTGGTCTCTGACCCGCCGCTAAAGGTGTCCGCGTCTTCTTGTGGCGTCGCGGTGTCGTCCGTGCCAGCGTCGGGCGCCGGTTCGCTGTCGGGCAGCGAGCCGATGTCGGGCTCGGCATCGGCAAGCGCGGCGGTGTCGCTATCGAGGCCGGCGTCCCCAGTGGCGGCGTCAGCACCATCTTTGGCTGCCGCGGCGTCCTTCTTGGTGTCGGGCACGAAGCCGTCACCAAACACGGGCGCGGTCAAGTCCGCCTGGGCATCGGCGCCGGTCGAGTTCGGGGCGACCGGCTCACTGCACGCGCAAACATGGGCAACCACCAGCAGCGCTGCGATCTGCCCCGGCCGAATAATAGTTTGTAGGTTCATGGCACTACTGGCGATCCGTCTCGCCCAAGAACTCGGCGAGGCCCGGTATCTTACCAGCAGTTTGCAGCGCAAGCTTGCGTGCTTTCGCAAAGGCCTTCTCGGCCTCGAACAAGGTCTCGTACGCCAACGGAGCCGGTTCTGCCGCTGCAAGCGGCGCTGCGGCAGCGGCGGGCAGTCGGTTGGCGACTCGCTGCGCGAAAGTCGGCGAAAACCCAGCGTCATAGGCCGCCGTGCGCGGCAACAACTCGCTCACCACCGACTGGGCCAGCGCGATCGTGCACAAGCCGCGGCGCAGCGCGTCTTCGATTGTACCGGCCAGACCTTCGGCGCCAACCTGATGTTCGCGCACCAGTTCCTCGGCCACGGCAGACAGCACGCGATCGTCGGCGAGGCCCTCAGTCGCCAGATGCAGGGCAATTTGTAGTGCGTTAAAGGTCGGCGTCACCCGGCCGCGGTAGGCGCCAAAACGGGCCGGCGGCGAGTTGCCCTCCAGGTGGATAAAGACCCGCCGCACTGGATCGTGTGCCGCGACCTGGCTCAATCGCTCCAAGATCGTCGCAATCTCGTCGGGGTACGCACCGGAAAGGTCCAGGATCCGAGCCAAACGGGCCGCGTCGACGCGCCGGGCACACACGTCGGCGTACAGGCAATAGATGAGCGCGTCGACCTCGGCGTCGTCGCCAAAGCAGATCTCCGGCACGTCTTCCTTGCGTGCCGCCAGCCACAGCCGCGTATCCAGGTGGGCACGCAACTTGTACGGCACCTGTGCCGAGATCGAGCGAAACCGACCCTTGCGCACGGCCCCGCCAAAATCCTTGAGCACCAGCCGATCGCAGCGAATGCCGTGCATCGAGAACATCGACAGGATTCGCCGCCGCAGCCAAGTCGGACTGCCCGACACCACCACCAGCCGGGCGTCGCGACCGTGCCACAGCGCGCTCAGCAGCGAGCGCATGCCGGGGATGGTGCGGCGGCGCTGTGCGCTCTCGACGGCGGCTCGCAGCAGCCCCCGCGCAGTCGAGAAGTCGGTGGCCAGGTAGGTCTTGTCGAGATCCCAACGGTACACCACCTCTGGCGGCGGCGCCTCGCTCACGGTCGGCCTCCAGCTGCAAACGGCGCCATGGCCTGGGCAAGTTGGGTCTGCAAGTCAGCCGCACGGCAGCGCGCAGCCAGCTTGATGGCGTTGGCAAAGGCGGCTTCCTTCGAATCCGGGTTGGCGACCAGCACCAGATGGTCGAGTCCCAGCAGGGGAGCCCCGCCATAGGCCGTGAATTCGCTCACTTTTCGCAGCATCCCGACGCCCTGGGCCAGCAGCCGCAAACCGAGTCGCCACGTCACCTTGGTCTTCCAGGCGTAGCGGGCAGCCTCGACCGTCATCTCCGTCAGGCCTTCCAGTAGCCCAAGCACGTTGTGGCCGACCAGGCCATCGGTCACCACCACGTCGGCAAAGCCGCGCGACAGATCAGTGGCCCGAACATTGCCGACAAAGCGCACGCTATTCAGCGACTTGAGCCGCTCGTGGGCCAAAACAACCTCTGGTGGGCCATCCTGGGCACCCTGCCCGGTCGACAGCAGTGCCACCGACGGCTGCGGCGTCTTGGTCACCACCCGTGCGTAGGTCGCACCCAGCACCGCGAACTGCACCAAGGACTCGGCGTCGATGGTGCGCCGGCCCGACACGTCGAGCAGCAGGCCCAGCGGCTCGTCTTGACCCGACCGCGGCATGGTGGGCACGACCGCCGCCGCCGCCAACGCCGCGCAGCCCGGCAATCGCTGCAAATGGCGCCCTGCGAGCTCGCGCACCAGTTCGGGCGGACTCGCGGTCACCAAGGCATCGGCCTCGCCTTCGGCCAGCATCTCCATGGCGATGGGCAGCGCGAGTTCGGCGGCCTCGGCCTGCGCCAGCGTGTCACCCGGCCGGCGCGGATAGGCCACCGGCGCAGGCACCAGCCGCAAGGTCATGGGGTCATAGGGCAACAGTCCCAGTTGGTCTTGCAGAATCGCGACGTCGCCGACCAGCGCCACCTGAGCCACGCCCTGCCGCGACAGCCGCGCGGCCGCGCGCACGATCTCGCCCGGCCCGCCACTTCCGCCGTAGGTATCGAAGACTACTGTTGTTTTTCGGTCACTGGGCATCGGCTAGGGGCACTCACCGCCGGTGCAGCCATTGGGGCACTTGCTAAATTGCAGGTTCGTCGCGTGGGCCTTGCGCCACGCCTCCAAGGTGGCGCCGGTCATCGGCGTTCCGCAGACCGTAAGGCCGCCATAGACCTGAACCGATGGGCCAAAACTGTCCAGATTGACCATCTTGCCGATGTCAATGAGCGTGAACCCGGAGACCGTCGCCAGCTTCGGAATGTCGACGCGCGCCAGATTCGGCATCTGCTGAAAGGTCATGAAGCTGATTTGGGTGGCATTGTAGAACAGGTTGAGCTGCGAAATGCCGCCGAAATTTTGGATGCTGACGTGATTGATGGTGGTAGCGGGCAAGACCGGCAACGCGACGCTACCAGACTGGACGTCGGACATCGTGGACGACTGAATTTGATTCAGCTTGGAAAAAGCCGCCAGCGACACCAGCTTGGGCACGCCGCGGATTTCGATGGCGCCCACCTTGACGAGATTGGTGAACCCGGAAATCTTGGTCAGGTTCGGGCTGTTGGCAATGACAAGCTGGCTGGTCAGTTGGCTGACGCCTAGGAATCCAGTGATATTCTGCAGCTTTCCGTAAATCGCAATCGCTTCGGTGATGACTACGTGATCGGCGAGATACAGGGTCGCGTCATTGAAATTCTCGGCGTTGAAATTACCAATCTGTTTGATCTGCTTCAGCGAAGCCATTTGTGTGGCGTTCGAGATTCTGAGGTTGTAGACCGTTGTGACGAGCGCGGCATAGCCAAGGCTCTGGCCGGCTGTCGACGTAGTCAGGTCCAAGTTGGTGATACTGCACGGATACGACCTGTTTTTCGCTGCCGTTGCCAGATCAGGGACCGTGCCTGCGCACTTACTGGGCGTGCCTGCCGCTGCGCCCGCGTCGCCGCTCGCACCGCCGTCGGCGCCACCCAGCACGGAGCCGGCAGGTGGACTCCAGCCGACCGGCGCTTCGCCGGTGACCGTGAGCGGAGCGTCTTCGTACCGCGGCAAGCACGCGGCGACGCCAGCGGTTATGGCGAATAACGTAATGAAACTGCAAGTTTTCATTCGCCGCCTCAAAACGCCAGGCCGACGCCCAAGCGCAGGTTGCTGCAGCACTCGCGGCGCTTGGTCTGGGTGAAAGGATTTTTGCCGGCAAAGGCCTTCGGGTCGCCGGCGACGGGCGTACCGTCCACTTCCTGCTCTTCTTCGGCCCACAGGTATTCGCCGAACAACTCAATCGCCGGTGCATCGTCGCCGCGGCTGACATACACCGAGCCGCGGGCACTGGCGATATTCAAGCCCAGACCGGTGGGCCCGTACGCAGTTGCGCTGGTCGGACCTGGCCACCAAGTGTACGCGCCCTCGACGGTGATGCCCGGAGTCAGCATGTAGGCGCCCTTGGCCTTGATGTACAAATAGGCGTGCATATGGTCGAAACCGAACCCAGGCGCCACGGCAAGCTGTAACGACTCGACACCACCGCTGAACAGGTGGAACAACGTAAACGGGAAGCCAACGTGCATGTCGTACGCAAACGACCCGAGCGTCGCCACCTTGTCCTGGTCCGAGAACGCGCCGTCAAGACCGAGGTAGATGCCGCCCTCGATGCCGCCGACGTTGCCTAGCGACGACACCTTGCCGAGGTAGCCTCCCTCAAAATTGACCCAGAGCTGGGTGCCTTCCAGCTTGGCTGCCTTGGAGTCGCCTTGCACATAGGAATTGCGACCGTACACGCCCTGCACCTTGGCATTGCGCGACAGGCCGACCCAGCCGATGCCCTTGTCTTTCGCCGTTGCAGGGGCAGCGGCCATCAGCCCAAACAGGGCCATCAAACCAACGACCGCGGACCAACGGCGTGCGCGCGCTTGCATCGTCATCGGTGCCTCCCCGGGTTAGAAGCGCGCGCCAGCGCTGAGGTTGTAGCCGAACTTGCCGGAGGTCAGGCTGGGTGTGAGCGCTGCGGCCTCAAGGTAGATACGGCCAAGCAGCGAAGTCTGCGCGCCAAACCGCCACGGGAACCCGGACGTGAAAATCTCAGTCGTGTTGCCTGGCGTCTTGCTGGTTGCGCCAGTGGTGCCGCCGAGATTCTCTTTCTTGTTGTACTCAGTGCCGTCCATATGGCCGATCCAGTTCCAGTCCCAATGCGCGTAGGCGACGACAGGTCCGAAGGTATAGTTCAAGCGAAACGGCATGCCGGCGTAAGTGTACTTGGTGATAAGGTACTGGCCGCTCTCGCCGGTGGCGGACTTGATGTTGCCCCAGCCGAAGCCAAAGTCGAACATGCCTTGGCCGTCGGCAAAAGGAACACCGAACAGCATGTTGACCTTGTAGCCTTCGGCGTTGCCGCCGAGATAGCGCGAATAGACCTGCAGGTCGAAGCTCTGATGCTTGGCGCCAAACACGCCAGACGCAGCGGCACTGGTGGCGGCCAGCATGGCCTGCCTTTCGGCCGGGCTGTAGTAGGTCTTGCGGGTGTAGCGGTAGCCGCCCGACTCCCAGGTCTCGACGCGCTTGGGGCCGCTGGCTGCGGCCGAACCCGCCATGGAAATCGCGATGGCCGCGATGGTGCCGGAGACAAAGCCGTTGCGCTCGTAGTAGCGAAAGCCCATGCCTACGGGCGTGAGCGGGTGGTCGTGCTTCCAGCCGCTGAATTCGGTCTGGCCGCTCTCTGTGAATACGCCGCCGATAACCGAATAGCCGTGCAAGATGCTGCGGCCGTCCTCCAGGAACAAGTCACCAAGGCCGCCGCCACCACCTTCGCTTTCTGAGGCGCCGGACGTCGCCCCACTGCCCTCGCGACTTTGGCCCAAGGCGGCGCCAGGCAGCATGGTGGCCACCACGGCGGCGCAGAGTGCTCGCCTTATCCACTGGTTGCAGGTCATGGCGTATTCCCTTCTTCGCTGACTGCGCATCAAGCTGCGGCCGCGCCGGGCGGCCCCAAGGCAGCCGCTGCATCGTCCTCGCCGGGGGCGCCGGTGTCAAGGTGGTCAACGCGCTACAGTGGCGCAGGCGGAGTGCGACGCACGAACCGCGCTTGCGATCCAAGCTACCCGATCAGGCTACGGCAGCTTGGCGCAGACCCCTTGCGGCGGTACCGACAACTGCCCGGTCGACGCCTTCAAGCAGTTGGGCAGTGCCGGGTTGGCGGCAACGCAGTCGTCGTCGAGGTCGCACGCGAGCGCGCACATGTGGAAAACGCCCAACAGCTTGGTGTCCTGCTTGGTGTTGCCCGCGGCCAGGGTCTTTTCGATTGCGCAGACATAGGCTTTGTCACCCGTGTTTTCTGTCGCACAGGCGGCCGCGGCACCACCATCGGTAAAGCCGCAATTCTTGCTACATACGCCGACTTTCGGGTCGTAGCCCGCCACCGGAGTCCCGAACAGGCACAGGCCGTACAGGCATTCGCTGTCCTTGGTGCAGGCCTTGCCGTGCAGTGCTCCGACGTTGGTCGCGACCGGGGCGCACAGGAAGAACTTGTCTGCCGACTGGGTGGCGGTCGCGCAGGTCATGGGTGGACCCGCGTCAACGGTGGTGGTGGCGTCATCGGCCGGCGAGACGTCGCTGCTGGCATCGGCGGCGTCGCTGACTGCGGCGTCCACGGCATCTCCGATCTGGCCATCGGAGCCGGCATCTGGCTTGGGTCCGCCGTCGCTGGTGGTCGTCTCGTTGCTCGGCCCGCCGTCGGTGTTGCTGGTCTCGCCGCTGGCGTCTGGCTTGACGTTCTTGCACTGCTGAATGTAGTCGGGGCAGCAATCGCCCGCCTGGCTGCACTGGTCGTCACAGTAGCAGTTGCCAGCGCTCTTGCCGCCACATTTACCAAGGCAGGTATTGACCGGGCCGGTGCTGCCGCACTCTTTGTCGAAGTCGCCGCAGCAGTCGCCGGCCTGCTTGCAGACGTTGTCGCAGTAGCAGTTGCCGCTGCCCTTGCCGCCGCATTTGCCTGCACAGCTGCCTGGCCCGCCGGAGCTGCCGCACTCTTTGTCGTAGTCCGCGCAGCAGTCGCCGGCGCCCTTGCAGGCGTTGTCGCAGTAGCAGTTGCCGGTTCCTTTGCCGCCGCACTTGCCGACACAGCTGCCGCCTGGATTGGTGCCACCACCGCCGCTGCAGACCTTTTCGTAGTCCGGACAGCAGTCGCTGTTGTCGACGCACTCGGGGTCGCAGTAGCAGCCGTCGTCGCTCTGGTCGCCGCAGAATCCGACGCACGACGGCGCGCCGGTGTCGGCAGCGACGTCGGGCCCAGCCTCGACTTTGGGCACGTCGGGTTTGGGCAGTTCGGTCTTGGGGCCATCGCCGGACAGCACCTCGGGCGGTGCGGTGACGCCGTTGTCGGTTGCCGCGCTGTCTCCGAGGATTTCGACCGACGCAAGGTCGCCACCAACGCGCCCGGCATCGGCGCCGCCGTCACTGCCGCCTTGCTGCTGACCGTCTGCGCCCTGCCCGTCCGCCGTTGCGCCGCTGCCGCTACCGCCGGCCGCGGGACCACCAGCTTGGGAACAAGCCGCGAGGGCCAATGCCACCAGCTGCGTGGCAGTACGCGTTGCAAGGTCTTTTCGGAACATGGCGGAGGACCTCAGCGCCGCCAACTCAGGCAGCGGGCGGGCAGAATGCGGGCGCACCGGCCGGGTGTCAACCGCAGTTCGACGCCATCACAATCGGCCACCGCGCGGCATTGCCGGATAGTCGTGCGGCGTTGACACACCCTGCGGGTCTTTCGGCGCATCCGTGGACAACCTTTGTTATTTCAAGGATCTGAACGATCCCCCCCTGCATTCACGGCACCTGCATGGACCAGAATGGCCCCGTCGACCCAGCTACTTCGACCTGCACCTGCCAAGGGCCCGCAGTCGTCGCAAGCGCAGGAACATCAACGATGTGCGCCTTCTGCACGGGGTCGTAGGCCACTCCAGCCGCACTGTGGGTCTGCCCACCAGCGACGACCATCACCGTCAGCGGCGACCGCAGCCGCGCCGGCGTGGCGTGCTTCTGGTCGCGGTCGAGCAACCGCCAGCCGGCCTTTGGCCAGGTCTGCTTCCCGTCAAGGGTATAAGGCTGACCTTGTACATCGACTCGTAGCAATAGGGTCGCGCCCTTGCGCTCGGCCTGCACCGTCGTGGCTGCGGCCGCGTGGACCGTGAAGGGCTCGCTCTGCCACTCCTTGGTCGCTTTGTTGTGGCTGGACTCCGGCGGGTAGAGCGCAACTTGCCAGCGGTAGACGCCAGTCGGCCAATCCAGCGGCACCTCCCAGCGGACGCGCCAGACGTGGCTTCGCTGGGCCAGCGTGTCGGACTTCGGCGGCGGATCGGGCTGGTAGAGCGTCAACATCTCGTACCGCGTATTGTCGTAAGGCTGGCCGGGCCGCAGGTTGCGCGCCGGCACAGGCTCAAAGCCGGCCGCTGTCTTGCGCTGCAGCGACACCCGCGGAATCGAGAAAGCCGGGTCGCCGCCCTTGAACGCCAAGTCGACCACTTGCGTGCGCGACACGTCCGCCGGAGGCATCTGCACCCAAGTTCCTGGATCTACGGCCAATTCCTCGACCCGCGGCGGCTTGGGCGTCGGCTGCGTCAGGTACGGCGAAGCTTGCCAGAAAGTCGGCTGCGTCTTGCCCGCCCACATGTTTTTCAGCAAGTCCAAGCTGTTGCGGGCAAAGAAGCGCCCGGCAGCAGGCCCCCACACGCTCATCACCTGCTCATAGCCGCCGACCAGCCAGTCGTCGGGGGCGGTCAGGTACAGGAAATAGTCCTGGGCGTAGCCAACGACCATCAGTGTGCCGAGCCCAGCCAGCGAGCCCTCGACCTGCTGCCGCGCATACTGCACCAGCGAATAGGTCGGCTCGCCCGGCAGCGTGATGAGGCCGAGATCACCCAACCGCGCCGCGGTCAGGACCACCTGGTTCAGCTCGCCAAACGGCAGCGGCTCGCCCAGCGCTGGCAGCAGAGCGCCCAGCTCCACGCACTGTTTGGGCTTGCCTTTCATCGACTTGCCGGGGGTGTGACCGGGCGAGGTGCACTGCCAGCCACCCCAAAGGTAGGGCTTGCCCTCCTCGTTCAAGAACTCGTCCTGCACGTCCGCGTCGGCGTACAGGTGGGCATAGTCGATGTCGAGCCGCACCGTGCGCACCGCCAGCTGCATCTCCGGTTTGTAAGCAAGCGCTGGCAGTTTGGGCAGGATCAGACCGGCTGCCAACTCGCCGACGCGTTCGAGCCGTGCCGGACCGGGGTGGCCGAGCTGATCGCCGCCGGGGCTAGCATCCCCACCCGCAGCCTGCAGGAACATCACGGTGAGCGGCTTGCCCTTGCTGTCCGCCCAGCCGTCTTCAAGCTTGTGCTCCACGTAGCCGGGCGCGTCCTCAATGTGCAAGTCGTTGTCGTCGCCCATCACTGTGCCGTGGATGGGAAAGTGCACCACCAGCGCGAACGGGTCGGCCACGCTCGGCCGCCGGACGCCGAGCAGCGTCAGCCGCGGGTCCTTGCCCCAGGTCGGGTCGTTGGCGCCGCGGCGATCGCGGTACACCAGGCCCGATGGGTCCCAGTTCTCGTGCGTCGCCCACGCCCATTCGGCCGGTCCCAAGTCGCCCAGTGCGCGCTCAATGGCAACGGCGAAGTGTTGTGCCAGTAGTTCGGCAACCTCGTAGTCGAAGGTGTCCAAGCCGATCGCGCCGAGGCCTGCCGGAATCGGCCAAAACCGCGCCGGTTCGTGGTGGCTATGGCCGGCACCGGTGATGATTCGCCCGCGCAGGTCCACCCCGGCGCGCGCCTGCACGGCAGCCTCGATGCGGTGCAGCAGGTAGGAGTCCGACGTCAGCAGCGGCGACTTGACCAGCACCAGCGTCTCCGCGCCGACGCGCAGCGCCAATGCCTTGGCCGACATCCGCCCGTACATTCCCGCAGAGCCTTTGAGGCTGTCGCTCCAGCGCGTGTGTACGCCCTGGAAGCGGCCGGCGTAGCCGCCCATGCTCACGCCGATCGGACCGTGCAGCAGCGCGACGCCAAGGCCTGCATGCAGCGCACCCGTCGCCGCCGGGCCTGCAAGGTGCGGCACGGTTGCGCTGGGATTCCATGCAAGCGTCGCGGATCCGTCTCCGGCATCGGCAACATCTGGCATTGCGGCCGCGGTTTCCGCAAGGTCAGCCGCGGCATCGGCAACGGCGGCCGCATCTACGGCAGGTGCTGCTGGCGAACCGCAAGCGACGGCCAGCAACGCGGCAAGGGCGACAAGCGACTGGCGTGGCGGCATGGCCGACTCCGTGGTCCGCGCTCGGTGCGCAGGGCCGGGAGCCTACGCCAGATTGCACAGCCCGTCGCGGGCAATTGAGCCGAGCGAGGCTGGCACCACAAGCGGCTGCACGTGATCGCGGCCACCGTTTTTTCGCTTGCAATTTCATCTATCTGAACAAAGCCCCCCTCCATGTTTGCGCCGCGCTGGTCCCCCGGGGTCGGGGGCGCCAGCGATCGCGACCGCCACTTTTTCGTGTGCACTTTCAAGCGTCTGAACAAAGCCCCCCTCCGTGCTTGACGGCCGGCCGCGCGCTGTCGATGCTCCACCGCCGCGGCACAGGGCGGCATTGCGCAGACCCTGCCAACCACTGCTGCCGGTCGAGTGAGCTCTGATGTCCGAAGCCGCCGCCCCGCAACGCCTGCGCTTTGACCGCAACGAGCTTGCGGGCGCGTTTGGCGACATAGGCACAGACTTGCCGCTGCTGCTGGCGATGATACCTGCTGCGGGTCTGGACCCGGCCAGCACGTTCACGGTGTTTGGCGCAGCGCAGATCCTGACCGGCGTGGCCTATGGGCTGCCGATGCCGATGCAGCCGCTCAAAGCCATGGCAGTGCTGGTCATCGCGCAGAAAATCCAAGGCCCGGTGCTGTTTGGCGGCGGTCTTGCCGTCGGCGCGCTGATGCTGGTCCTGGCCGCAACCGGGCTGCTCGGTTGGCTGGCGCAGGTGGTACCGCGCTGCGTGGTTCGCGGCGTGCAGTTGGGCCTCGCGCTGTCGCTGGGGCAACTGGCGCTCAAGCAATATGTGCCCGCGTCCGGTGCGCCAGGGTACGCGTTGGCCGGCATCAGCTTCGTCCTGTTGGCCTTTCTGCTCGGCAACCGACGGATACCGGCGGCGCTGCCGGTGATGGGCCTTGGCGCCGTGGTTGCGCTGTTGTCAGGGGTGGATTGGGGCGCCTCTGCTTCGCAGGCCGCGCTGGGTGTGCCCGCGCTGCGCACGGTGGCGTGGTCCGACGTGGTGACGGGTCTGTGGCTGCTGGCGCTGCCGCAGATCCCGCTGTCGCTGTCCAACTCGGTCATTGCGACCCACAGGACGCTACAGGACCTGTATCCAGAGCGCGCGGTGACGGTCCGCAAGATTGGCCTGACCTACGGATTTGCCAACCTGGTGCTGCCGTGGGTCGGCGGTGTGCCGGTGTGTCACGGCTGCGGCGGTCTTGCCGGCAACCACGCGTTTGGGGCGCGCACCGGCGGGGCGGTCGTCGTCTATGGCACGCTGTTTGTCGTGGCCGGACTGTTCTTTGGCGGCGCTTCGTCGCAGCTTGTCCGCCTGTTTCCGTTGCCGGTACTTGGCGTCGTGTTGCTGTTCGAGGCGGTAGCGCTGGGCGTGCTGGCGCGCGACATTGCCAGTTCGCGCCGCGAGCTTTGGATCGCGCTCATGGTCGCATTGGCGGCGCTAGCCCTGCCCCAGGGCTACGTCGTCGGCATGGTGGTCGGCACTGCGCTGTATTATCTCGGCGACCGGGCCCAAGCCGCCGGGGACGGCCAGCCAGGCGCGGCAGCTTGATCGCGGCTAGTCCCTTTTTCCGTTTCATATCATTCGTCTGAACAAAGCCCCCCTCCATGATTGTCTTCGCCTGCATCCACAACGCCGGTCGATCGCAGATGGCCGCTGCGTTCTTCAACCAGCTGGCCGACCCGAGCCGCGCGCACGCAGTGTCGGCCGGGACGCAACCGGGCGAGCGCGTCCACCCCGAAGTACTGGCCACCATGGCCGAGGTCGGCATCGATCTATCGACGGCCAGGCCACAGCGGCTGACCGAGGACTTGGCCCGACAGGCGACCCTGCTGGTGACGATGGGCTGTGGCGAGGCGTGTCCGTACGTGCCAGGCCTTGCGCGCGACGATTGGCCGCTGCCGGATCCCAAAGGCAAGCCGCTGCCCGAGGTGCGTGCCATTCGCGACGAAGTGCGACGGCGAGTCGAGGCGCTACTGCGGGCGCGCGAGTGGATGGCTACCGACCGCGCCTGAATTGGCTACGGCGGCGGATAGCTGCACTGCCCCGGCGCCGAGTAGCACAGGCCCTTGACGCAAAAGCCTTCGCACTCCGTAGATGCCGTGCACTCCTTGCGAAAACAATGCGGGTTGGCCGGGTTCTTGCACACGAAGTTGGGCTTGCAGCTCTTGTCCGCGCCCGGCGGGTCGGTAATCTTGCAGACGTCTTCGACGCACTTGCCGGTCGGGGCGCAGAAGA
The DNA here is from genome assembly GCA_005792545.1 of Pseudomonadota bacterium. Lineage (GTDB taxonomy): Bacteria > Myxococcota_A > UBA9042 > UBA9042 > UBA9042 > SXRM01. The sequence goes on along the minus strand of SXRM01000052.1, from coordinate 8,382 downwards.
AACCCTCGGCGCAGTCGCTGGCGGCCTTGCAGCCCGGCTGGCAGGTCGATTCGCCGCTGCAGGCGCACTTGAGCGGCTTGCAGATAGTCGCTGGCGGGTTGCAGCCCGCGTCGCTGTCGCAGGTGTTCTCGGGCTTGAAGCACATGCCGCAGCCGATGCTCTCGCCGGGGGCGATGCACATCATGGCGTTCTTGCAGTTGAACTCGGTCGTGCACTGGCCGTCCTTGGGCTGGGCGACTTCGGCCTTGGTGTCGGCGGCGCTGTCTGAAGTGCCGGCATCGACCGGTGCCACATCGACCGGGGCGACGTCAGCCACCTCTTTGACGACATCGGCAGCATCCGCAGCGGCCGCATCGGCGACTTCCTTGGCGATGTCGGCGACAACATCCGCTACCCCCGCGTCGGACGCAACCTCGGCTGCCAAGTCCAACTGCGCATCTGCTGCGGTTTCCGTTACGCCGGCGTCTTGCGCGGTCTCGGCGGCAACGTCGCCGGATGCTGCGTCGCCACTGGTGGCTTCGGTCGCGCCTGCATCGGCCGTCACTTCGACTGCTGCATCCGCGTCGCTGCTGCCCGTCCCGCCACCCGAGCCGCTCGCTCCGCTGGTACAACCGCAAGCAACAGCTGCAACCGCCAACAAGAACTGCCGAATCATTGAGAACCTCATGACCGCTCAAGCGTAGCGGCTGGCGGCAGGATGCGGCAGCCCCAGACCGGCGTCAAATGGCGCTGCCCGCCTTACGCCTCGGCCTTGACCCCAAGCGCCACGCAGAGATACTGCCGCGCCCGCGGGCGTCCGTCGCCCGGCTGACTGCCCATGCTTCGCACCCCACGCTTGATATCGCTCGCCGCCCTTGTTGCCGCTGCACTGGCGAGTTGCACGGCATGGGCTGGTCCGCGGTTCGCGAGTCAACGTCCGGAAAAGGCTGTGGTCATCGGCGGATCCATTTCGCGCTTCTACGCCGGCAGCTTTGGGCAGTTCTTGCAATACGCCTGCCGCAATCTCGAGGTCGTCAATCTGGGCGAGGTCGGCGCCGGTGCCGCCAAGATGCGGCGCAACTTCCAGGTGGGCGTATTGGACTCTGAGTCCGGTCTGCTACCGCAAATGCCTTCCGGTCACCGCTGGCTGCTGGTGCAAGGCGGGCTCAATTCGGTGTGGCTGCCCGAGGCGACCAGTTGGACGCTGAGCCGCCTATTCGTCGACGCCCACAGTGCCGGCTTTGGCGTGGTTGCGCTGTCGCTGACGCCGTGGGGCGACGATGCCGACGGGCGCTTTGACGGCTGGAAAGGCCTGCGCATGCATCGGGCTACGCAGCATGTGGTCGACTTCGTGATGGGTCGGCTCAAGCCCACGGCGGCGTTTGGCTCGCGCGCTGCCGGTAGGCCCGAGAATTCGCCGGATTGGGTGCCGGGAGAACTGCCAGCCGTCGCTGTCGACCTGTGGGCGTCCGATCTGCGAACCGGCAATGTCGCGCCGCTGCGCCCGGCCGAAGCGCTCCGCGAGTCTTTCGCCAAGAGCCCATACCGCCGGCAAGTCGAGGCCAAAGAGGACCTGGTCGCCGCTGCCCGCGCCATCGGGCGGCAATTCCTGGCCAAGAAGTACCACAGCTTCGACCCTACACACCCCAACACCGCCGGCCATAAGCTGATGGCGGCGCTCACCTGCCAGCAGGCACCGGCCGCCTGGACTTGTGATTGCGACGCGTTGCGACGAGCGGAATGGCGAGCCGGCAGGGTCCAAGCATCCAAGTAACCGCCCGATTCAGTTGTATTCTCCCAGAATCGGCACCGCCACCCATAGCTTGAGCGTACACGCAGCGGCGTGCCAGTGGTCGTCCGTGGCCAGACGCACGAAAAGCTGCAGCCGTACCCACCGCCCGCACGCCAGGTGCATCGGCATGTTGACGATGGTGCGCAAGGCCTTTTCGGGCACCCACCAGCCGGCAACCGTCGCCGGCACCAGCTTGACCGGGATCGACGGCGACTCGTGGTGGTACCCGCAGTCATACCAGACCTGACGCACCACCTCGACAGTCATGGCCGTGCCCTTGGCCTGTGGCAGGTGGAGCATGACGTCGGTTTGGACATGGCCGGTGCCCTGCATACCCTGGCTCAACGCGGCCGCGTCGCCGTCGTGCCAGGGTTTCACGGCGCCCTTGACGTCGTCGCGGTATCCGAGCGCAGTCTCCATCGCGTCCGGCGGCAGCTGCTTGGGCGGCCAGTCGTCGGGTACAGGCGAGATGCACTTGTCCAAGCGCGGCACCTGGTCAAACGGCGTCGGCGGCGGCTTTTCGCCAATGGTGCACGTCGCGGCAGGGGGCAGGTCAATGCTGGCGTTGGTGCCCGACTTGGGTAGAACCGGCAGCTTGGTCGTGCCCTTGCCGGAATTGATGGTTGCGGCAGCGGTAGCGCTGGCAGTGGGTGGGGTGCTGGCATCGCAACTCGACAGGGCGGCGAGGCAGTACCCGAGTACAGTCGCCCGCCGGGTCTGCGCTGTCAAAACCACGACCGCACCACGCTGCGCCATTCCGGGACATACCAACCCAACGCGACTGTACCGGTCGCCCATTGCTTGAGTTCGTAGCCGGGGCCGGCGAGCACCGGTGTGCTGCTGTTGTACGCAGTCAGGTCGATGCGCAAGAACACGTTTTCACTGACGAACGCCGTCCAGGCCGCGCCTGCGCCGCCGACCACGGGCACCCGCGCATCGATGTAACGGCCGTCGCGCCAATGCCAGGCGCCGGCAGCCCCCAAGCCTAGGAACGCTGAGCCGGCGCCGAGCGGGGTATGCACCGTGCCGGTCGCGCCAAACAGCCCGCCGAGTTCCAGCAGCCGCAATGACGCCTTGTGTACGGTGCTGTTGGCCTTGCCATAATCCAGTTCGCGCACGGCATAGCCAAGCAGCACCCGCGGGCCAAACCGCAACGTGGCATCCCACGGCTGGTAGGGTCCCGGATGGTCCACCGACAACAGCGTGAAATTGGTCAGCACGGCCGGGACCCAGCTTGGACTGGCTCTGTCTTGCACATAGTCGTTGCCGGCGGTAGGCATGAACTGGTACTCGCGCTGCGTCGGCGCATAGCCCACGCTGTCGGGCAGCAGTTGCACGTTGCGGCCGATCCAGCTTGCGGCACGGCGGTACCAAGGTTGGCGACCGATGCCGAGGTCGAGGTTGACCGGCAGCGGTGGCGAAGCCTTGAGCGTGTGCATGTCGCGGATCACTGCCGCACCCACGATGTGGTCATCGACCGGGGCGACGTCGAGCACTGCGAGATGGGTGGCGCCGGTGCGCAAACCAAGTTCGTTGAGGTGTGCGCGCCGGTAACGGTCGAAAACCAACCCTTTTTCGGCGGTGACACCTTGACGGCGCAGCACCTTTTCGGTCTCGCCGAGGTCCGTGCGGCGGTCGCAAGCAGCTTTGGGACTGGCCGCCCACCAGGCCGCCGCGATTTGCCGGGCAATGCCCTCGTCTTCGTGCTTGGGCGGCGCGATGGCGACAATCCTGCAGGCTGGCGTCGCTGGCGCAGGTAGGGAAGCTGCTGCGTCATCGGGCAACAGGATGCCGTCGGGACATTGCCAGGCTGCGCCGCTGACCAGATCAGTGACCACAGCCGTACCCAGCCAGGCCAGGAACACCGGCGGCACCAGCACCGTCACCGATGCAGTCGCGGTGTTGGGCAGCAGCGACTCTTTCCAGCGATACCGGCAGCGCACGCCGAATTCCTGCTTGTGGTCGCCGTGACGGTCGGGCCGGGTCCACTGCAGTTCCAGGGTGCGGGTGCGCTTGATGCGCGCGAAGAAGGGCGTAGTGCCTAGCGGCCTGCCGTCGTCGTCCTGCACCACCGCGCCGCGCACCGGCGAGTCGATGGAGACGACCTGACGCGTACCACCCAGCGTCGCGCAGCCGGCGAGGCATCCGAACGAAAGCAGTGCGCGTGCGAGATTCACTGCAGGCTCCGGCTCAGTCGGTGCGGAAGGTGCGCGCGGCGTGGGTGGTGCGGCCGCACTGGTCGCTGACGCTGACTTCGAGCACGTGCGGCAAATCGTGCACGAACACCCGCAAGCCGCCGCGCGACAGCGAGCCATCCGCCGCCTGTTTGAGGCTGGTGTCGACAACAAAGGTGTTGCCGCCAAAGCCACAGTGCCAGGTGGGGGTCGAGGCGCCGGGCGGAGGCTCGGAGACACTCGCATCGGCGCTGTCTGGCGTGCAGTTGGCGTCGTCGGCCGCGAAGCGCCCACCGCCAGAGCTGGACCGGTAATAGGTTCTCGCTTCGACGCGAAAGCGCCGCCGCACCGGGTCGGGGTTGGCGATGCGCACGCCGAGGTTGATGTGGCGCACGTTGAAGCCCTGACCACCTCCAGAGGCAAAGTGGACGGTCGGCGTTACGCCTGGCGCCAGTTCAGCATAGGCCTTCTCGCCGCTGCCAATGTCGAACTGGAGCGGGGCTTTCGCCGTGCAGTCGGCGTAGGTCGGCCAATCCACGCCCGATCCACCGCAGCTTTGGGGGTCGACCTGGCAATCGCTCCAGGGGCCCAGCGAATAGGTACACGCAGCGCCTACGCAGCACCCCACGACCGCTAGCATCACCGCCAGCTGCGCCTTCACCACCCGTACCCCACGCCCAGCCCGACGGCGGGCTGCCAGTCGACGGCTTGCAAGTCCTTGCCACCGCCAATTGGCGCTGCGCGTCGCGACACCCGCGCCGCGCCGACTTGGGCTTCGACGACGAAGCCCGGCCCGATTGTCCATTTTGCCAGCATTTTTGCGCCGATGGCGAGGCCTTTGGCGCCGTAGCTGCCGTCACCCGACGACCACATCCACAGGGCCTCGGCCGCCAATGAAACGCCGTCGCCGAAATCGCCGCCCATGCGCCAACGCGCCTGGCCTCCAGCGTGGGTGCGGCTTTGACCGGCAAACGGGCTCCACGAGGCACCTTTGCCATAGCCGCCGATAGCCACAAGAGAAAGCGGGCCGGTGATCAGGCGCTCATAGCGCAATTCAGCAATGCCCCAGCCCAACGGCAGGGTCTGCAACGTCAGGGAATTGGCGGTCGCGGCATCGACCGGCGCGGACCAGGCCAATATGCCAAGGCAAATCAACGCAGCGGCGGCGCGCATCAAAGCCCCACCGAAAAGCGCGCGCCGAGCAACCACGGGTAGCCTACCTCGAATGACAGCGCGGTGCGGGTCCAATGGTTGAACCACTCCCAGCCGCCGCCGGCGTGGATGCCGGGCCAGTACTGCGGACCGCTGAATGGCACCACCAGCAGGTTGGCGTCCAGACCGGCGACCACAAAGAAGTCGTTGGCGGTCAACACCCGGCCATAGCTGACGTAGGCGCCCGAGAGCAGAAAGCTGGTCCCGCCGCCCAGCCGCACGAATGACCGGTCGTCAAAGCGCCGGTGCAGCTCGAGGCCGACAAGACCGCCCACGGCCAAGGGCAGCGCATTGGTCACGCTGAGGTACCACGACTTGACCCGCGGAGTCTGGGTGTCCTCGGCCCAAGCCGGTCGCGTGCCCAACAGCCCCAGCGCGACCGCTGCAAGAGCCACCGTCAATCTTGGCCCTTGCCACGCCACCCGACCTCCGCGCCAATCCGCCGACCGCCGCCGCCGAGCATACGGGCAGCGCCGCCACCAAGACAACCGGCTTGCCGCCCGCTGGCGCATCTGCGACGCTGCACGCCTGCCCGGCGGAGACAACAGATGCGCCCTGCCCTTGCCTTGCTCCATTGCGCGGCGTGCCTGTTGGCCTGGCCTTGCCTGGCTCAAACGGGCGGCGAACTGCCCTCTGGCGCCGCCAAAGATGTGATTGACCTGCCCGGCAAAGCCGACGACAGCCGCAGCGCCCTGCTGCGACCGGACCTGGTGTTCATCGAGCCGCTCGGCGACGTCGATGCTCCGGGTCTGTACAGCGACGGCGCCGTCGATTTTCGCGGCATGGTCGAAGGGCTGACGCCGGTTGTGCTCAAGCGCGTGTTTTCCAAGACTGTCACGGCCTTTTCACCGCCGCTATCGGTGCGCATCGTCGCCCGCAAGATGCAACTACGCATCTCGCTCGGCCGCATGCAGGTCAGCGTCGACGCGGTCATTTTCGACGCCAGCAATCGGGCCAAAGTGTTTCGCGAACGAGGTGAAGGCGATCGCGCGCTGCCCGAGACAGCGACAGAGCTCGCACTGCGCGCTGCGGTGGAAGACGTACTGGGCCAGGCCGCCGAAGAGTTGTCGGTGCGGTTGCTCGGTCGCTTGAACGCGCCGCCGCCGCCCAAACCCCGCCACAAGTGGTGGGCCGGTGCGATGGCCGGCGGCACTATGCTCGGCAGTCTGTCTGGCCTGGTGGTGCTGTCGCCACGCTGGATCGCGCAGCTTGCCGTCAATCCGCTGTGGCCCAGGTACGCGGTGTCGGCGGCGGCCGGCAAGCGCCTGCATCAAGCGGACGACCTGTCGTTCTGGGCGCACCTGGGCATCACCCGCGAGTTTGCCACGGCCGCGTTTTCGCCGTGCGCGCCCTACCTGTGTGCCGATCAAGCGCGGTCGCTGTGGTACGGCCATGCGCGGCTCGAACTGGCGCTGCTGTTCGGAGACGCCAACCAACACCGCCTCGGCGGCGACATCGGCGTACACATGGGCGCCCAGCAAGAGAAATACCGAGCGCCGTGGACCAGCCTTGCGCGACCCTGGGCCGGGGCGAGCTACCACCTGGGCTTTTGAACCTGAGGCGGCTACTGCGGCGGCGTGCTACATTGCCTGCCCGCGCCGCCAACGGCGCTTTCGTTGCCATGCGCCCTGCCCTCATCGCCGCCGCGTTGTCCACCTTGGTGTTCGCCGCATATGCCTCAGCGGCACTGGCGTGCACCGTGACCCTCAAGCCCGACGGCAACACTGCCGCCATCCAGCACGCCATCGACAAGCCGGGCAAAGTCGCGCCGGTCGTGTGCCTAAAGCCAGGTGTGTATCGCGGTGCGCGCTTGCTGGCCACGCGGTCCGCGACTCTGCGCCGGGTCGGCCGCGACAAGGTTGTGCTCGACGCGGGCGGCCAAGGGCGCGCCGTGACGGTCGTCGCCGACGGCATCGACTTCAGGCTCGAGGGCATCACGCTGACCAACGGCAAGGTGGACCGCGGCGGCGCTGTCGAAAACGCCAAGTCGAGCAGCATCACTCTGATCGATTGCTGGATCTTCGGCAACGCGGCGACCCTGCATGGCGGCGGCGCGATTGCGTTTTCGGCCGGCAAGCTCGCCGTCGTGCGCTCGCGGGTGACGGGCAACTCCGGAGACCGCGCGGCGGCCATCGATCTGGGCGGCAGCGTGTCCGCCCGATTGCTCGGGACGCTGGTTGCCGACAACGAAGCCAAGGGCACCATGGATCCGCCGATTCGGCTGAGCGGCCAGGCGCAGTTGGAGGTGTCCAACTCGACCATCGCCTACAACAGTGGTTCCGGCATCGTACTGCAGCCAGATGGCCCCGGACGGCGCAAGTTGCGCGTCTCTTCGTCGATTGTCATGGGGCGGCCAGACGCGGTGACGGTTGCGCGCGGTGAAGCTACCGATGTCAGCATCGAGACTTCGGTGTTGTGGGGCGGCTATGGCTTTGTCGCGCTGGATCTCCACACGCAGCGCGGCTTGCCCGGCTTTACGCTCAAGGGCAGCGAGCGCTATCGGCCAGAGCGCGGCAGCGTGGCAATCGCCCTGGGCAACTGCGCCGACGTGGCAATTCGCAAGGACTTGACCGGGTTGACGCGTGGGGCCCGCTGCACGGCAGGTGCGCTTGAAGCGCCCGCTGCCGATATCGCGGCGACGCTGGCCGACCGCAAGAAAGGTCAGACCAGGCCAAAGCCGAAAGACTGGCGCGATATCTAGGGCGGCGTACCGCTACGCGCCAAGCTTCTGCTTGACGATCCGCGCCACAACGCCTGGATCGACCTTGCCTTTGTTGTCCTTCATCACCAGGCCGGTCGCCTTGCCTGCCATCTTCGGGTCGGTAATGCCGTTGGCGGCGAGCACCTCGTCCACCAACGCGGCCGTCGCGACATCGTCCATGAGCTTGGGCAGATAGCGATCGAGGTAGGTGATCTCGCCGCGCATCTGCGCGATGTTGTCCTCGCCCTCGTCCGCGCCGCCAGCGACCAACTCTTCAATCGAGCCCGCCAGTTGCTTGACGTAGGCGCGCAGCGTCTCCACCACCATCTCGTCGGTGATTTCGACTCCAGCCTTGGCGGTCCTGCGCTTCATCAGCTCGGTCTTGACGGCGCGAATCGCCAGCAGCGCCAGCTTGTCGCCGGCCTTCATCGAGGCTTTGAGGTCTTCGTTCAGTTTGTCTTCGAGTTGGCTGGCCACGGCGCTTTGCTCCTGGTTTAGACAATGGTTCAGAACGGCTTGGCGCC
>SXRM01000051.1 GCA_005792545.1 Pseudomonadota bacterium | reverse complement strand
GTCACCCCGAGGTGTACGTCCTGCTTCTGCCGTCCATGGGCATCGTCTCGGAGATTCTGCCCGTGTTTGCGCGCAAGCCCTTGTTTGGCCAGCACGCGGTCATTTTTTCCGGCATCTTCATTGGCTTCGTCGGGTTTGGCGTGTGGGGCCACCACATGTTCACTTCCGGCATGGGCCCGATTGCCGATGCGGTGTTCGCGTCCACCACGGCCATCATCGCGATTCCGACCGCGGTCAAGATCTTCAATTGGCTCGGCACCCTGTGGGGCGCCAAGATGACCTACCCCACGCCGATGATTTTCGCCTTGTCGTTCATTCCGCTGTTCACCATCGGCGGTCTGTCGGGCATCATGCACGCCAACGCCCCGCTGGATCTGCAGCAGCACGACTCGTACTTCGTGGTCGCCCACTTTCACTATGTGCTGGTCGGTGGCGCGCTAATGGGGCTGTTTGCAGGATTCTACTTCTACATGCCCAAGATCACGGGCAAGATGATGTCAGAGTCGCTGGGCAAGTTGCACTTCTGGCTGTTCGCCATCGGCTTGAACCTGACTTTCTGGCCAATGCACGACTTGGGCAACCGCGGCATGCCGCGCCGCATCTACACCTACCCGGCCGACGCCGGCTGGAATTTCGACAATCTGCTCGCGACGGGCGGCGTATTCCTGATGGCCGCCGGCGCGCTGGTGTTCGTGTACAACATCTTCACCAGCCTCAAGAACGGCAAGCCGGCAGGCCGCGACCCGTGGGACGCGTGCACCCTGGAGTGGCTGTGCGACTCGCCGCCCAAGGCGCACAACTTCGACTTTACGCCAATCGTGTACTCTGAGCGGCCGCTGTGGGACCACAAGCACTCGGCCGACATGGCCATTCCGGTGCCAACAACCGCCGAAGAAATTCACATGCCGTCGTACTCCTGGAAGCCGATGTGGGTTTCTGGCGGCATCCTGATGATCCTTGTCGGCTTGCTGCTGTTCAACACCGTGCCGTTTAGCTGGCTTCTGAGCGTCGCGGGGGCTGTGACCATCATCGGTAGCCTTTATGCCTGGGTGACTGAACCGGTCTAGCCCGGCCTTTGCCATTTGCCGCGGACTGTCGCGGCCGTTCCTTGCAAAGCACTGAATTGTCAAGGGGAATCACATGAGCGCACAACTGGCCGCCACCGACCCGCATGAGGTCGCCCACGACGCAGGCCACGATCACGCAGGCCACGATCACGCAGGCCACGATCACGCAGGTGGCGGTCACGATCACGGCCATCACGCCGTCGTCGAGAACAACTTCATGGGCCTGCCCAACATCAAGCTGGCGATGTGGGCATTCCTCGGCTCCGAATGTATGTTTTTCGGCTCGCTCATTGGCACCTACTTCTTCTACCACGGCAAGGCATTGGCCGGTCCGCTGCCTGCGACGATTTTTTCCATCGGCATCACCTCGATTTCGACGTTTTTGCTGCTAATGAGCTCGCTGACCATGGCGCTGGCCGTGGACGCCATGAAACAGCGCAAGCCGACGGTCACGCGCAACTACCTGCTGGTGACGGCGCTGCTCGGAGCCACCTTCGTTGGCTTTCAGGTCTATGAGTTCTCGCACTTCGTCCACTTGGGCTTGAAGCTGTCGACTTCGCTATTTGGCTCGACATTTTACGTGATGACCGGCTTTCACGGTGGCCACGTCACGGTCGGCGTCATTTGGCTGACGATGCTCGCGTTCCTGGTCCACAAGGGCAAGCTCAACCCCACCAAGTTGCCGATCAACGTCGAAGTCGCCGGGTTGTACTGGCACTTCGTCGATATCGTGTGGATCGTCATCTTTACCTTTGTCTACCTGTTGGAGTTCATCCAATGAGCGCTGCGCACCACGACCACGCCGACGCCGGCGGCTTGCCGCATTCGCACAAGAAGGCCTATATCCGCCTGGGTGTCATCTTGACGGTCGTGACTGCCGTCGAGTTGGCATTGCCCTTTCTCAAGGACTACCCCGACATCTGGATGCCGGTCGAGCCGATGTGGGCGCCGCTGCTAGTGGTGATGTCGGTGTTCAAGTTCGGTGCCGTGGTTGGCGAGTTTATGCACTTGCGCGGCGACCGCGACATCTACAAGTTCCTGTTCCTGTCGCCGCTCGCCATCGCGGTCATCATCTTCTTACTGCTCGGCTCGTTGGCTGTGGCGCTGTTCCTGCCGTTCGGCGAGGGCGTTGCGGTCACGGCGGTGGACGTCAAAAGTGGCTATGTTCGCCCGACCAAGAGTTCGGGGGCGGAACCGCCGCTGGCAGAGGACAAGTTCAAGGCGGCATTTGCAGAGGCCAAAGGCAAGAACTTCGCCCCCGGCAAAACTGTCTACGACAAGGTTTGCAAAGCTTGCCACGGCGACATGGGCGAAGGCAAAGCGGCGCTGGGCTTCAACCTCACGGACGACTGCTACAAGTATGGCGGCTCGTTCAAGGATCTGTACGTGACCGTGGCTGATGGCCGCGCGGGCAACAAGATGCCTGCGCAGGCCGGCGCGTTGAAATCTGAAGAGATCCGGCAGGTCGTGTACTACATCCGCAGCCTCAAGGGCACCAACGCGCCCGGTGGCCAGCCCTGCGTCGGCGACAAAGTCGCGGACTGAGGAACTGTCCCAGAATAAGTCATTCTGGTACTGGTTCCGTTTGCCAGCCGGGTGGGTCGCAAGCGCGCGTCTTTACAAGCCGACTCGCCGCTTCACTGGTTCAAATAGCGATCGAGTTATTCTCAGATAAATCTTAACGCCGCGGCACAGCGACCCGCGCAGCCGGCGTCCCGGTCGGCAAACCATGCAACGCCCTTCTCGCCCATTGGTCTTCGCTGCGGCACTACTGACTGCCGCCGTGACGTGGGCGATCGGCGCCACTACCGCAGCATGGGCGCACCCGGGCAACCTCATCCAGGGTCGGGTGACGCCTAACCTGACGCCGGTCGGGCAGTGGTTCGTCTGGGATTTTCACGAGAGCATTGTGATTGGCACGGCGCTACTGGCCGTTGCTTATGGGTGGGCGTTGCGCCGCTGGTTCCCGCGGCGCGGCCTCAAGGGTGTCGCGGCAACGGGCACACAACAAGCCTGCTACTACGGCGGCCTTGTGGTCATGTACCTGTCGCTCGACGGTCCGCTACACCACCTTGCAGACGAGCTGTTGTTTTCTGCGCACATGCTGCAGCACATGCTATTGCAGCTGGTGTGGGCGCCTTTGTTTGTCCTGGGCATCCCGGCGTGGTTGTGGCAGGCGCTGTATGAGTTGCCCGGCGCTGGGCGGTTCGGGCGCACCCTGGCGAGTCCGTGGCCGGCGTTCTGGGCCTTTCAAGCGGCGATGTGGGTGTGGCACCTGCCGCGGCTGTACAACCTGGCGCTGGAAGTGCACGCCTGGCACATCGTTGAGCATCTGTGCTTCATGGCGACCGCTGTGGTGTTCTGGTTCGTCGTAATCGCGCCGCTGCCGCAGTTGGCGCGCTCGCTGCCCAAGCGCATGGCGTTCATCTTTTTGAACATGACCGCGATGAAGACGCTGGGGCTCATCCTGACCATGTCGAGCCTCATCATCTACCCGTTCTACATCAGCGCACCGCGGGTATTCGGCATCGATGTGCTCAGCGACCAGCAGGTCGGCGGCATGATTATGTGGATGCCGGGCGGTGGCCTGATGTGGTTTGGCGTCGGCAGGGTGTTCTGGCTGTGGGTCAACCGCGCGACGCCGCGGCGCGGGCTGACCGGCATTGCACACCTCGACCAGGCGCGCCGGGCGATTAGTGGCGTCGCCGACACCGATCTGGATGCGCCCGACCTGGCGCCCGACGATCAGCCGACTGCGGTCGCCAGGACATCAGCATGAGAGTTGGGGTGGTCGCCTGCGGCGCTTGCGCGGTGCTGGCTTGCACGCGCGCTGCGCCAATGCCCTCGCCGACGGCAACTGCTACGCCGGCCACGCCAGGCGCAACAGCCGTCGCCGACGCTGCGCCTGCGGCAAGCCCACAACCTTCTGCTGCGCTGCCGGGCACCGCCGTTGAGTTGGGCGGACGAAGCAAGGCCGGCAAGTACACTGCGACGCTACGCTTCTCCGTGCCAAAGCTCGGAGAACTATTCAGCACCAATCTCAGGGTTACCCTGGCGAGCGGTGCCGCGCTGCCCGACGGCGCCACAGTCACTGTTGACGCGACCATGCCAGAACACCGCCACGGCATGATGACGCAACCGGCAACTACGGTTGCGGGTCCGGGCTTGTGGCGCACTGATGGCATGAAGCTGCACATGCAGGGCCGTTGGGTGTTTGCGGTCGACGTGAGCAGCACCGCCGGCGACGACCGCCTTGAGCTGCCGTTCGAGCAACCGCCTGAGGCGACCCCGCCGTGACCTTGCCGCGCACGCCGTTGGCCACAGCGGCACTGGTGTTGCTGTCGCTCAGCGCGGCGGCGTGCGGTCAGGCGAACGATACACCGTGGACTGCTCCAGAACTGCGGCTGATCCTATCGCTGTCACCGCCACCGGCGCTCGCCTACAGCGCCGGCAATCGCTTCGCCGACGACGACCGTGCGGCGCGGCTGGGGCAAAAGCTGTTTTTTGACAAGGGGCTAAGCCGCAGCGGCCAGATCGCTTGCGCAACGTGCCACGAGCCTGCCCGCTTCTTCACCGATGGCCGAGCCCGCGCGAAAGGCGTGGCGGAGACCAACCGCAACGCGCCCACGGTGATGGGCACACAGAACCTGCCGTTTGTCTTCCATGACGGGCGCAAGGACAGCTTGTGGGCGCAGGCGCTCGGCCCCTTGGAGAGCGACGCGGAGCACGCCTTTGATCGCACGGCCGCGGCGCGCCACCTGGCCGCAAGCTACCGAACAGAGTACGAAGCGATTTTCGGGTCGCTGCCCAGCCAGGCCGAGATCGCAGCGCTGCCAGCGCAGGCGCGGCCCCGACCGCTCGACAGCACACACCCACAGGCCCGGGCGTGGGCCGCGATGGCGGAGCCGCAGCGCAGTGCCGTAACACGCGCTTTCGTCAACATCGGCAAGGCGATCGAGGCCTACGAGCGCAAGCTGTTGCCGCGGCCGGCGCCGTTCGATGCTTACGCTTCGGCACTTCGTCGCGGCGACGCCGATGCGGCGCGAATGTTAGACGCGCCGGCTCGTCAGGGGTTGCGGGCTTTCATTGGCGCGGGTGGCTGCGTCAACTGCCACAATGGCCCGCTTTTGACGGACATGGCGTTTCACAACCTCGGTTTGCCGCCGGCCGCAGGGGTGATCGGTGTCGACGGCGGTCGCTCGGTCGGAGCCGATCAGGTTCGACGCGACGAGTTCCGCTGCGGCACCCAGTGGAGCGACGCCACACCGACCGCTGGGGCTTGCCAGGAACTGCACTACCTCAATCCGCAGTTCGAGGATTTCCTGGGTGCGTTTCGCACGCCCACGCTGCGCAACGTGGCGCGCACTGGGCCCTACATGCACGCAGGACAGTTCGCTACCCTGGCCGAGGTGGTTGGCTTCTACCAGACCCTGCCGGGTCGAGCCCAGGTTGGTCACCGCGATCTGACGCTGCAGCGGCTGCCTGGCAGCGTGCAGGCGCAAGACCTCGTGGCTTTCTTGGAAAGTCTGACCGGGCCGTTGCCTGAGCCGCGCTGGCTGGATCCAGGAGGGTGAAACACATGCACCGATTGCTGTGGGCGCTGGTGGCGCTGTCCGCTTGTGCCAAGCCGCCGGCTGAGTTAGACGACTTGGGTCCGCTGCCACCCTTCGTGTTGGTCGACGAGGCGGGCCACACAGTCAGCGATCAGTCCCTGCGCGGTACGGTTTGGGCCGCCAATTTCCTGTTCACGTCGTGCCCGACGGCATGTCCGCCGCTAGCCAAGGCGACCGCAGAGCTGCAAGCCAAGATCGCGCCATGGGCATCTGACGGTGCGCCGGTGCGGCTGGTGAGCGTTAGCGTCGACCCGATGACCGATACACCCGATGTGTTGACCGCGTTTGGCCGCAAGTACGGCGCAGAGCCCAGGCTGTGGTCGTTTTTGACCGGCAACTACGAGACCATGGAGCGTTTAGTAGTGCGGGGCTTTCTGCAGCCGCTGTTGCGCTCGGATCGACCGGTCGGCGGCGCCGAAGACGCCACGGCGCTGACCCAGCCGACGCCACTCGACACCGCGCACAGCCTGCGGTTCGTGCTTGTCGACCAGCGCGGGCACGTGCGCGCGTACTACGACAAAGACGACGCAGGGCAGCACAAACTCGCTGCGGCGCTGCGCTGGCTGCGCGACCACCCCGCACAGGAGTGACCGACCGTGCCTGAATCTGACTCCGGCGGACGCCGCTACTTTGCGCCCAAGCTAGTTCCGACACTCGCCATGCTGGCGATGCTGCCCGTGCTGCTGTACCTCGGCACCTGGCAGGCGCGGCGATACCAGGAGAGTTCGGCGCGCGTCGACAACTACCGGCGGCAGCACGACGATCTGCCACCGCTGCAATCGCTCGATGTCGCCGGCGATCGCAATGCAGCGCTTCACTTCCGTCGTGTGACGCTGGCGGGGACGGCCGACGTCACCAACGCTCAACTGCTGACCGCGCGGTATAAGTTTGGCCAGCGCGGATACTCGGTTGTGATGCCGTTTGCAGTGCCGAGCGGTCCACATCCCAAGGTGCTGGTGCTGTTTGGCTGGGTGCCTGAAGCCCAAGTCGATGTGTGGCTGGCGACACTGGCCAGTGACCCGCCTCGCAACGTGCGCGGCCGCGTACAGTTCGTCAACATGCTCAACCCGGCGGAAAGGCCGGTCAACCAGCGCGGACCGCGGTCAGTGTGGATGTTCCCGAATCCACGCGCGATGGCCAGCCGCATTCCGGGACTGGATCCGGACCTGCTCATCGAGGCCGGAGAGCAGGCCAGCGGCGCGTTCGTGGACCCAACCCGCTGGCCCGTGCAGGGTTACGAGTACCCGGTGCACCCGCTGCCTAGCAAGCACGTAGAGTACAGTGCGACTTGGTACGGCATGGCCGCGACGCTCATCGGCGTCTGGATCGCGCTGTCGTTACGCCGTCGACAGTCAGCAGCCACCGCGGCGTTGCCGGGCAGCGATGGCTGATTGCAGTGACACTTTCGTGCCCACGCAGTCCCGATGGCGCAAAGCCACGCCCTATGCCACAATCGCGGCGGGCGGCGCCGCCTTGAACCCAGGCGTTGACTGGCTGAACATCATGGAACGATTGTGGTTTATCAGGCCACTGGGCGCGGTCGCGGTGGCCAGTGCGGTCGCTTGCGGGTCGAGCGGTGGTACCACTGCAGCGGCCGCTGGCGACAGCACGGTGAGCGGCGATGTCGCTGCCGGCGCCGATGCCAAGACCGACGCGGCGGCTGCGGGTGAAACCTCAGCCGCGACTGGCGACACGGTCACCGACACGGCCAAAGCAGACACGGCGGCGACCAAAGCCCCGTGCAAGCCTTGGGATTTGCCGTCGGATTGGAACTGCCCGCCGGATACGCACTGCGGATACAACGACGACGACGCTATCGCATGCGTGGCCGATGGCAAACACGCGGTGGCCAAAGACTGCTCGGATGGCGCCGGTTGCAAAATCGGTATCTGCGTTATGGCGCAAAATGGCAGCCAGGCGTGCTCACCGTTTTGCACGGTAGACGCCCAGTGCGATTCGCAGTCTTGCAACCAGATTACCGGCAAGAAATACAAAGTCTGCGACGTGGCCAAGTACCAACCTTGCAAGCCAATCGGCAGCACCTGTCCCAAAGGTCAGGCTTGCTACCAGCAGGGCAGTCAGGGGTTTGTCTGCCTAGGCGCCGGCACGGCTGGCAAGGGCGACGCGTGCAAGACCAATTCAGATTGCGCACCCGGGTTCACCTGTACGGGCAACGCCGGCACGGCGTCGTCGACGGGGCTGTGCCGCAAGGTGTGCAGCAAGACTGGACCGACGGGTTGCGATGACCCGAACACGCCGTGCAGTAGTCTCGGCGGCGGTTACGGGTATTGCGAAGAATGAGCAACGCCCATCCAACGATCCGCGTCGGCTCCGCCATCGCCAGGATGGCGCCGACCATGGCAATGCGCACGCAGGGGTAGCGGACCATGGCCAGCCCAAGCCTGCTCGATTCGCTAGACACCACGGTCACGCTGGAGTGGGAGTCGACCCGCACCATCGGGACGCTCATCCAATTGGGCGGCAGAAGCATTGTCGTCACTGCCCTGCGCGCGCCGCCCACCGGCGCGACTGTCTACCTGCGCATTGAGCGCGACGGCGACGCTCAGGATGCGATCGCCATCGATGGCGAGTGCAGCACAGTGGACGACAGCGAGTGGGGCGAGCAACAGGTTGAAGTGCTGATGCAGCGCGTCGGCACCACCAGTTCCGCTGCGGCGCTGCGCGAATTCATCGAGACCTACGGCATTGAACGTGGCGGCACGGTTTCGGTGGGGCGTAACCGCGATAACCCCGAGCTCAAGCGCTTCGTTTACGCCCTGCCCGAGGGCGAAGCGGCAGCGGAGCCGGTCAGTGTGCCGCGTACCTCGCCAACGCCAGGCCCGATGGTCGTCTCGGCGCCCGCTGCCGTTCGGCCGCCGTCGTTCATCCCGCCGGGACCGACCGCGCCGACAGCAGCCAGCCGTGCCGGGCCGACGCCAGTCGCCGGAACGCCAAGGCCCGCGTTTGGCATGCCCACTATCGCGCCTGCTGTAGATGCCGAACCGTCGCAGACGAACGCCGCCCGCGCCCCCAGTGCTGGCCAGGCCGCGGTGATGGCTGCGGTTGCACCTCGCCTGGCGCAAGCGGATGATGGATTCGGCGCTCCGATGGGCGACGGCGACAACTTCTCCGCGGACGACCTGCTAAGCGCCCTTGAGGACGCGGCAGCTGCGGCCGCGGGCAAGCGGTCGGGTGCAACCGCCGCAGCCAACCCCTACACCGAGACCACACGCCGCTACCTGGGCACCGAGACGCCGGCGGAGCGCCAGATCCCCGCAACCGAGTCGCTGCGCGACGTGACCCTGCCGCGCGTCGACCTCGACGACCACGACGACTCCGAAGAAATCGTCGTCGCTACTGTCGAACATGGCGTTCAGCAGGCTGCACCGATCAACGTCAAAGGCAGCGACAAGCCGGGTTTCATGGCACGGCTGCTGGGCCGCGGCAAAGACGACGGGGCAGCTACAGACGGGCAAGCGCCGCGCAAGACCGGTCCCGTCGCCAGCGCCGCGCAGCTGTTTGTGGGTGAGTTCGCGCACCGGGTGGACCTCAATGTGCAGTTCGAAGCCGGTCCCCGCAAGAAGAAATTCGGCGGTGTCCTGCTGCGCCTCGCGGAGAGCAAAATTCGCATCAGAACACCGACGTTACCGTCGCTCTACGAGCGCATCACGGTGTATGTGCCCGGCAAAGCCGGCCCCAAGGACATTGTCGAAGTGCGCTGCGAGGTTACCCGCGTGCACGAGGGCGACGGCGAGGCAGGCAATGCGACCTTTGATGCCAAGCTGTCGGCCGGTGGCAATCCGCCCATGGTCATGGCCAAGCTGCGCGAATTGATGCAGGGCGCCGCGCCGGCCGCAGAAGGGACATGAACGCGCCGCGGGTGCTAGTGGTCGAGGATGAACCCGACCTGCGGGCGCTGGTCGTGCACAACCTGGACATGGCCCAATGGCAGGTTTTTGAGGCGGGTTCAGTCCGCAGTGCCCTGGCGCTGGCGCGGGCGCATGTCCCAGATCTGGTAGTCCTGGACGTCATGTTGCCGGACGGCAACGGCATCGAGGCCTGCAAGGCCCTGCGCGCCGAACCGTCGCTCGCGCAGACCGCGGTACTGCTGCTCACTGCACGCGGCGCCGAGTCCGATCGCGTCGCTGGCTTGGAGGCAGGCGCCGATGACTACGTGGTCAAGCCGTTCAGCGTGCGCGAGTTGGTGCTGCGCTGCCGCGCCGTACTGCGCCGTCGGCAGCCGATCGTGGAGCCACCGCGAGCCCTGCAAGCGCACGGCATCGCGCTAGACGACGTCGCCCATGTCGCCAGCGTCGGCGGAGCGCCAATTGCGCTGACAGCGCTGGAGTTTCGGCTGCTTCACATGTTTCTGACCAACACCGGCGTGGTGCTGACGCGCCAGCGCCTGCTCGAAGAAGTGTGGCAGATGCGGCCCGACTTGCAGACGCGCACCGTGGACACCCATGTCAAACGCCTGCGCGAGACCTTGGGCAAAGCTGGCGGCGCCATTGAGACCGTGCGCGGCATTGGGTATCGCATGGCGTCCGTCTCGCCGTGACCGACTCGCACGCCGACTCCCGGGGCCGCCGCGAGCTGCCCCAGCAGGTTAAGGCCAATCTATTCGGGGCGGTACTCGACGCTATGACCGATGGCGTGATGGTCGTCGACGACCGGATGCGCCTGGTTGTCAGTAACCGCGTGCTGCGCGATACGCTGGTCTTGCCGCCCAACTGCCACGGCCAGGCGTTGGTCACGCTGGTCGACCACCCAGCGCTGTTGCAGGCTTTTGCGGACGTGCTGGCAGGCGCGGGTCCGCGGCAAGTCGAGGTCAATCACAAGGCCTTTGTCGCGCGGGTGCTCGACGTGGCAGTTGTGCCGCTGCCGGACCACGACTACTGGGGGCATCGCGCGCTCGGCGTCGTGCGCGATGTCACCGAGCGCCGCCAGACCGAGCGGACCCAACTCGAGTTCATCGCCAATGCCAGCCACGAATTGCGAACACCCGTCGCCAGCATCCTTGGCTGGGCAGAGACGCTCGCAGAGGCGCCGCCCAGGGACCCCGGCAAGCTGGCGGCGGCGCACCAGACCATCTACCGCCACGCCCAGCGCCTGCGGACGCTGCTAGACCAACTCCTAGACGTGAGCCAGTTGGATGGCGAGCGGTGGGACCTTGCGACCGATGCCGTGGATCTTTCTGCGGTTTGTCATGCGCAGTGCCTGGCGCAGCGCGAAGCGGCGGAAGCCGCTGGACTGAGCGTTACGGTTTCCGTTCCCGAGACGTTGCCGCCGGTGCGCTGCGACCGTCAAGGCCTGGATCTTGTGGTTGGCAACTTGCTGCAAAACGCCATCAAGTACACTCCGACCGGCGGCAGGGTCGAATTGCGGGCCGAGTCGCTCGCACAACCAGGGACACGCTGCGTTCGGCTGGCCGTCGCCGACAGCGGTATCGGCATTGCCGAAGAGCACCAGTCGCGGATTTTCGAGCGATTCTACCGGGTGGACAAAGGCCGGGCGCGTCATGTCGGCGGCGCGGGCCTGGGCCTCGCCATCGTCGCTGGCCTGGTGCGCCGGATGGGCGGCACCTTGCAGTTGCACAGCGCGGTGGGCAAAGGGTCGACGTTCTTGGTGGTGTTGCCGGCGGGGACGCCGAGTTAGCCAACCAGGGTGGCGAAGCGCCGGCCGTAGAACGACGGCTCGACGCGAACGCCGTTGATCACGAACGCAATGTAGATGTCGCGCGGGTCGTGGCTCGCCGCCAGGGCGTCACAGATGGCGTCGCCCTGCTCGTCGCTGATGGCCGTGATCGCTTCGACGTCTTCGTTGATCTTCTTGACCTCAGTCTGCAGGTCAGCGTACAGGCGATGCTCGGCTTCGTCCCAGTTGAAGATCGCCAGTTGAGCAAGCATGCCGTCGTTGCGCTCGAACGACTCTTTGCGAATGACGCGCTCGAGGTACGGTCCGTCGATCTTCTGCGGCCGCACGCCCTTGAAGTGACGGAAAAACACGCCCTTGTCGAGCTTGTCGAGCTCCGCTAGGAACGGTCGCAGCGGAATCCGCCGGCACAAGCGCGCGAACAGTCGCGGTGACAGTCCTCGCAGGGCAGCGATGGCGTCGCGGTCATCCGCGCCATCGTCCTTGGGGGCCACCGTCGCAACCTCTGCGACCGCGGGTGCCGCGTCGGGGGTGACCGCGGCGTCTGGCGTGGCGTTTTCTTCGATAGACATACAGGTTCCGGCGGCCAAGTGGGGCCAAAATGGGCGCGAAGTGTAGGAGCGGATGGCGATCTGGGCAAGGGTGGGTAGCCCACCAGTTGGTTGACCTCGGGCCGCCTCCGTAGGATGGGCTAGCTCAGCTGCGCCAATTGCTCGCCCAGAACCTCGAAGAGCCGACTGTTGCCGTCTTGCGCATAGCCGACGAGGTTGGCGTCGAATTCCGCTGCGCGGGCCAGCAACATTTCGACATCGGCCGCCGCGATCTGCTTGCGGTGAAGGCCATAGCCCAGCTTTTGCAGGTACACGGCGTTGAGCGTCTGCTCGAATTGACCTTCCAGCGGCACGGCCAGCATGGGCTTGCGCAGGTACACCGCCTCGCCCATCAGCGAAAATCCGCCGCCGGCCACGACTGCGCGAGCGCTCGCCAAGTCTTGCACGAACTGGGTCTCTGAGAACGGCCGATGCTCCAGGTTGGCATCGCGTTCGGGCTCGCTGATGCCGCGGCGCATGCCATAGACCAGGAAGCGTTGCTCGCCAAACGTCTTAAGCACTTGCGCGATCGACTCAGCGCCCGCTCCGCTTTGGTACACCAGCACATGGTCGCCGGGCGTCGGCTGCGCGGCCAGGATTTCCGGCCGCAAGATCGGCGGGATCAGCGTGGTGCGCTCACGCTTGACCGGCGGGTAGAAAAAGGTGGTGATGAGGTAATGCTGACAGCCGGCGATCTTGCCGCGCACGATGCCCTTGGCCAGCAGAAATCCTGCGGGGTCGGCATTGAACACGTCGTCGTCGTGGTGGCAGCGACTGATGACCTGCATGTTGTCGATGCTGATGACCGGCAAGTGGTGCACCTGGGCATACCACCAACTCCAGGACTCGAAGTCAGAAATGACGGCCTCGGGCTCAAACGCGGCGGCGAGCGCAAACCATTGCCGCACGTTACCTGGCAGCCCGTGGCGCCAGGACTCTGGCAAAAACGTCTCTTTGAGGTTGGACAGCAGCGTGCGCGCCTTCTTGACCTCGTTGTCCTCGTAGATCATGTGCAAGCCGTGGATGCGGTGCACGTCGGCAAAGTGCTTGCGCAGCATGTCGTGCGCTCGCCCTGACACCACGATGTGGACCTCGTGGCCCTGGCTGAGCAGCCAGTCGATGGTGACGCGCGAGCGAGTCGCGTGGCCCATGCCCTCGCCGACGACGCCGTACAGGATGCGCATGTATTGACTTCCTTTGTCGTGGGTGGTGGTCAGCGGGTCGTTGACGGCGCAGGAGGACGCCGGCGGCGCCAGGTTTCGCCCAAGGCGGCCAGTGCCAGAAGCAGCGAAACGGCAGACGGTCGTCCGCCTGTTGCACAACCAGAGTCCTTGCCCGCAGCGGCGGCCGAAGCTTGTGCCGTCTTGCTGTCCGTGCCGGTGTCTGCAGGCAGAGTGCCAGCATCACTGTCGGCGGCCGTTACTCCCGCATCGACGCTTGCGGCAGTCGGCGCCGGAGCGTCCTCAACGTACTGCAAAGTCTTGGGCAGGCTGTCTTCGGTGGTCGGTTCGCCGTGTTCGTCCAGTGGCGCAGGTGCCATGCCCCCTTGCTGCTGCCCCGCCTGCCAGAACACGTACATGTCGTCGATGACATACTTGCCGAGGCCGCCCTGGTCGAGGTGCACGCTGGCTTTGCCGCCCCAGGGGTCGTTGATGAGCGGCCCACCCTCATCCACGCCGACGATCAGCACCCAGTGCCAGTCTTCGCTGCTGCCATAGAACGCCGAGTTGCCCCCTGGCCAGTGCACACCGGCTATTACCGGCATGCCAGCCTTAAGCGCATTGAGGAGGAAGCTTGCAGCCTTGGGCGACACGCATGACGTCGACTCGTTGCTGCCGTGGGCGGGCACGAGACCGCCAGGCGCGCTGCCCCAGATGACCAGGCACTTGCCGCCGACCTTCTTTCCGCCCAGTTCGTAGCTTGTGGCCGCGTAACCGCCGTATTGGGTGCGCCACTTGTTTTCGGTGACGGGGTCGTTACCGTCTTTGCCGTCGACGCTGCGCTGGATGCCGAGGTAGGCGTGCAGCATCGACAAGCTGGTGATCGTACAGCCCGAATTGTGGATGGTCAGGCCGGGGCAAGTGCCCAACTGGTCGCCCCAATCTTTCTGGTTCCACACCGGCAGGCCCTTGCCCGCCCATAAGTCGATCTTGCCGGAGAACGTGGCGCAACCGCCGGACTCGCTTGCGCTGGCGCTACCGCTCGGAGCGGGTTGGTTGGCTGGGGTGGCGGCAGGCTTGCACGCGTCCGGCACGCCTGCTGCGTTGGCCTGGCAGCCACCTGGGCACGCGAACACGCTTTGTGCCGCCCCGGTCTTGCACTGGGTCAGCAAACCGCCATCGCACCAGGCGCCGTCCTGCTTGCCCGAGCAAAACCCCACGGCCTTGGCCTTGCACGCGGCCATGCCGCCCGCCGGTTCGGCGCAGCCCTTGGCGCACGACACCGCCTTGGCGATAAGGCCATTGCTGCACTGCACCAGATCGCCGCCGCTACACCAGGTGCCGTCCCACTTGCCTGCGCAAGCCGGGTCACCGCCGGCCTTTTTGCAAGTGTCAGGCACACCCGCCGGCATGGCCTGGCAGCCGTCCGAGCAGTTGAACGCGTTGGTGACCTTGCCAGCCTTGCACGACGCCAACTGCGCGCCCACGCACCAGGCGCCATCCGCTTTGCCGGCGCAGCCTTTCTGGGGGTCGAACGGCGGTTGTTTGCATTGGCCATCGCCCGCCTCGCAGCCCAGTTCGCAGGCCTGGCTGCCGACGGCCTGGCCGCCCTTGCACACGCGCAAGGTGTCGCCGTCGCAGAAGGCGCCGTCGGGCTTACCAGTGCACGGGCCGAGGGGCTGGGCATCTGGCTTGCATTGGTCAGGGACGCCTGCTGGCATCGACTGACAGCCGTTGGGGCACGCAGACGATCCCGTGCCTTTGCCGCCGGTGCAAGTCAGCAGCTTGTCGCCGTCGCACCATTGGCCGTCGCTTTTGCCACTGCAAGGGCCGCTCGACGACGGCGCCGGCTTGCACAGGTCGGGCTGGCCGGGCGGCATGGCCTGGCAGCCATAGGTGCAGGTCTTGCTGTTGGCCACGGCGCCGCCGGCGCAGGTCTGAAGCGCATCGCCGGCACACCAGGCGCCATCCGGTTTGCCCGTGCACGGCGTGGTGGCGGTCGCCTTGCAAACATCGGGCGTTCCGGGCGGCTTGACCTCGCAGCCGTTGGCACACCCCTGCTTGCTGGTCGCCGCGCCAGCTTTGCACTGAACCAGATCGCTGCCGCTACACCAGGCGCCGTCGGCCTTGCCTGCGCACGGGCCGCTCGGTTGCGGCGCGCTCTTGCAGGCATCGGGTGTGCCGGGCGGTTTGACTTCGCAACCGTTGGGGCAAGCTGTGCTAGCGGCGACGGCTCCGCCTTTGCACTGCAACAGGTTGCTGCCGTCGCACCAGGCTCCATCCTGCTTGCCAGAGCACGGACCGCTTGGCGCCGGCGCCGCCTTGCACACGTCGGCGACGCCGCTCGGCATTGCCTGGCAGCCGAAGGGGCAACCCTTGCTGCTGGCCACCGCGCCGCCTTTGCACTGCAGCAGGTTGTTGCCGTCGCACCACGCGCCGTCTGGCTTGCCCGCGCACGGACCCGAGACCGACTTGCACTGGTCGGGGATACCGGGCGGCATCGCCTGGCATCCCGCCGGGCACGCTTTGCTGGCTGTCTGCGCGCCGTTGCTGCAGGTGACGAGGTTGCTGCCGTCGCACCACAGGCCGTTTGGCTTGCCGGTACAGAACGCAGCCCAGGCGGATTGGGACCAAAGCGTCGCGCCGAGCACGGCAACCAGTGCCGCTGATCGGATGGACCGCAACCGGCGCGCGACAAGCAGGGGTGACACAATCGCCGTCATGCCGGCAGTTTGCGCGGGTTGGCAACGCCATGCAAGGCTAAGGCGAACACCAGCCGCTCGGCGATTACCAGCCGTTCACCTTGGCGACGCTGCCGTAGCCCTGGCCAAGCGGCGTCAACGTAAACGCCTTGGACTTGGACTTGTTGTCCACGTCGTACAGGCCCATGCGGTAGACGTACAGGCCGTGGTTCCACTCGTAGTTGTCCATCAGCGACCAGTAGAAGTAGCCCTGGACCTGCGCGCCCGCAGCAATCGCCTTGTGTAGCGCGGCCAGGTGGGGTTTGACAAAGCCCGCGAACGCCGTGTTCTTGTCGTCGGCCGTGCCATTCTCCGTGATCAGGATCGGCAGCTTGTAGCTTGCTGCCAGCATGCAGACTTCGTAGATGCCCTCCGGGTAGTTGCTGAACAGGTTGCTGTCCGGCAGAAAGTCGAAAAGCTTGTACTGCGGAAACAGCTGAACCGGCTGCGGCTTGACCTTGAGCTGGGTGTAGTAGTTGACGCCAATGAAGTCCATGCGGCCTTTCATGTCGTCGCGCTTTTCTGTCGCAGTGATGTCGCCGCTCAGGTCCACGTCGACCTCGCCCTTGATGACGGCGTTGAGAAAGACCTTGTTGTACACGTAGTCGGCGTGCGGCACGACTTCCAGCGTCTTGGGGTCCTTGGGGTCAGCCGGCGCAACCGCGGCGAGGTTGGCGACGATGCCCACGCGCGCGGCTTTGCCGTCTTTGTCGGCGTCGACTTTGTCGTTGGCGTGCACGGCGTCATACATGCGGGCGTGGCCTTCCATCATGCCGAACAGCACGTTCATCGCTGCGTCGACCTGCAGCGCGACGCCCGGCGGATTGGTCCGCTCTTTGCTCGGCATCAGATAGCCCGGCACCACCACTGCAAACGGCTCGTTGATGGTGCCCCACAGGTCGACTTCGCCACCAAACTCCTTGGCACACCAGCCGGAATACAGCGCAATGGCCTTGAGCAGCCGCGGCCGATCGACCCAACCCTTGTTCTTGCAGGTCGCCAAGTCGGCGTGACAGGCCTTGCCGTCGTGGATCCACAGCGGCAGCGAGTAGTGATTGAGCGTCACCAGCAGTTGGATGCCGCGCTTGTTGGCGCCCTGAAAAATCTCGTGATACTTGGCGACCGCCTTCTTGTCGGCGTACTGGTCGAGTTCAGCGACGGTGGTGGCTTTTTCCGCCGCACCGTCGGGGAACACCCGGCTCCACTCGATCGACGTACGCAAGGCGTTGAGCGCCATGTCCTTCTGCATCGCGTCCAGGTAGTTGGGCCAAAGCTCCCAAAAGCCCGGTCCGTCGCTCGGCGGATCGCCTTTTTGATAGGTGATGGGGTCTTTGATGAGCTCTGGGTCGGTCACCCACTGCCACCAGTCGCTTTTGGTGTCGTTGCAGTCGGCAGCGGGCAGCGTCGGACAGCCCATGTCGACCTGAAACCCGGCGATGGCCGCGCCCCACAAGAAGCCTTTGGGAAAGAGCGTCGTCGGTGACACGGAGGCGTCGGCAGCGGCGGTATCCACTTGAGTGTCGACCGTTGCGGCGTCAGCCGCTGTTGCCGGCGGGGCCTTGGTTTCGCCGCAGGCAGCGACGCAAAGCGCCGCCATCACGGATAAGCAAAGTGCAGTGTTCATGGGTACCTCGTGTATTACGTCCGCCGATCAGCCGCGCGCCCGGTCCACGCGCCGCGAGCCTGCCAAGGGCGATCTCGCAACGTCGACGACTGCCTGCGCAAATGCTGCGGCTGCGGCCTCGCAGGCATACAGCGCCCCCGTCAGGTAGACGCCGGCGAAGTTGGTCTCAGTCGGCGGCCCGAAGAACTGCTTGAGCTCAACATCGGCGGCCTTTAGCGCGGCGTCGATCGCCACCATGGCCTCGATCGGCGGCGCGATGAGGTACGCCAGCGGCTCGCCGGGCGCGATGCCGGCCAGGCGCGACAAGTATTGCCCGGTCTCGCTGATAACGTGGGGAAAAAACGCGGATTTGTGGCTGCCCTGCGCCGGCATGTAGAAACAAGCCTTGCGATCGAGGTAGTCGCGCAGCGCGGCGAGCCCCTCGGCCACCTCATCCGGGTCGGGTCCGGCGAGAACGCCGAGGATCTCGCCTGACAACGGGCCGCTGGCGTGCGCCGCGCCGGCATAGAAGCTCTTGGCGTAGACGACATCGACGCGCGCGAATTTGGTCGCGTGGTCCAGCGCTGCATAGGTCGAGTCGTCCTGGTCCGCGGTAACGAACCCGAGCGACGTGTGCCCCTCGCCACAGCCGAGGCGGGCGCGCAGGTGCGGCTCGGCGTTGGGCAAAATTTGGCATCCGACCAAACGCGCTGGCTGGGGTTGCAGCCCGGCCGGCAGCCAGGCGGGCACGTCGATCACGGCTCGCTCCTTTTGGTCACCAGGTGCGCTGGGGCGCGGCGACCGCAAGCCCGCCCTGGCCCAGGGCCTGCGCTTTCTTCAAGATCTCAGCGGCCTGCCGAGCAGCCTCCTCGACGCTTAGCCCCGCCGGCCGCACATTGCTGATGCAGTTCTTTTCGGCGTTGTCCTGGCCGATCTTGGGATTCCAGGCCAGGTACAGGCTGAGCGAATCGCCGGTGCCGAGGCCAGGTCGTTCGCCCAGCGCAATCAGGGTGGCCTTGGCGGCCATCTCGACCCCGATCTGGTCGGCGACCGCGATGCGCGCGCGGTGCACCCAAATCGGCTTGCCGTGGCTAAACCCTTGCGCAGTCAACGCCCGTTGCAGCGCAGCCAGCAACCCGGGGTTCTTCTGCGCGGCCCAGGCCGAGAGGCCGTCGGCCAGGATGATCTGGACGTCGGCGCCGCGCGTGCCCTGGTTGCGCAAGGCCTGCAACGACGCGTCATCGAGCTGTCGCCCGAGGTTGGGTTGCAGCAGAAACGTGTCGAGGTCTGCCGCTTTGGTGTGCAACTCAACCGCGCCGAGCGTGCGCAGAAACTCCGCGGGGGGCACGGCCGCCACCGCCTCGCGGGCAAGGCCGTGGTCGGTGCGCAAGTCCAGATAGGTTCGGGTCGGGTAGCGCAAGCCCGCGCGGCCGATACCGATGCGCGACGGCGTGGCCTTGGCCAGCTTGTTCAACCCGCCCGGGTCGGCCAGGCGGTCCAGACCGGGAAGCGGCCGAAACGGCGGCTGCGGGGCGCGACTGAAGACGCCGGCAAGGGCCGTGGCGACCTCGCGCTCCACGCGCGTCGAGGGAATCGGCGAGTCGTCGCTCGGCAATGCCGCCGGCCGCCGCGCGCTGTCGGCGAGGACCTGCCGCACGATCTCGGCGATGAGCGGTTCAAGGTTGGGTGCGTCGTTCGCCATGGCGACCAAGTTTGCGCGTGCGAGGGGAGCCGCGCAAGGTGGGCGGCGAACTCGCCGTGATTTCAAACGCCTGAACCAAGGGGGGGGAGGATCTATGTCGCCCGCTCGCCTGCCAGTTGGCCGCAGGCTGCGCCGATGTCCTGGCCTTTGGACTCGCGCAAGCTGATGGTTGCGCCGGTAGCCTGAACGTCCCGCACGAACTGCGTGATCACAGCGCGCGGGGGCCGGCGGTAGTCCGTGCCATACCATGCGTTGAACGGAATGGCGTTGATGTGCGCGCCCACCTCCAGTGCCATGCGACCCAGGCTGCGCGCATCATCGCCGGTGTCGTTGTGACCGTGCAGTAGCGCGTACTCAAAGGTGATCTTGCGGTGTGGGTTGGCGGGAAGCGCACGGAGCGCGTCGACCATCTTGGCGATGGGCACACCCTTGTTGACCGGCATCAGGCGATCGCGGACCTCGTCGCGCGTGGCGGTCAACGACCAGGCCAGGTTGACACCAGGGTGCGCGGCGGCCAGCTTGGGCACCCACCGGGCTAGGCCCACGGTTGAGACCGTTACGCGGCGCGGCGAAAAGGCGTAGCCCTTGGGATCACACAAGATGTCCAAGGCTGCGATGACGGCGTCCAGGTTGTCGAGCGGCTCGCCCATGCCCATGAACACCAGGTTGCGCGGCCGACCCGCCAGCATGCCCGTCTGACCGCCCGCCACGCCGCCACGTCCGCGACCGGCCTCGACGGCCAGGCGGCAAGCAATGGCTACCTGCTCCACGATTTCGCCAGCGGTCAGGTTGGCGCGGGTGGCGATGCGCGCCGTGGCACAGAAGTCACAGCCCATCTTGCAGCCAACTTGCGAGGACAGGCACTGGGTGACCCCTGCCTCCATTGCCATCAGGACGGTTTCGATGGACTGACCGTGACACGTAGCCAACGCAAGCTTACGCGACCCGTCTAGCGCCGACTTGCGGTCAACCTGCACTGAGAGTTGCGGAAACGACGCGACGGTCGCCAAAGTGGCCCGCAGCGCCGCGGGCAGGTCGGTCATCTGTGCCCAGTCGCGCGCCTGCGCGACGTGCAGCCAATGAAACAGCTGGTCAGCGCGAAATGGCGGCTGCCCCAAGTCAGTCAGCCACTGCCGCAGCGCGGCGCGCGGCATGCTGGCCACATCGGCGGGCGGTTGGGGCGGAGAGAGCATCGCGGACTCATCCGGCCTGGGCGCCGGCGCGGCCGCCATGGTATGCGGTTGCGGGCGCCGGCGTCACCGCAGGACGGTCAACTGCCGATTCGCATGAGCAAACGGCTCGACGTGAACAGATGTAAGCGCGCGCTTGCGCCCTGCGCCGTGGCGGACTAGAGTTGTCGCAGTTTGAGACGGCGCCTGGTGGCACGGTGCACATCGCAACCGGGCGGCGGGCAGTCCAGTCAACGCGACCGCATTGCGACACCGCGGCACCGCACAGCGGTCGTTTGCTCATTTGGAAGGCAATGTCCCAGGGCTCCACCCGCGCTACGCAGCCACTCGCCGCTCAGGCCGCGCCGGGGTTGACATCACTGCCGGGCGGCGATGCCGGCATTGCGGCCGACGGTCCGAACGCAGCGCACGTGCTGATCGTCGAAGACGACCTCGCCATCCGAACGCGAATTCAGCGCGCGTTGGTCGCAGCCCACTACGACGTTGTGGCGGTCAGCACTGCGCGTGAAGCGATGGCGGCGGTGGGTGTGTCGCCGCCCGGGGTTGTGCTGCTCGATCTGTCGCTGCCCGACAGTGCCGATCTGGGGCTGTTCCACCGCATTCGCGTTGCGGCACCGCGCGCACGCGTCGTCATCATGACGGCGATGGACGATCTGGACGTGGTCATTGGCGCCACGCGCGCCGGCGCCTTCGACTTCATCACCAAGGCACCCGATGTGCTGCAGCGGGTAATGGTCACGGTCCGCAACGCCACCGATCTGCTGGCACGCGAGGATCAGGTTGCAGCGCTGGCCTCGTCGCTCGCGCGCAGCAACCGCTACGGCCGCATGATTGCCCAGGCGCCAGCGATGGACGAGGTCAAGGCGACGATCGACAAGCTCGCGACTTCGCGCGTCAACGTGCTCATTACCGGCCAATCTGGGACCGGCAAGGAGGTGGTGGCGCGCACCATCCACGAGACTGGGCCGCGTCATGCCCATCCATTCGTGGCAGTCAACTGCGCCGGCATCCCAGACACGTTGCTGGAGTCGGAGCTTTTCGGCTACGAGCGCGGCGCGTTTACCGGCGCGGTGGCGCGCAAGATCGGCAAGTTTGAGGCAGCCAACAGTGGCACGCTGTTTTTGGATGAAATCGGCGAAATGTCGCTGACCTTGCAGGCCAAGCTGCTGCGCGTGCTGCAAGACGGCCGCTTTGAGCGTTTGGGCGGCAACCTCGAGGTGCGCAGCGATGCCCGTGTTTTGTGCGCAACCAACCGGGACCTGCAGACCATGGTCCGCCAGGGGCAGTTTCGCGAGGACCTGTACTACCGAATCGCGGTGTTCTCGCTGCATCTGCCGCCGCTGTCGGCACGCAAGGAAGACCTCGCGCCGCTGGTCGATCACTTCGTGCGCACCGCCGCACGCGACGAGGGCAAGACGATCACGGGCGTCTCGCCCGAAGTGATGCGGCTGTTCGAAATGCACACGTGGCCGGGCAACGTGCGCCAACTGCAGAACGTGCTTGCGCGATCAGCGGTGGTGTGCACGACCGGGCAAGTGTCGCTACGCGATCTGCCCGAGAACTTCGTGCGTGAATTGCCGCCATCGCCGCGCAGCGAAGCGCAAGCTTCGGCAATCTCCAATGCCAGCGCTGCGCCTCAGGGACCGGCACCTGCCCTTCGCAACCAGCCACCGGTCGATCCCTTTGAACAACTTCGCCAAGGGTCGGCGGCGACACGCATCGATCTGGCGCTGACCCTGGCCTTCCCGGGGGCGGCCGACGTACCAAGGGTTGACGACTTGGAAGAAGCAGCGGTGCGCCTCGCGCTGCGCCGCACGGATGGCTCGATGAAGCTGGCCGCGCAGCGGCTAGGCATAAGTCGTGCGACGCTGTACCGGCGCGTCGCCAAGATGCCCGATGTCCGCGCGTCGGGCGACGGGACCGCAACGACCCCAGCGTAGACTTGCGGCCAGTTGGTGCGGCGTAGGCGGGTGAATTTGCCCGCAGGGTCGCAGCGTGGCAGATTCTAGGTGCGTCCTGCTGACCAGGCGCGTGCGTGTCTGGGTGAGCCAACCACTTTCGCCTTTTGAGTCCGGCCTGCACGCAGCGATGATGGGAGCGCTCGATCCCGCGCTGCGGGAAGTCGTGTTGGCGGTTGACGACACGCCGCGCAACCTCGACGTCATCGAAGCGGCGCTAGCCCGCGAGCCGTGGGACCTGCACTGCGCGACCAGCGGGCCGGAAGCCTTGCGCCTGATTGCGGCTACCGAACCCGACGTCATTTTGCTCGACGTGATGATGCCGGGCATGGACGGCATCGAAGTCTGTCGCCAGCTCAAGGGCAATCCGACTACGCGGATGATTCCAGTAGTGTTGGTAACGGCACTGGACAGCCCAGAAGATCGCGTGCGCGGTTTGGATGCCGGCGCGGACGACTTCGTGACCAAGCCGTTCCATCCAAGCGAGCTGCGCGCGCGGGTTCGCGCCCACCTGCGCGTCCGTGCGCTGCAGCGACGCCTGCAAGCCCGCGAGTCCATTCTGCGCACGCTTTTCGCGCGCTATGTCAGCGACGACGTGGCAAAGGCGCTGCTGCGCGACTCCAACCTGGCTGGCCTTGGCGTCGCCCGCACGCGGCTGACGGTATTGTTCGCAGACTTACGTGGATTTACTGCGGTTTCCGAGTCAGCGCCGCCCGAAGAGGTGGTGCAGATCCTCAACCAGACCTTTTTGGCGCTGACGGAGGCGCTGTTTGCCCACGGCGGCACGTTCGACAAGTTCATCGGAGATTGTCTGATGGCGTTCTTTGGTGCGCCGATTGCTGGCACCGACGACACAAATCGCTGCGTGCGGGCTGCCTTGGACATGCAGGCGGCGTTTTCCGAAGTGCTGCATGGCTGGGCCGACACGCGCTACGCCAACCTGGGCCTGGGCATCGGCATCCATCTCGGCGATGCAGTGGTGGGCAACGTCGGCACTGAGCGCTTGATGGACTACACCGCCATCGGCGACACGGTCAACCTCGCAGCCCGGCTGGAAGAAATCGCCGGCCGCGGCGAGATCCTGGTGTCCGAGGCCGTGGCGCACAACGTCGAGGGTGCTTTCGAACTGCAAGACCTGGGCAACAAGGCGGTCAAGGGTCGGGCACAGGGCGTGCGGGTGTTTCGCGTGGTCAAAGCGCTGGCGTAGTCAGGTACCCTGGGCCTTGGGCAAGCGCAGCGCACCGACCAGCCGCTCGATCGTCTCCTGCAACAGGGCCAGGCGCACAGGCTTGCTGAGGAACTCGTTCATCCCGGCCGCAAGGCAACGTTCGCGATCGCCGGGCATCGCCAGCGCCGTGACGGCGACCACCGGCGTCAGCGCGTATTTGGGCAACTTGCGCAGGCGCATGGTGGCTTCGACGCCGTCGATGCCGGGCATCTGGATGTCCATGAGAATGACGTGCGGTCGATCTGCCGGCGGCAGCATGTCCAGCAGCTCAAGCGCCGCTTCGCCCGTACCAGCCACAGCAACGCGATAGTTCCGCGATTCCAGGTAGTCGCGCACGGTGTCGACGTTCGCCGCGTTGTCGTCCACCAGCAACACGCGGGTCTTGTCCGACGTCAGCGAGATGCTCGGGATCATGCCCGTCACATAGATGCCCGACTCACGCCACTTCGCCCGCGGCAACGGCTCAGGCGCTGACCAGGGCAACGACACGGTGATACGGGTGCCCTTGCCGAGCACACTGTGCAGTTCCACGGTACCGCCGTGCAGACGCGTCAGACGTTCGACCAGCGCCAGACCGAGGCCGGTTCCTGCGTGCTGTCGTGACAGCGTCGAGTCCAGCTGCACGAACGGCTGAAAGAGCTTGCCCTGGTCTTCGGCGGCGATGCCAATGCCGGTATCCCACACCGTGAGCTGGACGATGCCTCTGTCGGGGTCCGCCTTGGCGCCTAGCCCCACTTCGCCGCCGGCTTCGGTGAACTTGGTCGCGTTCGACAGCAGGTTGACCAGGATCTGCTTGCAGCGCAGCATGTCCACATTGACCACGCCGACCGCCGGATCGATCTCGGTCTTGACCGACAGCCCCTTGCGCACAGCGGCCTCGCGAACGAGGCGCAAACTGGTGTTGCACAGCTCGTCGATGTCGACCAGCGCCTTGTTCAGCGTCAGCCGCTCTGCCTCGATCTTGGACAGATCCAGGATGTCGTTGATAAGCGCCAGCAGGTGCCGGCCGCTCTCCTGCACCGTGCGCAGCGACTTCCGCTGACGATCTGTGAGCGGCCCGTAGACCTCTTCCTGCAGCGCCTCGGATAGTCCCAAGATTGCATTGAGCGGCGTGCGCAGTTCATGGCTCATTGCAGCGAGAAAGTTGTCCTTGAGCTTCATGGCCTGCGACAGCTCGCGGTTCATCGCCTCTAGTTTCTCGGTCTGCTCTTGCAGCGTTCGCTCGCCCCGCTTGCGCGCCGTGATGTCGGTGATGAGCGCCAGCGCCCCGACGATCTTGCCCGACTCGTCCGTCAGCGGACTGCCTGAGACAAGGACATCGATATCGCGGCCCGTCACGGCCAACATGTTCATTTCATTGGTCTATCGGATGCCATCGGCGCGTCGGGCCAGCGCGGCCCGGATTCCGTCCGCGGCGCCAGGCAGCACATGCGAAAAGACCGGCTTGCCGATCACCTCCTCAGCAGACTTGCCCATGAGTTCCAGGTATTTCGGGTTGGCGACCGTAGTGACGCCTTCCAGCGTACTGGCCCAGATTGCCTCCTCTGCAGTGTCGGTCAGGCGGCGCAAGAACGACTCACGCTCACGCAATTCTCTTTCGATCGTGCGAAGTTCTGTGACATCCTGGGTTGCGCCGCGCAGAAAATGGGGCTCGCCGTGCTCGTCGCGAACGAGCTGTGCGCGCACATGACAGTCGCGTACGCTGCCATCGGGCATCAGGTTGCGATAGCCAAGGTTCATCGGCGTGTCGCTCTCGACGGCAAGGGTGTAGGCTTCGATGAAGCGGGACAAGTCATCGGGATGGATCGCGGTGTGAAGCGTGTCCTGGGTTGGCGGCGGTTCCTTCGCAACGCCAATCACCCGGAAGAACTCGTCGGAACCCTCAACTGCGCCGGTCCTCAAGTCGAGGCTCCAGCTGCCCAAGTGCGCAATTTCCTCTGACGCTTCCAACAATTCCTGGCGCTTGCGCAGCTCCGCTTCCAGCGCTTTGCGAACGCTGACGTCGCGCACCACGCCTGCAAAGCGGTACTTGTCGCCGTGGTGATACGCACTCAGCGACAATTCGAGCGGAAACAGCGAACCGTCGGTGCGCACGCCTTGCAATTCCCGCGTCGCGCCCAGCACGGTCGTCAACTGCGCCTCAGTGTGCCGGCGAAGAAAACTGTCGTGAATTCGAGCGATTTCCTGGGGCATCAGCGCCGATACGTTCAAGCCGTGCCAGGCACCGGGCGAGAAGCCGAACACCCTTTCCGCAGCCGGGTTCATCGACTCGATGAGGCCGACCTCATCACACGTGACGATGCCGTCCACCTGCATCTCGAACAGCGTCCGCCACAGCGCCTCGGCGTCTCGCGCCAGGACAGTGGCCGCCTCACGGGCAGCATCGGCGCGCAGGTTGGCGACGACCGAAGCGCAGGTCTGCACGACCGGTTCCATCGCCTGGGCAACCCGCGGGTAGTAGCCAGCGCGGCGATTGGCGAGCACGAGAAAACCGGCGGTTTCACCGGCCACGGCAAAGGGAATCGCAAGCAGATGACGGATTGCACCAGATCCCGGGGGCAGGTCTGCGCCCAACGCCTCGTCTTCGTTATCGTTGACAAATACCGGCGCGTCCGTTGTCAACGGGTGGCCGAGCAGAGCCGAGCAAGCGTGAACCTGTGTGTCGGCGAAGCCGGAAATCGGCGTCACCGATCGCTCGCCGTCGGCCGCGCCGCCAAAAACCCACCCGCGAGTGGTCAGCGACTGCGTTCCGTTGGCGGTTGGCGCGGTCATGCCAACAAATCCCGCTTCGCTGTCGGTCGCGTGCAGGGCCGCCTGAAGCAGCGCATTGAGCGCAACCTCGGCGTTGCCGGTCATCAACATCTCGCTTTGCGCCAGCGCGATGGCGTGCAGCGTCCCGGCCCGCGCCTGCGACTCCAGCTCGGCGGCGCGGGCGGCCGTGATGTCCTGCAGCGCGCCAGTGATGCGATCGCACATCCCCGTCTCGCCGTACTCGGGCAGCCCCATCAGGCGGATGAGCAACTTGCGGCCAGACGGTGTCTCGATCGGTGCTTCGATATCAAACAATCGGCCGCCATCGATCGCGTGCTCCAGCTGCTCCATGGCGCGCTCGCGCGCTTGCGGTGTGATGAGGTTGAGCAGGTGCCAGATGTCGGCGCCAAACCCCGGCGGCAGATCCAGCATGCGATGGGCGTGACGGGTGAACTCTCCGGCCCCAGACGGAAACGCGACGTCAAAACCGCCGATCGATGCAATCTGCTCAGTCTGGTGCATCTGCGCTTCGCGGCGGAGCAGCAGCATCTGCGCTTGGCGCATGTCGGTGCTGTCGCGCAGGTACACCACAGTCCGCCCACCTTCGCCCGCCCAAGAACGGACGTCGACCGACCGGACTACCGCATTGTGCGCAACGGCGACTTCGAATCCGGATTGGCCTTCTTGTGTGAGCCCGCGCCGCACGACCGGTAACAGGGCGGCGCCTGCGCCAAACTCGCCCAACGCCGCCAAGGGCAGTCGGGCGCAGGCGACGACTTCGCGCCAGGGGCCATCTTGGGCGGCCAGACATTCCAAGACCAGTTCATCGGAGTCGACCACCAGCAGGCAGTCTGCGGGCCCCAACATCTGCGGCGCGGCTGTGGCCAGAGCGCTGCGAGAGGCCGCCGGCCGAGGGGCAAGTGCAGCAACCTCCAGGTCGGCGAGCCGACCCATGGCGCGCATCGTGGTCGCACCTGCGCCGTCCAGCGCGCCCGCCAAGGGGTGACAGACGCACAGGGCGCCAATTGCCATGCCGGTGTCCGCGTGCACGGGAATTGCGGCGACGAACTCGGAGCAGTCTCCAGCACCGCCCGACAGGGCGTCGACATGCAACGAATCGGTGGCTACAGCGAAAGCGGCCACCGGGGCAATTCGCAGCGCCTTGGCCACGCTTGCGCCGGCGCAAGCTTTGGGCAGGATGCGGTCGCCGTGCACGACCACCAGCGCACCCCAGGTGGCGCCAAGGGCGCAGACGGTCGCATCCGTGACCATTTGCAGGGTGGGCAGCGCCGTCGATTCAAGCAACCCCAGCGTGTACAAGGCATTGAGTCGGCGTGCCTCGATATCAGTAGGGTCGCTAGACGCCATGAAAACCCGCCAGCGCGGCCTGCGGTGCCGCGAGCAATGAAGGCCGGTCACGGGGCCCACGCCCAGACGCGCGCAAGCGCGTGACTCGCCCTACTCGGCCAGCCTTGCCATGCGCCGCTCCGCGTTCGAACGCGGTTGCGGAACCGGAGCGTTGCGGTGGCGCGCCGCGATTGCGGCGGCTGTCGCCGACAAGCGCCTGGCGCCCTAAGCGCACCGGCAAGAGGCTGTCAATCACGTTGCCCTTTCGCACCGTTGCCGCAAGTCGAACGCTTTCGCAAGCTTGGCAACCCACGAAGCAAGCCAGCGGAAGGTCGACAAAATCGACCGGGCCTTGTTGGTGTCCTATGCCAGGCCCGTCTTGCGACTCAGCCAGGCGATCTGGTCCTTCTTTTGTAGCTTGAGCTTCTTGACTTGCGCCCGCTCGAGTTCTTCTTCGTGGGTCAGCGAGTGGTAGGTCTCCAGCTCGTGCAGTCGCCGCTCCAACGCCGAGTGCTCGACGTTGAGGCGTTCAAGCAGTTCGAAGGCCTCGTCCTGGTTGGCAATTTGGGTCTCCATGCTGCTCCTACTTGCGTTGCCGCCGCAACGAGGGCTCAACACCGTTGGCTTCGCGCTCGCTGGTGCCAATCCGGTGCGGCGTAGGTGAAGCGCCCGGCCGCAGCATTCGCGACCCGGCGACGTTGTCCAGCCGGCGCTGCGCGGCGACTGGCGGTAAACCTGGGATTTCCGTTTGCGGGCGCGCGCTCAGTTCGCTGCAAGCATTTGTGCTCGAACGGCGAAGCCAAACGCGGAGCGCCAAAGTAAGGCACTGGAAAACAATGACTTGAACAGTCTGGGCGACCAGCGGAGTTGCGAGTCGGCCTCCGAGGCCGCGAGTGGGCGACCCACGAAACAACCGATCGGGCCAACGAAATGACTGAATAAGTCATTTCAAGGCCCTGACGCGCTGTCGTGCCAGGATGCAATCCACTGGCCTCCGTTGGCGTTGGCTGGTCGTCCGGTGAAAGCGGCCGGTCATCGCCGCCAGCCCTTGTGGTGATGGTAGATCGCGGCCGAAACCGTGGCAACCGGTGCGACTCGTTCAGCTGTCCTGCGTCGTCTGGTCGACTGCCGGCAGCACAGACTCCAGCTGCGTGTCCGCCCTGCGCGCGCCGGTGTCGAGCAGGCCCTGGGCAGCGAGGTTGCCAGCCCACCGCACCAACCCTTGCAGCGGCGCCGGGTCGGCAGGCGGCAGCCAGCGCACGCCCAAACCGCGGCGGTCTTCGCCGCCCGCCGACGACACGTAGACGACGAGGCCCTTGACGATGATGTCGCCCCGCGCGGCCCGGCGCGGCGCGATCGCGACCTCGACCACATCGCCAAGCTTGGCCACGGCCGGGCCACGCAAGAATGCGCCCTCCAGGCTCACGTTGGTGCAGACCGCCTGGTGCGAATTGCCGTTGTGTCGAACCAACGCGGGCCGCTGCACGGGATAGCGTTCACTGGTTCGGCGCTCGTTCGACATCGACAGCTCACTTGCGGGGCTTGGCTTCGGGCTTGGCTAGCCGAAGGTCTCTCGAACCTTGCCCTTTCCAGACGGCGTGTAAGTTTCTTCTGGATTGGCGACGAGACCCTCAAAGTTCAGGCCGCACTGCGGGCACTGCACCCGGACCCAACCGTCCTCGCCCAGCTCAGCGTCAAGGTTGCCCTTTTCGCACAGCGGGCAGCGCAGGTTCTCCGGGTGACCGCTGGCGACCGACGTCAGCACGTCTTGCAGAGCCAGCAGCATCTCTTCTTTTTCGAGGTCTGATTGGCGCATAGCTCTCCCCGCAGACGGCAACGGCCGTGTGGACGGTGTAAGCCAGGCGCGGCGTCGATGCAAGTCGCATGCGCATAAGGTCGGAACCCGGTTCAGCTCTCGGAATCCACGCAGGTTTTCGCAACCTTTGTGTCTACCCCAGACGGCCTGCGGTCGCTATCGTCCGAGCGGTCGGATACCGCGCGGCGCCGGGTTGAATGCCGGCTTCCACGGTTTGTCGGCTTCATACTGCTCCGGCGTAATGGACTCATCGCGGAGGAGTTTATCCATGTACTTTGCCGTCTTGGCCTCGTACCAGTCGCCCCAGCCGTTGGCGCGCATGGTGCCCCAGCCGCTGCGCGGCGACGGCTTGATAATGGCCAGATACACCGCCTCTTTGGGCCGCAACTCGGCCGGGCGCTTCTGGAAGAACTCCCACGCCGCCCGGGTGATACCGTACACGCGCGGGCCAAACTCGACGGCGTTGACGTAGATTTCGAGGATGCGCGCCTTGCCCAGCGCCTTTTCCATTTGCCACACAATGATCATCTCTTCGAACTTGCGCGACAGGGCCTTGGTGCGACGCAAGTACAGGTTTTTGACCAGCTGCTGCGTAATCGTGGAGCCGCCGTAAGTAAAGCGACCGGTGGCTAGATCGATGGCGATGGCCTTGGCCAGCAGGTCCTCGGAAATGCCGCGGTGCTTGAGGAACGGGTCCTCGGTCGCCCACATCACGTAGTGCACGTAGCCAGGCATGTTCATCGTCGAGGTCCACGACCCCGATCCCGGGCCAATGAGCACGTCGTTCAGGATGCGACCGTTTTCGTTGACTGGCCGGACCCAACTGGTGCCCTTGAACTCGTCAAAGTCGATGCCGCCCAGCTTGTCGACCGTGCACCACGTGTCGCCGAGCGCCAGGTCGACGGCGACCGCGCCGACATTGGGAAAGGCGACGTCGAGGCCTACGTGCCAGTCCAGCACACCGTGGGCTTCGATCGTGCCGACGGTGGGCAATAGCGACGGCGGAATCGCACGCAGCATCGCACCGCAGTCCTGCATCGGTGCCGCCAGCTTGAGCGCGAGCCGAGGGTTGCCAGCCATTTGCGTGAACGAAATCGACCCACTCAGCGCGGCCGCACCAACCCGGACATCGGGTGTCCGCAACGTCAACCGGTCCTTGTCCGCCACGGCCTCGAACACAAAGGAGGCAGCAAAGTCAGCGATCGGCCGATCAGCCAGCCGCCACCAGTGGATCCCCATGTTGGCCACGGTCGCCCTGCCCTCGACGCGGACCCACGGGTCAGGGTGCAGGTCGATGGCAACGGCAACATCGAGATCTGCGCCGTCGCCGACAGACAGGCCGCCAATGTGGGCACCGACGACCTGCGCCAGCCCGCCGCCCTGCAGCTGTACGTCCAGGTGCTGGCGATCGCTGTGGCCGCGCCGCCACTGCATGCCTGCGCGGCCCCAACTGCCATTGCGGTCAAAAGGTTCGCCGCCGGCCCACCAACCCGAGGTCGCCAGCGATCGACCATCGACCCGCAGGCCCGCACCGCGTATACCGATGAGAGGTTGACCGTTGTCGCCAAGCACCGCGGCGCGGGCGCCCTGGACGTCGAGCGCAAGCCACTTTGGCCAGCTTGTGCCAGGCCAGCGGCGCCCCAGTCGCGCGGGCAGAGTCAGGATTTGGCGGTGCAGTTCTTTGATCTGGCGGGTCATGCGTTGCGGTGGTCGCTCACGCTGCGCAGCAGGCGCGGCGGCCGCTGCCGGCCTGGCCGGTTTTGCGACAACGGTTGGAGCCGCCTCTGGCGCAGGTTCGTCTTCCTGGTCGGCTGCGTCGTCAGCGGGCGGCGGATCGGGGACTTTGCGGATGGCCAGCGCGCGATCGATCCACGGCGCCGCGCGCTCAAACCAGGCGGCGCGACGGCCGACCTCAGCAAAAGGCGCGCGCAAGGCGATTTCGACCCGTTCGCGCGTGCCGTCGACGCCTTTGGGGCCAACCACAGCGCGCAGACCGTCTAGCCCCACCCGCAGGTCGCGGCCGCTGGCAACTGCCTTGTGCGCGTCAAAAGTCCAGTCCTGTCCGCTGCGGACGGCATGCACGCTCAGCATCCGTCCGCTCAGATCGCCTAGCTCGCTCGTCCGGGTCCATTCGGCCGGCAAATGCGCTGGATGCGCCGTTGCCCAACTGGACAGCGCGCCGAACCAACGGCCCTGGCGCACCGACCAGGTGATGTCGCGCAACGTAGCGGTTGCGGTTCCGTCTATCGCCAGGTTGGCCGCCTCGACCAGCGCAGGCGCGCTCGGATCAGCTGCCAGATCGACGATGTGTGGCCGCTCGACGCTCAACGGACCATGCGCGCTCCAGCGAACACCCCGGACGCGCAGGGACAGGTCCGCGGGAAAGGCGCCTGCCGCCACTTGCGGCGCAATGTAGCGCGCAGCCGGCACAAAGGTCAGGCCAGCGTCTTGCGGCCGGCCGGCCTGCATCCGCACGTCAAGGCGGGCTGAGCCACCGCCCAGCAGCGCGGGCAAAGTCACGCTGCCTTGGCCGCCGCTGCTGGTGTCGATGGCCAACTCCAGGGCAGTCCAGCGCAGTTCAGGCCCGGTCAGCCACACCTGCTTGCCAAGCACGTGAACATCGACGCTGCCGCCCCGCACCACAATCTCGCCCACGCGGTCAGCGAGCGTTCGCTGCTGGGTCGGTTCGTTCGGGTCTGCCGCTCTGCGCCACGCGGCGGCCAGACGCAGCCAGGCAACCGGCCGGCCTTCAAAGGCGTCCACAAAGACGCTCGGGCTGTCGATGTGTAGCCACGACAGGCGCTTGCGGCCGGTCAGCAGCGCCCACCACGACAGTTTGCCGCGCAGCGCCACGACCCGGGCAAGGGCAGTCCTGCCCTCAAAGACCTGCAACTCGTGCAGTTCCACCGTGCCGTCGAGGTGCGCATCCAGGTGCGCCCAACGCACCGAAAAGCCGGAATCGGACAGTCGCCGGTCCACCACCGCCCGCAGTTCGGGCTCGATCTGGCGCACGCCCCACGCAAGCACAGCAAGGCCGACCACCAGCAGCGCTAGCGCGGCCAGGGTCCAGCGAGTCCAAAATGATGGGCGCAGTGGCTGCAACGGTCGGTCTTTGGGCGCGCCGCGCTACAGGTCGACGCCGCGCACAGCACACCAGGCGCGCGCGGCCGCCTTGGCAGCACCCGACAACTGGCCATGCCACGTGCGCGCACCGGCGACGTCACCGCGCCGACAGTGGACGCGGACCAGCACAGCGAATGCGCGCG
The DNA here is from genome assembly GCA_005792545.1 of Pseudomonadota bacterium. Taxonomy (GTDB): domain Bacteria; phylum Myxococcota_A; class UBA9042; order UBA9042; family UBA9042; genus SXRM01. The sequence goes on along the minus strand of SXRM01000051.1, from coordinate 13,302 downwards.
GATCGCCGGTGGTCGCAGCTGCGCGGACTGCACTGCGCTCTGCCGTGGGCCAGTCCTCGCTGGCCAGGGCGGCTTCGGCGACCGCAGCGTCGTCGGCGGCTGCCGCGGGTGGTGAGTACGCAGCGTCAGCCGTCAGCAGTTGCGTCGGGGCATTGGCGGCGACAGGGGCGGCAATGGGTGGCAGTGCCTCGATCGCCACGGGCCCGGCCGTTCTGGTCGCGGTTGGTTCACCAGCGCCGGCGAGTCCATCCGTCGCGACGGTCACTGCGGCATCTGCCAGATCCGTCAACGCGGCTGAGACGGTGGCGGTCAAGTCCGCTTGGGTCGCGGCTGGCTTGGGGCGCAACGCATAGACGGCAATGGCCACCAGACCCACCGCCGCAACGACGGCAGGCACCCAAGCAAGGCTCTTTCGCTGCACCGGCGCTGCGGTGGGCGTTGGCGGAGGCGCGGCGGCAGCCAGTTGCGGCAACGGCACTTGAGGCAGTGGCTTGGCCTCGACGTTGTCGGTTGGCGCGCTGCCGTCGTACGTTGGCAGTTCCACTTCGGGCGAGGTGTCGTGCTCTTCCTTGCGAGTGGACGCCGTCACGGGCCCAGTCTTGCGAAAGGGCGTGGCATAGGACCGCGTCTCGCCCTTCTTGGCTGCCAGTGCCGCCAGTGGCGACCCGGTCAACGCCTCGACAAACTGAGCGACGTCGTCAAAGCGGCCGGCCGCGTCCTTGCTGAGCGCCCGCTCAATGGCCAGCACGGCGTTCGCCGGCAGATCGGGCACCTGCAGGCCGATCGCGGGCGTAGGCGCGTGGACGACTTGAAACAGCAGACCAAGCGGCGTGTCGGCTTGCCAGGGCGGCCGACCGGTCACCATCTCGTACACCATCACTGCCAGTGCGAACTGGTCGCTGCGCGCGTCGACTTCCTGGTTGCGGCCGGCGGCCTGCTCGGGAGCCATGTACTGCGGCGTGCCCAACAGCATCGCTTCCTGGGTCTGCAACGTCTGCGATCCGCGCAGCTTGCTGATGCCAAAGTCGAGCACCTTGACGTGCTCGCGGATGACCCCGCCAGAGTCGGTCGGCACCAAGAACACGTTTTCGGGCTTCAGATCGCGGTGGACCACGTCCTGCCGATGCGCCGCGAACAGCGCCGAACCGATTTGCCGCGTGATGTCACAGGTTTCGGCGAAGTTCAGGGACCCGTATTTGCGCAGCCGCGCGCGCAGATCTTCGCCTTGCAGGTACTCCAACACGATGTACGGCTCGCCGGTCGCCAAAGACGCCATGTCGAGCACGTCAACGATGTTGGGATGGCCAATGCGGGTCGCGATCTCGGCCTCGCGGGCAAACCGCAGGTACGCTTCGTCGCGCAAGCCTGTGCCGATGAGCACCTTGATCGCCGAGCGCTTGTCGGGCAGGCGCTGGTGCCGCGCGAGCCATACGGCGCCCATGCCGCCTTTGCCCAGCATCCGCTCGACAAGCCAAGTGCCGCCGACCACCGAACCGGGACCCAATCCGCCCGTCGCTGGCTGCCCCGTTTGCTGCGCCGTGTCGTCTGCCGCTGCCATCGCTGCCCACGATTGCCCGCTAGCGCTGCAATTCCGATTGCGCCCGCGGTGGCGCGATCTTGGCACGCCGGTCTTGCGCGTACAAATCCTGGCGTTGGCAACGGCGCGGTCCGTCGCCTGCGCGCTTGCAAGAGTCACACGTTTTCGCTACGTTGGGCCTGTGCGCACCGGCGAGATGTCGCGCGCGTGCTGGAGTCTGCCCGTTGACCAGGACTTTGCGTCGCTTTGCGTTGGCCGTGCTGCTGCCGATGTTCGCAGTTTGCGTGGTGGTCGCGGCGTTGTGGCTGGCGCGCGACCGCCTGGCGCCGTCGGTGGCCGCTGTCCGCGGTCAGGTGACGGCCAGTCCAGCCATTGAAGTCCCCGTGTCTGCGCCGCCATTTGACCGCCGCGATGCCCTGTACGTCGTCGCTACGGTGCGCTGGGGTCTGACCAGCGGCGGCGAGCGCGAGCCAGCGGGCGGCGCGCGCGGCGCGGTCGTGTGGGATGGGTACGCTTCATTGGACTGCGGATCGATGGAAGACGCCGATGCCATTGCGCTGGAGGCGCTGCCGGGCCCCGATGGTCGGCCAAGTGCCGGTGATCGCTTGGGGCCCGTCGTCAGCGGTGAAGGCGGCGAATCACGGGTGTACTGGCGCTCGGCGACGCGCGGCGATTGGGACGGCGTGCGGTTGCACCTGGCCGCTTGCAAACCGACGCGCGCTAAGGGCAGCCACGCGACGCTAAAGGTCGTCACGGCCCGCAAAACCTGGCTGGCGCGGCTGGATGCCAACCTCGAGGCGTTCGTGTCCGTGCCCGTGGCGCCCGGTCAGTTCATCGACGTCCATCTGGCCACGGTCAAAGACGTCGAGGCCCTGCAGAGGGCGCGCATCTCTGCCGCACCACAGCCCGTGGAGCCGGCGTCGCCGCTGGCCATTGAGGCGCTGCCGCAGCCGGACCAGCCGCCACATTTGTAATCGTCCGTGAAGGCGACGCCGCAGTATCGCGGTTACACCCTGTTGACATCCATCGACAGCCCTACCCGGAAACGCAATACTACTGTCGCCTGACCGGCGTTGGCGCCGGTGGCCGGAACGCTGCTTGCTGGACAGGCTGACAGAAGGACGACGATCCGCTGCGCTCAGCCACGTGGTCGGCCGGGCAGTGCGACAGTGCGCGGCGCGCGGGTTTGTGGCCGCCGGGCTCATCGCTTGTTGGGCAGCGTGCGGCAATCTGGCCAACCCGACCGCCATCTGCGTCGACAACAAAGACTGCCCGAGCGGCTTGTGTCTGGCGGGCGTGTGCGCCACCCCAGCGCCAGATGTGGCACGCCAGGGCGGCGACGCGGCGGTGACGGGCGACGGCGCATCGATCGACGGGCTGCAAGCAGCGCCCTGCACGTCGGACCCGGAATGCGAACTGGCAGCGATCGCGGCCTCGCTCAACAAGGTGCCGTGCGCACGCTGGAAGTGCGAGACTGGCCGCTGCACGCCAGCGCAACTGTCGGACGGCACCACCTGCACCACTGCCGGCGGGTGCCCTGCGCCCGGGCAGTGCAAGACCGGGGGCTGCAATGCGACGGGTCTGGTGTGCGACGACGGCAACGACTGCACGCTCGACACCTGCCTGGACACGGCTTGTTTTCACGCCAACTTCCTGGCCGGAAGCAGTTGCCAGACGGGCGCCGGCGCATGCGTTGTCGGCGTTTGCGACGATCAGGGGACATGCAACAAGCTGCTGTTGCCGCAGCACTGCCGCATTGACGGAACCTGCTACGCGGCTGGCGACGCCAAACCCGGCACCCCTTGCGCGCGCTGCCTGCCCGAATCGGCAACAAGCACATGGACATCGGTGGTCGATGGCCCTTGCAGCGACGGGGACTCCTGCACTTCGGGCGACCAGTGCGATCCCACCAGCGCTTGCGTCGGCAAGCCCGTCGAGTGCCCTGGCACCACTGCCTGTGCCGTCCTGTCGTGCGATCCCAAGCTTGGCTGTGTCAGCACGCCGCAAGCCGCCACCTGCACGGACGGCGATCCCTGTACGACCGGCGATGTCTGCACCCAAGGCGACTGCAAGGGCGCAGCGACGTTGGACTGCCAGGACGGCAATCCGTGTACCAAGGACAGTTGCACCGCTGGTTTTGGCTGTCTGCATACGCCACAGGCTGGGCCGTGCACCGCAGACGCGGAACCTTGCACCGAGGACGTTTGCATCGGTGGCAAGTGTGAGCCAACGAAAATCTTCGACAAATGCGAGATCGGCGGCAAATGCGTGCCGTCCGGCGGCAAGCCCGACGACCAGCCCTGCTTGATCTGTGACGTCAAGACGCCCAATGCCTGGACCCTGCTGTCGGGCTCAGCATGCAATGACGGCAACGCCTGCACGTCGTTCGACGTCTGTTCGGCAGGCAAGTGTGGCGGCACGCCCGTGACCTGCGGCGACAAAAGTCCGTGCACGGCCGATAGCTGCGACATCGTCAAGGGCTGTGTATTCACCCCCGTGGCCGGCGTCTGCAACGATGACAACGCCTGCACCGCCGGCGACCAGTGCCTGGCCGGAAAGTGCGCCGGAACGCCGCTGGCGCCTGCGGTATGCGACGACAAGAATCCCTGTACGACCGACAGCTGCGCACCCGCGTTCGGCTGCACCCACGCCCCCAACACCGCGCCGTGCAACGACGGCGATGCGTGCACCAAATTTGACGCCTGCGCCACCGGCGCCTGTCTGCCGGGGACCATCATCTGCCCCTGCGGTGGCGACGAAGACTGCAACGACAAGAATCCCTGCACGCTCGACGCGTGTGTCAGCAAAGGCTGCAACAACCAACCCGTTGGCACGGGCGCTTGCGATGACAACAACGCATGCACGGGCCCCGACAAGTGTGCGGGCGTCACTTGCGGCGGCGCGGCGCTGGTGTGCGACGACAAGAACCCGTGCTCGCTAGACAGCTGCGTGGCTGAAAAAGGTTGTGTTGCGCAGGCGTTACAGGGTCAGACGTGCAACGACGACAACGCGTGTACGGTCACCGACATCTGCATCGACGGCGTCTGCACGGGCGCGGTCAAGAACTGCGACGACAACAACCCGTGCACGCTAGACCTGTGCGCACCGCAAAAAGGCCAGTGCGACCACGTGCCCTACGGCGACGGCACCGCCTGCACCAGCGACAATGTCGCCTGCACCATCGATGTCTGCGTGGGCATCGAGTGCAAGCACGATCAAGTCACCAGCGATGCCTGCTACATCGAGAACACGTGCTTGAGCGGCGGGGCCATCCACCCCGCCGATCCGTGCCTGGGCTGCCTACCCAAGGTCAGCCAGAAGGTGTGGTCGCCGCGCACAGGCCTGCCCTGCCCCGACGGCAACATCTGCACCGCCGACGACCTGTGCATGCAAAGCGGCAAGTGCCTGGGCAAACCAATCGACTGCGCCGACGGCAACGCGTGTACGCTCGACGACTGCAACCCCCAGAACAGCAAGTCGCCTTGCTTTAGCGTTCCCGTGCCAGGGCCCTGCAACGACGGCAGCGTCTGTACGACCAGTGACGCGTGCGTGCAGGGCCAATGCGCGGGCATCCCCATCACGTGCAACGACAACAACCCGTGCACCGTCGACGGCTGCGCGCCGGTCAGTGGATGCACGCACAGTAACGCGACCAATGGCTCGACGTGCCCCGACGACGCGTTGGCGTGCACGGAGTCCGCGTGCAGCGACGGCCAGTGCACAGCTGTGGTGTCTGCTGCATGGTGCGTCATCGATGGTGTGTGCCGCGCAGCCAATCAAAGCAATCCGGCCGCTGCGTGCCAGAGTTGCCAACCGCTAGCCTCGCAGACTGCCTGGACGCCGCAATCGGGCAATCCGTGCGATGATGGCAACCCGTGCACCATCGGCGAGACGTGCAAGGCCGGCGGGTGCAAGGCCAGCGAAGGCGGCACGTGTGACGACGCCAACCCGTGCACGACCGACGCGTGCTCGCCGACGGCCGGCTGCAGCCATGTCGCCCTGTCGGGGTCCGCGTGCTCCGATGGCAGCGCGTGCACGACCAGCGACATCTGCGCCGCGGGCAAGTGCACTGGCCAACAAGTGTCATGCACCACCAGCAGCGACCAAGCCGCGGCATGCCAGTCTTCTGTTTGTGAGCCGTCGCTTGGATGCACGGCCGTCACCAACTGCCCGGCGCTGCACGCTTGCTTCGCCGCCAAGTGCCTGTCGTCGGCCAATGGCGTCACGCCTGGTCCGGTGGCGGTGCCGTTTGCGGGCAGTCTCGCCGGTAAGCCCACGCAGCCGAGTTTACGCTGGCACGACACCGCAGCGGACGCGCTGGGCCCGGTGCCGCGTCTGTGGCTCGCCGCGCAAAGCAAGCCGTGCGCCGACGCAGCGGGCACGGGCGCGCCACTGGTGGTCGCACACCTGGCTCCAGCCGGTGGCGGCATCAAGACGCAGGCCATCGCTGGCGTCAACGACAAGGCCTGCGCCGCGCTGCCGCAGTTGATCGCGCACCCCGCCAGCTTTGCGCACCTTGCGCTGGCCTGGCAGGAATGGACCGGCACCTGTCCCAACGCCAGCGGGCGGCTTGCGGTCATTGCGCCAGAGGGCAAGACCGCAGGCCCAGCTACTGGCTGCTTGCCAGCCGCCGTCGGTCGGCCGGTCGTCGCGCTCGGGACTCTGGGCGGCGACCCTGCATCTCCCAATAGCCTCTCAGGCCACATCGGCGCGTCGGATGGCAGCGAGGTCTGGCTGTCCAGTGGCGCCTACCCGCTGGACTGGGCCAAACCCAAGTCTCTAAAGCCGAGCGGCGCCCCACAGGGATCCGTGGCCACCACAGCGGGCCGCCCTGCGTTGGTGGCGGCGCCAGCGGGGCCCTACCTGCTGTCGCCCGTCACCTTCATCCCGTCGGCCACCTCGGGCCTGGACCCTGTGCCCACGCTGCAGCTCGACAAGATCGGCGACCAGGGCGCCAAGGGCACGGCCAAGGTGGCTGCACAAGACATCGACGTGGTGGCACAGGGCCTTGCGTATCACGCAGTCGAAGCCATCTGGGACCCCGAAAGCAAGCGCATCGGTGCCTTGCTGTCCGGCGCGCTGCAGCAGGCAGGGCAGACCAAGGTGTTCCTGGCGTGGTTGCGGCTCGACCCCGACGGCACCGCCACAGTTGCTCCGAGTCTGTGGCAAACCCTGGACGCCCCCAAGCCGGGCGCCACCGCGATTGCGGCATTTCGCGTAGCGGAAATACCCGCCTCGCCCGACTTCTTGCTGGCATGGGCGATGCCTGGCGCGACAACTATCGCCGTGGCCCGCGTCAAGCCGTTGGACGACAAGAAGCTGCTGACGGTCTGGAACCAGGTGGTGGCCAAAGACTGGACGTCGACGACGGCGGCCCAGGTCCTGGTCGGGTCGGGTGGCTTGAGCGAACTGGTCGTTGCACCCAAAGGGGACCGCTTTTCGCTGGCCTACGAGACCGCGAGCGGCTTGTCGGTGTTGACGCTGGCGGTCAGCGGACCGTGACCGCCGGCCTACGAAGTGCATGAGACGACACGAAATCTCCATGGTCTTGCTGGGGACACGTTGACCGATGCCCCTTGCGCCCGAATGGCCGGGGCGTAGACTTTTACAGCACGGCCTATGCGCCGTAGATGAGGCCGCGATGCGTGTGTACCTGTTGTGCCTGCTCGCGACCACAGCCGCGTGCGCCCAGACGCCAGCGCCGCCCAACGCGTCCATCGATCGCCCAACACAGACCACTGCCACGACGACCGGTGCACTAACGAGGACCGCTGCTCCCTCCTCAATCGAGGGTGGCAAAGCCGGCGGCGTGCTACGCGTGCGCAAAGCGATCGACTGGACAGCCGCAGACGCGCACCCGCGGCTGAGCGACGCGCTGACGTCAATCCAAGGCCAGATCCTGCGACGCGCAAAACTGCCGGTGTTGCTACCCGGTGGCGGGCCATGGACCGCAGTTGGCATCGCGACCGGCGAGGCGGACTGGTACGCGCTATCGAGTCCAGTCGACGACCTGACGGTGGTCATCCAAGGCGACCGTATGGCGACGGTCGACCCGGAGATGGTGCCCTCTGACTGGTCGCCGCCAACGTGGCGACAGCCACTGCTGACGCGCAACGAGGGCATCGTCGAGGCGACCTTCTTGGCCTTTGGCGCCAGCTACGCCGTCAGCGTCGAGTGCGCCCTGCCCGACCGCGATGTGCGCTGCACGCAAGACGCTTTTGTCCTCAAATTGGTCGACGAACTGCGCTTGTGGTCGCTACCTGGCGAGGTGTCGCCATGAAGGCGATTCGTCTCGCCACGTCTGCTGCAGCGCTGGCGTGGTCAACTTGCGCGCTGGCCGCCCCATTTACCTACGAGCCGGCCGGGGTCCTGGTGCCGGGATCGGGCACCGGCCTCAAGACCACCAAGGTCTACGCGCCGACGATGCGCTATCCGATACTGCAGGCCCCGTCGTACCCCAATTCGCAGGTCTGGGGGGTGGGTGGCTCGCAAGGCCCCAAGGGCAGCCAGTGCGACGTCAAGAACTTCAGCTACCCCTGGCATGACAACTACTGCGAGACGCGAACGTGGTCGATGCCGCTGTGCCCGGCCGGCAAGGGGCACCAGGGCCAGGACATTCGCGGTGCAACGTGCGAGAACAAGAAGCACCCGACGGCGGCGACCGAGGACGGCACCATCACCAGCATTGGCACGTATTCGGTGTACCTCAAGGGTGCCAGCGGCACGACGTACCGCTACCTGCACATGGATCCTGCGACGCTCAAGGTCAAGACCGGCCAAAAGGTGAGCAAGGGCCAGCAATTGGGCTTGGTGTCCAACGCGTTTGGCGGCACGCCGACCTCGGTACACCTGCACTTCGACATTGAACAATTCGTGGCTGGCGTCGGTACGGTGTTCGTGTCGCCCTATAACTCGCTTGTCGAGTCGTACAAGACCCTCATCGGCGCTGCCGACCCGTGCGCCAGCAAAAACTGCGACGACGGCAAGGTCTGCACCAAGGATGCGTGCGCGAACGGCAATTGCAGCCACGTCCCCATCGCCGGCCCCTGCGACGACGGCAACGCCTGCACGCTGAACGACGCGTGCCAGAACGGCAATTGCGCGGCTGGTGGTGAAAAACCCTGCGACGACGCCAAGCTGTGCACCACCGACACCTGCGCGGCTGGCAAGTGCGTATTCGCAGACAACGCCAAGGCCTGCGACGACAAGAACTCTTGCACGATCAATGATGTATGCAGTAAGGGCGTCTGCCAGCCCGGCAAGGCCAAAGACTGCAGCGACGGCGTCGCTTGCACGCAAGACCTGTGCGACAAAGGGACCTGCAAGAACCCGCCGCAGCCGGGCACCTGCGACGACGGCGACCCGTGCACGGCCGACACCTGCGGGCCTACCGGGTGCAAGCATGTGGGTCAAGGCTGCGACGACGGCAACCCATGCAGCCAAGACGCGTGCGCGGCCGGCAAGTGTACCCACAAGGCGATCGCGGGCGCCTGCGACGACGGCGACGCCTGCACCCTTGCCGACGCGTGCGCCAGCGGCGTGTGCGCAGGCAGCGCCAAAAACTGCGACGACGACAACACCTGCACGGCCGACGGCTGCCTCGGCGGCAGTTGTACCAATGAGCCCAAAGCGGGCGCCTGCGACGACGGCGACGCCTGCACCCAAGGCGACTACTGCGCACTGGGGTTGTGCCTCGCTGGCCTCGCCAAAGACTGCGACGACGGCTTGGACTGCACGGCGGACAGCTGCGCCAATGGCGGTTGTGTGCACGCGGGCGAGACCCAGCCCGAGCAAAAAAGCTGTCAGGGCAAAGGGTTCGTGGAGCTCTACGACGCGTGTGGCGCCGGACCGACCTTGGAGGAATGCCCGGCCGACAAGCCGTGCGGTAGCGGCGAGTGCGGCGGCAAGCCCGACCCAACGCCGGATGCAGGTGCGACCGGGGCAGGCACAGATGTGGGCAAAAGTGGTGGCAGCGACCCCGCAGACGGTCAGGGCGCCGGTGGCGGAGGCGTTGCAGGTGGCCTTGGGGCGGGAGCGACCGCGCCGGGCAACGGCAGCGCCGCAGCAGGTGGCGACGGTGGCTGCCGCGCTACCCACCAGTCGACGGTCGGCTGGCTAGCCTTGGCAGCTGGCGTCGCGGCAATCGTAGGCTTCAAACGCCGCCGCGAGATCCGGTCGACGCGTTGAAGAGGGGGTCGAAAGCAGGCTCAGGCCAGCCCCCAACGCCGGCGAAGGATCCACTCGGCGCCCAGAAGCCCGAGTAACAGCAGCAGGACCTCTGGCCGGCTCCATAGGTCGGTGTGGACCAGGTCCGCGCGCGCGAGCGGATCGGCAGGATCAGCGGGAGCCACGGGCACGCCGTTCGCTGGCGCACTGCCTTGCCAGACGGCGCCGCCGGAAGCCTTGGCCAGCAACTGCAACAGGCGATCGTCTGGTTGGACTGCTGCCGTCTCGGCTGTCGCCTGCGCGACGACCACCGGCACCACCGCGCGTTGCGGCCGGCCGTGCCAGTCAATCTCGACCACACCCAGCCAGGCGCCGGGCGGCAGGTCTGAGATGACCAGCGTGGCCTCGCCGCGGTCATTGGTGCTTGGCCCCGGCCTGGCCACGGCGGCGTCAGGTTTGTTGGCGGCCGGGTCCAGGCGCTCCCAGCGCAACGGCACGTTGGCCAGCGGCTGGCCGGCACCGTCGCGCGCGAACACCCGGATCGCGACAGGCTGGCCAGCAGGCACGGCCTGCTTGGGTGGCTCAAGCCGCAGCAGCTCATAATCGGGATCGCGGACCAGCCAGGCCAGCAACTGGTCGAGCAGACGGTGGTAGTCAGCTCGCGCGTCCACCTCGACATCGCCTGCTGGCTTGCCGTCACTGGTGTCGGCGGTATCTGCGCCAAACGCCCAAGTCCACAGCGAAGCCGAGCCCAACACCGCGCTGCGACCCTGCTCGATCTCGCCAATGGCCAGCAGCGCCCGCTCTTTGGCATCTGCGACCAGCATCGCCGTCCCTTCGCGTGGCAATAGCCCTGTATTGCGACCAAACAGCCGGTGCTTGGCCCAGGCGGCGGCGCTTTGCTGCGGATCGCGACCGAGCATGGCGACTGCGTGGCTGGCGCCGAGCGGCGTCGGGGCCGGCTGCAGTGTGCCTTCGGCCCAGCCACCATCGTCTCCGGGCGGCGCAAGCTGCACCGGCAGCAGGTCGGCAAGCGGCGTACCGTGATAGCCGCCGGCACTCAAGGCCAGCGGGCCGCCGATGACCAGCAGCCCGCCGCCACCGCGAACATGGCGCGCAACTTGCGGCATGTACTGATCCAGTTGGAAGGGGCCATACGGAAAGTCGTGCAAGATGATGGCGTCAAAGCCCGACAGCGCATCTTCGAAAATCTCCTTGGCAGGAAACGGGATGAGCGTGGTCTCCTCGCCAGCGACATAGGCCCCAGCGCCTTCGCCGACCATGATGTAGAAGCTGACCAGGTCCACGTTGGCCGCAGCGCGCAGATGGGTTCGCAAGAAGCGCGTGTCCCAACTGGGCTGCCCGGCCAGATGCAGTACGCGAACGCGATCTCGCACGACCGACAGGCCAGCGTGGGCGCGGTTGTTCGACAAAGTCGCCTCGTCGGACAGCGGCGCCACCACGGCTTCGATGACGTGGGTGCCGACGTGCAGTGGTTGAAATTCTAGCGAAACGGTGCGCCGCGGCAGACCGGCAATGGGCACCTCCTGGGTAACCAGCGCCCTGCCGTTGTCAAGCAATTGCAGCGACAAGGTGCCTTTTTCACCTTGAAGGCCGCTCAACTCCAGGTCCACGGCGACCGGCATGTAGGTGCGCGCGTAGCCAAACTGGCTCATGCGCAACGCCGACACCGCGACGTCGCGCACCGGCTTGGGGTCGTCGATGACCACACCATGGACCGGCACCCGCAGCGCCCGCACCAATTCAGCCGACTCTGCGTCCAGCGCAGTCGCATCGGCGCCGTTGCGCGTGCGCAGTTCAGCGTTGTCCAGCCCATCGCTGATGAGGACGACCGCGCGCAGCCCTTCCGGCGTGACGGTGTCGCGCACCCGCCGCAGCGCGCCCAGCAGGTCTGTGGCCGGCAGGTCGGGGCTGTACTGGCGCACGTCGCGCACAAGGCCGGCGTGTTGGCCGAATGCCCATAGCGTTGCGCCACCGCGCGCCATCAGCGCCCTGGCTGCATCCACTGCTCGGTCCCAGCGCCGCTTGCCTTCAGCGCCCGTTGCCATCGACGCCGACGCGTCGACCAGCACCACCACTTTGCGGGTGCCTTGCCGATCGGCGCGTGCGACCCAGGTCGGCTGCCCCAACACGACGAGCAGCGTGGCCAGCACAGCAGTTCGCAACCCGATCAACACCGCGCGGTGCAGCCGCCGGTTGAGCGTGCGCACGTGCAGCACTGTCAACGCCAGGGTCACCAGCGTCAACGTGAACGCGAGCGCCCACACCGCGCCGTGGCCCGACAAGCCAAGCGCCCATTGCAGGTGGTCGCGCCAGATTTCGCCGCTCGGGGGCATATCGTCCCGTGCCCGTCAGTCTTCGCTGGCAGGCGGCGCGGCAGGCGCGGGGGCCGCGGTGCGCCGATGCGACAGCAAGTACAGGACGTGGGTCTGGTCGTCCTTGTAGTCCAGGCACAAAGCATACATCGCGAGATTGACGGCCAGCCTGAGGGCCAGCTCGCGTTGGGTCTCGCCGCCCGGAACGACGGCCAAGGCATAGCCACCCAGGCTCTGTCGCTGCAGCGCGCCGGCGAGATCATTGCGCGTGTAGAGCACCGCATAGTGGCTGCCGACCCGCAGACCTTCAAGATCATGGCTATCGGCGCGGCGACCGACGGAACGATCGAGGCGGTAGAAGGTGCGAAACACCACGTGGCCGGGCGCCACCTTCTGCAGCTGCTGCGGAATGATTCGACCCAACTCGCGGCGAAGGCTGGCATCAAAGGCGGCGTTGGCTTCGGCGCGGCCAACGTTGTCGACGACGAGCGTACCGCCGGACGAGAAGTGGCGGCGCAAAAGCGCGACGGCGGCGTCGCTCAGCGGTGGCAGCGCGCGGTCACCGGCCAGGTAGAGCAACGGGTAGCGCAAGATGGCCCGGTCGTCCGGTCGCAACGCCACAGGCTGTCCGGGCATCGCCACCGACGTGCGCAGGCGCATTTCCTGCGCCCAGGTCTCCAGCGCCGTCGTCGGATCTGGTCCCGCTGGCGTTCTAAGCCACGCCAACTGCACCGCTGAGGCGCTGAGGCCGTGGCCCTCCTGCGGCAAGGCGGCTAGCGCCGCGAGCAACGGCAGTGCAAGACACCAAGTGCGCAAGGTCAGGCCCGTCAGGCGCCGGCGGCGGCGGCGGTTTGCAAAGGTACCATGAATCGGTGGCGCGCGATTAGCTGCGGCCTGCCAAACCCAGACTCTGCAAACGCTGAAACAGCTGGCGCGCGGCCTCGAGCTCAGCCGCCTTCTTGCTGGTGCCCTCGCCGGTCGCCAACCGCGTCTGGCCGCCCAGGGTTGCAGCACACTGCACCCGAAACTGCGGCGCGTGCGACGGTCCGAACTGTGCTAGGACCGTGTACGTCGCCGGTGTGGCCTGCTGACGCGACAGCAGCACCTGCAGCGCCGTCTTGTAGTTGTCGGTCGAGGCGTAGGCTTCGGCGCGCGACACGAAGTTGCCAGCCTTGTAGCGCGACACCAGTTCGTCGACGCGCGCGCCCATCACGCGCATCGCCACCATGGTCCCCGCCGCGTAGCCACCGTCGAGGAACACCG
>SXRM01000050.1 GCA_005792545.1 Pseudomonadota bacterium | reverse complement strand
GTGCAAGTGGCCAAGCGCGACATACGTGACGTCCTGCGGAAACATGTCCACTGGCAATGCGTCTTGGTTGCCGCGCTGAATTTGCCGCTCGGATAGCTCGCTAATCTTGCCGCCAACCATGTAGCAGTGGCCTGTGGCGAGCAGAGCTTGCCTCGGCTTGCGCAGCTGGCGCGCTTGTTCGAAAGCCCGATCGTAGATGGCAGCGACGCCGGCCACCGGATCCATGCGAACTGGCAGATCCGCTGGCCGCAAGAACGGCACGACAGCGCAAACTGCGCCCGGGCCGTCAAGCTCAGGCAATTCCACTACCCACCGCGCCGGATCGGGTGTGCCGACCACGTGCAACCTGCCCAGCGCATCGAGCACAGGTGTTGGCGCTTGCAAGCGGTGCGCGTGGTCGTGATTGCCGGCAATGGCGACCACGTGCAAGGCGGGCAGGGCGCGCCACACGTCTGTCAAGAAGCCGAACCACTGCGCTTGCGCCGCAGGCGGTGGAATCGCCGCGTCGAAAATGTCGCCTGCGACAATGAGGGCGTCCACACGCTCGCTCGTCAGCACTTGACGCAGCCAGGCCAAGAACGCGTCGAATTCGGCGTCGCGCGAAAGGTCGCGCAGGGTGTGGCCCAAGTGCCAGTCCGCGGTATGTAGAATGCGCATGATGAACTCCCTTACACTGTTTGCGGTAGCAAAGTCGTGGTTTGCCCCGACGGTTTGACCAATTGCCGTCCAACGACCGGCGTCACCGCCGCACCGTCACCCCCGCGCCCCCACCGCAAAATACACCCCAGGTCCCGGCGCATTATTCGCCATCACCTCAGTCTGCAAGCCGAGGGCCCGCAACCGCGCCGCCAACCAAGCCGACGTCGCAAAGCCCCACGGAAACGGCCCGTCCGTCTGGCCATACGCCTCAATCGTCGTCATCGCATGACCGTAGCCGCCCCCGCCCATCGGCGGCGGCATCGACTCGATCACCAGTACGCCACCAGGCGCGAGCGCCGCGGCCAGCCGCGCCAGCATCGCTTCGCAATCCTGCTCTACACCGCCGATGCCCAGCCCATTGCCCATCAGCAGGATGGCGTCGAAGCCGCCTTCAGCCGGCATGCGCAGCGCCGCATCCAGGCAGGAGAACCAGTCAGCCGGCGCAGTTACGGTCGCCTGACAGTGCGCCAGCATGCCCGGACACTGCTCGACACCGACCAGCTGCGCCGCCGGATGGGCGTTGCGCAGCCAGCGCAGGTGTCGGCCGATGCCACAGCCGAGATCGAGGATGCGCGGCGCTGCCGGCAACTCCTGCGCCTCAAGCAGACGCCTTTCGTCCAGACGAACCTCCAAGAAGTCGTGGCAACGAGCTGTGAACGTGATCGGGCGCGCATGGTCTTGCGCAGGGAACCGCCACGTCAGGCTGAACGTGGTATGCGGGTTATGGAGCCCCGCCAGCATGGCCCGGCCAAAAGCGGTTGGTTGCTCGTTCATGGTTTGCTCCTTGCCATTCATAGTTGACGACTCCCATGTCGCCGAGTTGATTCGCCCGTGCGGCCACTTCGCCGCCGTCGACCGTCAAACGCGCGACTGCGCGTCGACTGGCCCCTGATTCGCCAGAGTCTACTCGTCCGCAAGCCGTTGAAGCAAGGCGCGCATCCTGGCGTCCGGCTTGCCGTACCAGCGGCTTTGCTCGCCGTCCGCGCCTGGCAGAATGTGCAATGCCCAAGCCCGCTTGCCGTCGGCGGTGAACAGGACCCAGACATAATCCGGTCCGCAGTTGTGCGCCCGGCATACGGTCGCGTGACGGAGTCGGCGGGCGCCGTCGGTCACCCAGCGACTGGGGCCGGCGACGGCACTGCCCCCACGCTCCGAAAAACGGACCAGCCAGGTTGGCAGATTCCGTTCAGGCTTGAGCATCGCGCGCCACGCCGTGCGGTAGGTCTTGTACCCAGGCTTGCGGAGCAGATCGAACAGGTAAGGGTCGCCTGCAGCCAACGCCGCCGGCGTGGTCGATACGAAGAACAGCAGTGCGGCGACTATCAGTTTCCGGAGCATGGTTACCTCAACGACATCAGAAGATTTGCGAGCAATACACGTCAATTGCGGTCAGTCGCGCGCGAGAGATTGCCAGAGCGCAGCGCCGTCCCCCAACCGCTCGACCATCTGCATCCGCCGCCGCCTGTGCAGTTGCCTCCGCATCGCGTCACGGACGTCATCGAGGTCAGAGTCGTTGCTTGTTTTCGGCGAGCGAACACGGCTACCACCGCGCATCCGCGCCGCCAACGTGCGCGCCAGCACAATGGGAAAGTCGCTCACGGGCACATTGCCCTGCGCATCGGGGTAGAAATCCGAAACGTGATCCGTGCCTTCGCCGATGCCAATTGCGGCCAGGGTGACGCGTCGCTCGAGGGTCAGTTGGGCGACGGCGCTGTGCAGATCGACTTCGTTGGAGTGTGCGCCGTTCGGCAAGCCATCGCTAATTACAATCAGGGCGCGGGTCGACTCCCGCCGGCCGGCCAGAATTACCGCCGCTTCCGCCAGGCAAGGGCCGTCGTCATTGTGTCCAGGGCGGTTGTGCCCGTTGCGCCTTGTGCCATGGGCCTCCTTCTGCATCTCATCCACCCGCTCCGCCAAGGCGGGCGACCACGGTTCGGAAAACCCAGCGACCGCAATCAACTGGTCCTGGAAACCGTACACTGCGCAGGGGATGGACAATTCGCGCAGGGCTTGCGCACAGGCTTTGCAAGCCAGAACGGCCGCCTGGATTTTGCCTTGGAGTGTCATCGACCCCGACAGGTCGACCAGCAGCAGTGCGGCAGCATCGGGCTTGCGCGGAGCAGAGCGCCGTTGCCACACGTCGTTGAGCAGGTGCGGGTCGGCCGATGCTTGAATCGCTTTGCGCAGATCGAGCCGGCGGCCGCTGCGGTGCCCAGCTTGCCACACGCTGGGGCGCGCATGCGGAAAGACCCTGTCCAATTCGGCACGCAAGAAGGCCAGGCACATCGAATGGGAGATCGAGCCACTGCCATCAGGCCGGCGGCGAAGGGCGAGGGCGTTGTTGAGGCGCTCCTTAGCCGGTTCGTCCAGCAAACGGCCAGCTTCTTCGCGCAAAATCTCTCGGGTTTGCTTGTCGCATACCTCTTCTTCGACGACATTGGCCTCTGGCGAACGCGCACTTGCCGTGTAGCGCAGGCCCTCGGCGATTTCGACAAGCTTGTCGGCCAGTTCCAAGGAAGCGGCACACGCCGCGCGCGCACCCTGCTGCCGCCGTGCCTCCGCAGCAGCCAGCAAGGCGCTGGCCTCACGCACATCTTTTGATTCGCACTTGGCGGCTTGACGGCGGGCGCCGCTGTTCGAGTCGAGGTATTGGGCGACAAGCTGCCGTTGGGCCTCCCGCAGCCGACCAAACACGTCGGCAACGGCTAAGGCGTGGCCCAGTGCCAGCTGTGCTGATGCAAGAACCAGCGGCTGGCGATCGGCGCGCCGCATGGCATGGGTCGGCGGCGCGCATTCCGCGTACGCACGGCGATCGGCCCGCGTCGCGTCCAGTGCAGCGCGGACTTCGTCGCCCGCGACGGCGAGCGGTTGCCAGGCTGCGCCCCACTCCAAGGTGTTGGCGAGCATCCAGCGGCGCGACCACGCCGAGACTGAACCCAAGTTGCCCAGGCCACGCTCGTGTGCGAACAGGATGTCGAACCACGGCGCCGTGCCGGGGAACGCGCCGAGCATCCAGCGCTCCACCCGAGGATCCTCCAGAGCATTGAGCAGATCTGGCCACATCCACGCTGACACTGCCGCGGGCGCCTCGGGCATTTCGGGCACGTGGTAGGCCGTGATCGACGCGTGGCCGATTTCGTGTGCAATCAGCGCGAGGCAGATCGGCAAGCCCTCTTCCTGCATGGCAGTGGCGCGGAACTGCAGAGTTCGCGTTGCTGGCGTCCACGACCAGTCGCTGCCAGGCACCAGATGTACCTCTGCGCCGTCCGCCAGTCCCCGGGCGAGCGTGGTCAAGATGCGCACGTCGTTGCTCATGCTGCCTCCGCTGGCTCAGTGGCTGCAGCCGAACTGTCGTTGGCGGCCGGCGCGCCGACCTTCCAACACCGTGGGCCAATCCCGAATGCGTCGAGCAATACCCCGAGGCTCGCCCGGTCCTCGTCGGCTACGCGATCGACGTAGGTTTGGCGCAGCGCCGCGCGCATCGCCAAGTGTAGGTCAGCGCCGTTGACCCAATCACGGTGCAACCGTCCAACCAGCGCGAGCAGGCCGCGGCGAGTAAAGGTGTACGGTTCTTGCCGGTTGGCTCCCAAAGGCGGAGCGCCCTCGCTGGCCGGCACCGCGAGCGTGCGGCCCTGCAACTCGGCGACGCGGCCAAAAAACGCGGTCAAGGTCGCGCGGGTGTGCGGGGAAGCGCCTGCGAAAAGTGCGTCGCCAGGACGAAGCGCCGGCGCTACCGCCACTTGCCACGGCGGCAGCACCGGCTGGTCACCAAAGGCGGCGTGCAGCAACAAGTCGCGCAGCGCATCGGCATCTGGCGCGTGGGCGATGTGCTGGTGTAGCCAGCGATCCTTGCCGGCAGCCGACATGGTCGACCGCCCGGCGTAGTCCGCCGAGTTCATCGTGCCAAACACACGGAAATTCGGGTGGATCGGATACCTGGCGCTGCCGATGACCCGCTGGTCATGCTCAGTTAGCGTCAGGCTCGGCCGCCTTTCCAGCAGCGGGTTCAGGCGCTCTTGGATCTGCGGCGGCGCCAGGTTGACCTCGTCCAGGATCAGCCAATAGCCCCCCAGGGCAGCGCGGGCCGCGGCACCGTCTTGCCAGCGAAAGCCACCGCCTTCTGCCGGCACGAACTGCCCAACCAACTCCGCGCAATCCGTCTGGCCGGACAGGTTGACCCGCAGCACCGGTTGGCCGAGCAAGCTCGCCAGCAGCAAGATGGCCGTCGTCTTGGTCGCGCTGGTCGGACCCTCGATGAGCAGCGGCTCCGACGCCGCCACTGCTTGTGCGACTGCGAGCAGGAGGCTGCGTGTTGGCCGGTCCAAGCAGATGCCGTCGATGAGGTCGGGCGCCGGAGCATCCACGTGTCGAGGACCGTCTCGCTTCTGCAACAAAACCTGGCCAATCCACACCGCCGAAGCCACCTCGTGCAAGAACGCGCGGTCAGAACTGGCCGAGACACCCCAGTCGTCGCCAAATGGATCCCCTGCGCTGTCTACTGCCATCGCGTCGTCCGGCAGCTCGATGGTGACCACGCCGTCACTCAAGCCCTCGGTGATGCGCACAGGTACGGTGCTGCCAATCAGGGCTCCGACCGCGGCCGCCAGTTGCTGCGCGGCGAGACCAAGACCGCCGCTGTGCCTGACACATGCCTTGTCATGCCGGTCCGCGGCGCTGGTCAAGCGCAAGCGCGCGCCTAGAGTCGCCGCAAGGATCGGCCTGACCAGGGCTGCGGCCACTGAGCATTGCGACGCTTCCAAACGAACCGCAGCACCCTGCAAGGCGCATGCTGCGCGCCGCGCGAATGCCAGAGGCTCCACCGGTGTCTCCAGGTCCAGGTAGACCTGATTTGTCAAAGACGCATCAACGACGACGTCGAGCGCGCCATTGGCACCGCAGACGATGCCAGGGCAACTTGCCTGGACCAGTGCAAACGCGGCTTGCAGTTGTTGGGGCATGGCTGCGGCTTCGCCAACTGTCGCCCGGCTTTGTGGAGGACGCCGCCATTGGGGCATAGCCGCTTCTTTGCGCACCCGGAAGCCGGCGGCGGCAAGGGCAGCGGTTGCCTTGGCACACAGCCCGGCGTCGTCGCCGCGCACAACCCATTGAAAGCGCAGCGGGCTGTCACCGGCCCACGGCACCAATGTGCCAGCCCTGGCCCGCGCAAACGGCAGGCAGACGCAGACCTGTTGTGCAGAAGCGGTAGCAGGCCAGCCGACAACAACCGGTGCAGGCTGCAGCGGCATGCCGGCGCCGTCGATACCCGCTTCGGACAGCGCCAATGCGACGACCGCCGCGCAGTCGGACCACCCTGGCTGATTCTCGGGCGCCAAGCCGTCGGGCTGCGAAATCAGAAAGCGATCGCGTGCCGGTCCTTGAGGCAAGCCGACGACGCGCACCTCAGAAAAGCCGTGTGCTTGCAGCCGCAGCGCGACTCGACCAGCGGCGTCCGAATCGTCACTGTGCACTACGACTTGCGGCCAGGCCAATGCGGTCGCACCCGCTGCGAGCAAGATGTCCGCTTCTGCATGGTCGCCGCACCGCGCGTCCCGGCGGCCAATGCCCACCGGTTGCCCGCCGCTGCCAGCGAGCCAAAGCAAGAACGCCACCTGGTCGTCGTGCAACCCGACGCAGTCCATACGCGCCCGCGTCGCACCCTCGCGCAACGACTCATAGACACGCACGCCCAAAGCCCGCAAGGCGATGGTCACGGGCCGCACCTGATCGTGCCGCGGGGCGGCGATGCGCACCCTCGTTGACTCGGGCCACGCCACCGGGGCCAACTCAACCACTGGCTGGCCCAGGTTGGGTTCAACGCCGATGGTCATGGGCAGCGGGGCGAAGTCTCGCGCCAGCGCGGCGGCCTGCCGAAGGTCCACGCCGGCGGGCAACCGCAGCCGGTTCGTGGCGACGTGCTCGTCCAACTCAAAGCAGGCGAAGTGCCCGGCGTCGCGCAGGCGTGCTTCGGCGGCGCGGCCGATCTTGGCGTCCTTGGTGCGAATGGTCAGATTCACGGCAAACCTCGGCAATCGGCGCGCAACAATGCCGCGACCGGTCTGTTTTTGTGGAAATTTAGTGGGCCTTCCGCTTCTACCGCCGCGTCTATCCCGGTGGCGGCTGCCAAATGGCCAGTTCGCCGCGGTTGGGCGTGAGCGCAACGACGTGGTCGCGCAACATGGCGCAACCGATGACGGCGGAGACGCCGATCATCTGCAGCATGCTGGCGCCAAGCCCGGTCAGCAGTCCGACGCGGTCTTCGAATTCGACGCCTGCGATGGAAACGACGACCCGCCACGCCGGGCTGTGCATCTCGCCGAGCACCGGGTTGTAGTCGTCGATTGCGCCGTCTTGAGGCAGGCCCGCCGCCAGCGCCGCGTCGCACAGGTAGCCATATTGCGCCCCTGTATCAAACACTGCGTCGACGCGACGGCCGTTGACCACCGTGCTGACGACGGGCGTACCCAAAACGGACCGCATGGGGCACACGGCGGCACGGTCTGGAGCCGCATTCGCTGGCGGGCCGATGTGGATCACGCCGCCGGGCAGGTCTAGAATGACGCCGCCTGCGCCGAGCAGGTCCATGCCGATCAGGCCCTCACAGGGGCCGGTGACGAGGCGGCCGATGGTTTCGACGTCAAATGCGCCAAGCTTGCGTGCGACCGCGTGGGTGCGGCCGCCGATCGTCAGCGACCCGTTGGCCGCAAACGACAACGGGCTGCCGGTGTCGACCAGAAAGCGGCCCTCGGCCAGGTCGACGAACACGTGGTTTTCGGAGGCGACGAAGGGGTACTGCATGGCGAAGCTCGCGGCCGGCCGTGGGTGGCGGGCGAGCACGATTTTACGTTTTTGCCTACATCACTGTCAAATCGGTGGTTCAATCGCCTATGATTGATCGCGCGGCGCGCACCAGCATGGGTACAAGTCCAGCGACGCCGGGCGGCAGCCCATCGTCCACAACCAGTGAAATTCCGTCGGAAATCTTGTATACCCGCTGTGTAGTTGCGCCCTCTTCGGGCGTCGCGCCCGCTGGGCGAAAGGCGTTGTTCTTGGAGATCGCGGGCTTCGTAGTGACCTGCGGCGACTGACCTTGAGGTGTCGATTCAGCGTCCAGGATTGCCTTTATCTGCTTCAGCGAGAAGTTGGACTCGCGCTGTAACTGGCAGATGCGCTGGATGCGGTGGGCAGAATCCGGTTCCCATTTGGCCGCTGGACCACGCTGCGCCATCTCGCCGTCAGCACCTTGCCGCAGCAAGTTTTCGCTCGCCCAGTACGCGATCTTTCGGCGGGCCTTGCGGAGTTCCTCATCGCTGAACGCGCAGTCATTCCCCGCATCGGTGGATTCCGCATGGAGCAGCGCCTTTGCGAGTTCATTGAGTCGGGGCCGCTCTGGCGGCGATGGGCAACGGTAGGCGTCTGGGAAGTAGTAGTAGCTCATGGTGTTCCGTTGATCGTCGACGCACAGTGTAATAATCACCGACGATTACTGCAACAACTTATTGCGCGGCACAGTCAAAATGGGTTACGCTGACCCAGCGCCGTCCGCCGACGGATCGAACAAGTCGCCGTGGAACCGCCAACAGCTGCAAGTATCGCGACCTTTGACTATCGCGCGACGCCTCAGGGTGAGTTCCTGGCGATCGTCGACAGCGTGCCCGTGTTGTTGACCTCGACGCTGCCGGACAGTTGGGCGTCCAGTGCGCTGCCGCGGAGCTTGGCAAACCTC
>SXRM01000049.1 GCA_005792545.1 Pseudomonadota bacterium | reverse complement strand
TCGCCGACCATGATGACATCGGGGTCTTGCCGCAACAGCGTGCGCAACGCACCCGCGAACGTCAGACCGACCTTGGGCTGCACTGCCGTCTGGTTGAAGGCCTCGATGACCATCTCGATCGGGTCTTCGATGGTGGTGATGTTGATGTTCGGGTTGGCGATGGCGCGCAGACACGAGTAGAGCGAGGTGGTCTTGCCGCTGCCGGTCGGGCCGCACACGAGCACCAGGCCGTGCGGTCGCCGGATCATGCGCTGGATGGTGTCGAGGTCGCGCGCAAAAAGGCCCAGGCCTCCCAGATCCTGCAACAGGATGGTGGGGTCGAAGATGCGCATCACGCACTTTTCGCCAAAGGCTGTCGGCAGCGTCGAGATGCGCAGTTCGACTTCGCGCGGCGGCAGGTTGTTCGGCGTGTGCTCGATCTTGACGCGACCGTCTTGCGGCCGGCGCTTTTCGGCGATGTCCAGGCGCGCCAGGGTCTTGATGCGCGACACCACGGCGTTGTGAACGACCTTGGGCAGCGAGTGCACGCCGTGCAGAACGCCGTCGATGCGCAGCCGCACGTTGGCCTGCTCGCGCTTGGGCTCCAAGTGGATGTCGCTGGCGCCCTGATCCAGCGCGTATTGCAGCAGGAAATCGACGGCGCGAATGACGTTGCGGTCGTCGCCCTCGACCTCTTTGCCTTGCTGGCCAATGCGAACCAATTGCTCGAAGTTGCCGATGTCGATGGTGGGGTCGCCGAGATCGGCTGCGGCATTGCGCACCGTCGCGCGAAACACGAACACGTCGTCGATCATGCGCAAGATGTCGTTGCGGACCGAGATGACGAGGTCGGCGGGCTGACCGTCGCGGGATTCGAGCGTCTCTAGCGCCGTGGCGATGAACGGGCTGTCGGTGGCGATGACCAGCCGGCCATTGGCGCGACCGAGCGGCAGACAGCAGTTTCTCCTGGCGTAACTACGCGATACAACTGATGCAATCCAGCGTGCGTCGAGCTTGAGCGGGTCGATGCGGACAAAGCGGTAGTTGGCGGCCTTGGCCAGCGCGCCTTGGATGCGCTCTTCGGTCAGTGGGCTGCCGCCCGGCGACACCATCTGCAAGCTGGCGATGACCTCGGCGGCGCTGCACGGCACGGTGTCGTCGCCGCCCTCTTGCTGGCGCTGGCGGTCGAGCACGAGCTTGCGGCGGTCGGCCATGCGGACGACGTCGTCCAACTGGTCGGCGGTCAGCAGGCCCTGGTTCTCCAAGACGCCGCAGAGCGTGGTGGTGTCCAGGCCGCCCGGCCAACCCGCGCCGACCCGCGCCGGGTCGATGCGGCCAGTGTCCTGTGCGCGCGGTTGCGAGTCGTCGGTCGCCATAATCAGCCGAATGCGTCTTCTTCGCGGTCATCGCCGGTTGCCGCGCCGGCAAAATCGTACAGGCCACGGTCGAGCAGGAAGCGCGGTTTGACGCTCTGCATGGCCTGCAAGGCCGAGGGCAGCGCGCCCGGGTAGCGGCGGTCGATGTCGGCGAGCAGCGTGTTCATTTGTGCGCGCTTCAGGTCGGGCTGGCGGCTGCACAGGTTGCAGGGAATCAGCGGATACTTTTGGACTTCTGCCCACTTGACCAGCAGCGGCTCCGGCACGTAGGCCAACGGCCGAATGACCGTGTTGTAGCCGTCGTCGGCTTTGAGCTTGGCCGGCATGGCCTTGAGCTGGCCGCAAAAGAACAGATTGAGCAAAAGCGTCGACACCATGTCGTCGCGGTGGTGGCCGAGCGCAACTTTGTTGCAGCCCAAACGCTTGGCAGTGTCGTAGAGCACGCCACGCCGCAGTCGCGAGCACAAGGAGCAGGTGGTCTTGCCCGGCTCCAGCTTCTGCAGCACGATGTCGTAGGTGTGGTAGTGCACGATTTCGTAAGGCGAGCCGCAGCCCTTGAGGTAGTTCTCCAAGGTGTCGAGCGGAAAACCCGGGTGGCCCTGGTCCAGGTGCACAGCCACGATGTCGAACTTGATGGGGCTGTGACGCTGCGCACGCTGCATGAAGTGCAGCAGGCCATAGCTGTCCTTGCCGCCCGACATGCAGACCATGACCTTGTCGCCGGCCTCAAGCAAGCCGAAATCCTTGCTGGCCTTGGTGAAAAGGTGCGAGATCCGCCGCTCGAGGTTGGCGGGGTCGTCGGGGATGCGCTGGCGGAGCGGCACCGCGATGGTGTGGGGTCCCGACAGGTCGAACGAGAAGTCTTCCTCGATCTCGATCGGGTCCGCGCTGGCGTCGGGGTCGCGCAAGCTGCGCAGGGTGGCGACGGTGTTGGCCGGCGGCGCGGCGACAGTGGTGACGGGCAGGGACAAGGCGACTCCAACCGGCGCAAGGCGCGCGCGCGGCTGATCGCATGGTAGCACTGGCGCGGCGGGTTGTGCGATCGGGTTTTTTACAGCGTGGCGGGGCAGCGCGCCAGTCCGACCCAGCGCGGGCTAGCCCTCTTTCTTCTTGGCTTTCTTCTCGGCGGGCTTGTCGGCGCCTTCGTCAGCAGCAGCTTCTGCGGCCGGAGCGGCCTCGGCAGGCGCGGCTTCGGCAGGTGCGGCTTCGGCGGGTGCGGCCTCGGCCTTGGGTTCGGCCTTGGGTTCGGCTTTGGCTTCCGCCTTCGCGGCCGGTGCGGGCGCGGCAGCTTTTCGACTGCAGTGGCAATCTTGGCCAGCGCCGCCGCGTCGTAGGCGCCGGACTTGCCAACCCCGGCGGAGTCGAGCACCTCGCTGAGCATCGTGCGTGCGGTCAAGTAGTCAAAGCGCGACTCAAAGGCGCTGATCATCTGGTCGTGGGACAACGCGGTGGCGGCCATGCTTTTCCTCCGGGCGACGGAATGGGTGATGTGGGCAAAAACGGGGCGCGGCGCTCCCGAGCGGTGCAGGCGCTGGACCGATCGGCCGGGCAGTGCCACCAAGGGCAATGGACCGCTGCGCGCGCGCGCCGGCAAGGTTAGCAGGGCGCGAAAAAAGCGCAACCTCGCGCGAGATGGCGGGGGGTGCCAGGAAAATCAAGGGTTTTCCCGCGTCTGAACCGAAGCGGGTTGCCTACCGCACCCAGAAGCCCCAGCTTGCCGCGCGCGCCGGGTCCTTGAGGCCGCCCGAGGTCGTCGGCGTGTAGCCGTCACCGTACCACACGACCATGCCGTTGCTGGTGACCGGGTCGGACCCGCAGGCGCCGTAGCAGGTGTCGCTGTTGAAGCCGATGAACTGCCGCTCGTACTGCGTGCCGCCCGCGTGACCGCTGCACGACAGCTGCGGCCGGTTGTCGAAGGTCTTGGCGTTGAACTGGTTGCCGGTCTTGAGCTCGGTGACCGCCACCGTCACGCAAGCGGTGCTCGACAGAGCTAGCGCGAACTGGTTGTAGCCGCTGGCTTTGGCCCATCGATACGCCAACTCGTAGGCCAGGGCGTTGCCCGCGACGGGCTTGGTGCCGTTGTTGGTCACGGTCAGCAGCACTTGCGACGCGGTCTGCAGCAGCGCAGTGCCATCGATGGCGGCCTTGCCGGCGCGCACCGCCGGATCCCAGGTGCCGGCCGCAGCGTTGGGCAGGTAATACACGTCGCTGCCGCCGGTCTGGGGCCGGTAGGCATAGGTCAGCAGCGTCCAGCCGCCGCCGTCGCTGGTCATGTCGCAGTAGACCTGCACCGGCAGGCTGGCGATGCTGATGTAGTACAGGCCGTCTTTGGCACCGGGCACCTTGGTCAGGATGTCTTTGCACGACTTGCCCGGGTTGGTCTTGGTGGCGTAGCCGCCGATGGAGATCGGGAACCACTCGCTGCCGTTGCAGATGTACAGCGTCTGGTCCTTCTCGCCGACGTAGGCGGCACCGAGGAGCGCGGCGTCGCACTTCTTCGGGTCGCTCGCCGCTACCGTGAACTGGAACAGTTGCTTGGTCGGGTCATAGCCGGCGGTGCACTGCAAGCTGCCGTCGGCCGCGATGCCGCTGACCAAGAGCCCGGAGCCGCAGGCGCTGCCGACTTTGGCGAGCACCGGCGGGTTCTGCACGTCGGACCACAGCCCGCTGGTCGCGATCTTGGCCAGCTTGGGCGCCCCCAGCAGGTCGCCGTACTGGCCGGTCTTGGCGACGTCGGCAAGGGCTGGCGCGCCTTGCAGATCGGCGTATTGACCGCTGCCCGCGACCTTGGCCAGCGCCGAGGCCTGCACGTACTGGCTCAGATCGGGCGCGCCGACGAGGTCGGCATAGGCGCCGCTGCCGGCCACTTTGTGTAGCTGTGCTTTCTTGGCGTAGGCGTCCAGCGCCTGCGGGTCCAGGTGCCCCGCCCCGACACAGCCGCTGCACTCGAGTGACTCGGCGACGGCGCTGCGCAGCGCGCTGGCCACGCTGGTCAGCTGGCGCCGCGGCAGGTCGGGTTCGCCGTTGACAGAGACGGCGAGCCACAGGGCGCCAGTTCCGCCGACTTTGGCCGGGATCGGCGTCTTTTCGCCGATGACCAGTGCGAACTGGCCGCCCTTGACTGCGACGGTGGTCGCCGACTCTTGCCAGAGCGCCGTGCCACCGGTGTCGGTCGGGTAGAGCGCGGCTTTGAGGTCATAAGCCCCGTCGGCGACGGGACCACCGGCGCTGGCGCTCAGGGCGCCCACCACCGACAGCGAACCAGCGACGGCGGCAAAGGCCGACGTGGACAACAACGAAACCAGGGCCAGGGAGGCCAGGAACAGCAAACGGGACGAAACGATGCGCATGGGTGACTCCAAGCGGCGCGGGGTAGCAACCCCGGCGGGGTGACCGGCGTAGCGTAGCGGGCGCAAATCCAAACCCGAGCGCCCATTCTTTTTTAGGTTTGTAATTTCAAGCCATTGGCTAGCGGCCTTGGCGGCGCATCGACCGCCTGGCGGAAACTTTCATCCCAGGTATCCGACGCCCATGCACAACGCAGCC
>SXRM01000435.1 GCA_005792545.1 Pseudomonadota bacterium | reverse complement strand
AGGCGGAGGCGGAGGCGGAGGCGGAGGCGCATCCGGCTGCACCGCGGCAGCCTGCGTCCAACTCACCCAGCCCTTGCCGCTGACCAGCGCCTGCCACGCCCACGGCAGCCAGCGCAACAGCGCCGACACCAGCCACAGCGCCCAGCCCAGCATCAAGGCCCGCCACACCCACAGCGGCAGGCTCCACATGCCGGCCTGCGGCAGCTTGCCGGCGGTGCGGTCGACCAACCAGTGCAGCTCGCGCTCGCTGGAGCCTGCGCCCTGCACCTGCATGTCGAGGTCCATCAGCAGATTGCTGTGGATTGCACCGTACAGACAGCCGAGCGCCGCCACACCCCAGCCAAAAAGCACCAGCTGCGCCAGGTTATGCACGACCGGCCCGTGCAGCGCGCCAGTGCCGTCCTTACCCTCGATGCCATAGCGGCGCCGCCAGGCCATGGCCAAAAACCAGCCGATGACGACCATGGCCACCGGCACCGGCACCGGCGCGAGCCCCAGGCCTAGCAGCAGCCAGTGACGGGCGCGCAACGGCGGCCCCGGCACGCGGCCGAGCGCCAAGGCCAGCAGGATCACCAGCACGAGCCGGCTCCAAAACAGCACCGCCGCGCCCCAAGCTGGGCCATGGGCGAACAGCAGCCAGCGGCTCTCGCCGGGCTTGAGCAGCAACTGCACGTTGGCGGCCGCGCCACCCATGTCGAGCTCGGGCAGCGTCTCGTGGATGGCGCGCTGCCAAGGCTGCTGCCAGCGCACCTCGACCGTCTGCGCTCCCGGCTGCAGGGGCACAGCCAGCAAGCGGCCTTGGGGGCGCAGCGGCTTGGCCTTGCCGTCGATCTCAACGGATTGCACTTCGGCGCCTTGCGGCAATGTCAGCTTCTGGATGCCGCCCTGCGAGGCGCGCACTTTGAACAGCAAAGTGGCTGCCAGCAGGCGCTGGCCGGGTTCCGCGGTGTACTGGACATTGTCGATCGTAATCGATTGGCCTGGCGCTCCCGCGGGCCTGCTCACCTGGATCGCAATGGCCTCGCCCGGCCACGGCTGCCACAGCGGTCGCAACGCACTGTCGCTGGCATCGCGGCTGTGCGTCGGCGGTACGCCGGTCCACGCGCAGCGCCAGATCGGCGAGCAATCGAGCCGCCACGTCTCCGTCCACGGCTGGTCAAGGGGCGCGCGCAGGTGCAGTTCGGCCTTGGCGCCGTCGGGCATGGGCAGCTGGCTGTCGAACTGCGCGGTCGCGTCGCCGCGCGCAAAATTGACCAGCGCGACACGGCCGCCGTCCGCTTTGCCCGGCTGCAGCTCTTCGACCCGAACGCCGTCGGTCAACACCACCTCGCCTTGCAGCAACGGCACCTTGACCAGCAGCGGCCGGTCGGTGATTTCGCGACGCACTTGGGTGGCCACCATCCACGGCAGGCCAAGTCGCAGATGCCGCTCAACCCCGAACCACGGCGGCAGATCGACGGCCGCGTCACTGGCCGTTGCGCTGCCCGGGGCGTCGGTGGCGGTCGCCGCAGCCGGAGCTGAAACTTCGCGACGGGTCCACTGCAAGCTCTGCTGTGGAACGCCGTTGCCGTCCAAGCCGTCGATGGTCCAGCCGGCGGCGTCAAACCGCACGAGCCTGGGCAGGGCCTCGCTGCCAAGTTGGACATCCAGCACGTTGCGTCGCGCCAGCGTCCCCGTTGCCACCACCGTGTGCGCACCGGCCGGTACCCGCACGTGCACCAGGCCATGGTCGTCGCGCCGCAGTTCCCACGTGGCCTTGCCGTCCATCGTCACCGTGCGCAGCTGCAGGGTGTCTAGCGGCCCTGGAATCGTCCAGGCAGCCGGCCGCTGCGCCGACACATCGGCCGTCAGCGTGAACTGGTTACCGACGATCTGGACCTGCAGCTGTGACACGACTACGCACGGCCCTTCGCAGCGCTGTGCCGCCACCAGGCGTTCCCGCAGTTGATCCAGCACGGCCGGCGGTGGCGTCGGTGCTGTCGCGTGCGCCGGCAAGGCAGGCAACGAAGCCAGCAGCAATAGCGCCACTGCCGGCCCGGCGCCGACCTGCAGCGACCCCGCCAACCGGCGCAGGCGACCTACGTCGACGAGCTTGAGCGCCAGCAGCAGCACCAGCACGGCCCGGACAATCGACAACAGCAGGTTGTGCAGGGGACTCAACAGGTACAGTTGCAGCTCGTGATCAGCGCGCACCGGGCCATTCCAGCCAAGTGGCCACGAGGTCCACGACCAGGTCGGCACGCCGGGGCCTGTCTGCACCACCGCTTTGGGGTCGACCTGCTGGACTTTGCGACTGTAGTCCGTGGCGACCGACCACTCGGAACCGCCGCCGCGCAACAGTGAACCGCGTTTTCCGGTCTGCACCGCCTGCTGCTGGACCTGCTCGGCCGCCTTTTCTTTGGCTACGTCGCGTTTTTCGTTTGCTTCGGCCGCGTCCACCGCGGCGGGCGCAGCAGGCGGCGCGCCGGATGGCTCCTCCGGGACGGCTTGAAGCTTGGCCAGCGCTTCGATGGGCGCAGCGCGGTCGCCTGTCGCCAGGCTCCAGCCGTCACCGCTACCGTCCTGCGCCGTCTGCGGGTAGATGCCGTGGCGGATCTGCTGTGCGCAAAACGGCACCACGTCGATGACCAGCGCCACCAGCACCAGGCCATAGGCGACCTGGACCGCGTTGCGAAAACGCGACGGCGGCAGCGCCGCCAACAGGCCGAGTCCAGCTAGCGCCACCAACCAGATGGCGGTAGGCGCACCAGACTGGCCATGGCACAACACCAAAAGCACTGCGGTCAGCGCGCCCCAGCCCTTGCCAAGCAGCCGTGCAAAGCCGAGCGCGAGCATCAGCACGAAGAAGAAGTCGAGCAGATCCCACGAGTCCGCCCACGTCGTCGGCAGGCTGTCGACGCCCTGTGCGCCCAGCAGCGTCCAGCCGGGCGGCAGGTGCAGCGTCACTTTGAGGCGCTGCACGTCACTTTGCCAGCCAACGGCACCCAGCGGCCCGGCGCTGTGCTCCAGACGTGCATCGGCCTCCATGTGCAGCGCGCCCTGGCGCAACTCGACGCCAGCCGCGCCAGCAGTCGCCGAGGCATCGCCCGCTAGCGTGATGAGCTGGTCGCGACCGCCGACTGCCGATCGCCCGAGGACCCAACCGCGCCCTGCCGCAAGGCGCCAGCCCTGGTGGATCTGGCCGCTCAGCTTGTCGCGACTGGTCAAGCCCTGCCCGTCGAGATCGAGCCACCACTGCCGTTCGACGTCGACGTGGTTGGGCGGCGGCTCGACTTCGCCGCGGCGGCCCACTTGCAGGGCCAGGGCGTCGCCTGGGTGGCCCACAAACGTGCGCCCTTTCTTCCAGTCGCTGTCCAACTGCGTCCGCTCGGGGTCCACCATCTGCAGCCCGCTGCACTCGACCGAGCGGACCGACTCGTCCGGAACCCACACCCAGGTCTCGGTGCGCTCAAAAAACTCGCCCTGGAGGGCCGGCACGGCAATTGCGGTCGCAGGCGTTGCCAGCACCGATTCGACATCGACGACGTGTTGACCCGGTCGCACGTGCGCACGCAGCGCACCGTCGGCGCCAACCTGCGCCGGCAGTGGGCTCTTGAGCGAAATTGGCCGCCAGCCCGCCGGGAGCACCGGCCCCAACACCGCGTCGCGCGCCTTGCCACCCACCCGCAGCGTCAGACGCGTCGTCATGCGCAGCGGCACGCCGTCGACGAGCCGCCGAGCCACCGCGACTGTCAGCGAGTCTGTGTCAGTCGCCGCACCGCCAGAGTCCTTTTGCAGCAACAGCCGGCCCGCCTCATCGCGCCGCGGCGCCTCGACCTCGGCGCCGGCCAGCGTCAAGCGCACGACGCCGACGCCTTGCGGCAAAGCGATGAGCTCTGGGATTTCGGACCACACGAAGGTGCCCGCGACTTGGTGATGGCCCGCGGCGAGTCGCACCCCCGGCCGCCCGCCGTCGAAAAGCACGACTGCGGGTCCACCGTCCGCGGTCACCCGCTGCACAAAGGCCTGTGCGTCGCCTGGCAGCGCCACGACTGCCGGCGCGTCGAGCCAGACGTCCAGCACGAACGATCCGCCCGATTTGTCCACGCGCAGCTGCAGATAGCCTGGCCAGTCACAGGCCCGCCCCTCACCCCAAGAGGCACACAGCAGGTCGGGCTGGTCGTGCAGCGTCCACGCCTGCCAGGGCCGCAGCGGTTCGGGCACCTCTGGAGGCGGCGGCAGCGCGAAAGTGGCAGGCGCGCAGCACACGCCAACGGCGACGCAGAGCGACGACAAGCGGCTTTTCATGGGGTCCTTGGGGCAAGCGCGGTATCAGGTCCGCGGTTGGCGCCTTTGGACGCGCAGTGTGCCCCAAGGGTGCGCTCAACGCACCTGGGGCATATCAATGGATAACTGAGTCGACCTGTGCATACGGCGGAGCGGCGAGTCGGCTTGAAAAGACGCGAGGTTGCGACCCACTGAGCGAGCTGACGGGCACCCGTAGAAAATCGAGACGATTTTTTGCGGCCCCCTACTCGAAAATGCGCCCAATGACAGCGCCCTTGGCGCCGTCCTGGCCGAGCGACCGCCACGCCACGACCCAGCGGTTGTCGAAGCGACCCACGATCGCCGGCTGGTTCTGGTCGCCGGCAAACGTAGTGTTGGCGTGCCAGTCGAGCAGTTGCTGGGCGTTGCCCTTGTACTGTGCGCTCTTGATGGCGTAGCCCTGCTCGTCTTCGCCAACGCTCTGCCAGGTAACGACGTAGTTGCCGTTGGGCAGGTACGCCACCGTCGGCCGCGACTGCTCACCGGCGGTGATCGCGTTGATCTTGAACTCGGTACCGGCCTTGGCGCCGGTCTTGTCGAACAGTTGCGCGTAGACGCCGTAGTTGTCGCCGTCCTGGCCGAGCGAACTCCACACGATGACAAAGGCGCCGTTGCCATCCGCGGCAGCGCGCGGCGCGGTCTGGTCGCTTGGCTTGGTGGTGTGGATCTGGAACTGGTTGCCGATCGCCTTGCAGTCTTTGTACAGCAACTGGCCATAGACGCCCCAGCCCGCGCCGTCTTCGTTGAACGACTGCCAGACCACCAGGTAGCGACCGTCTGCGAATGCGGCGATGTGCGGCGTCTGTTGGTTGTCGGCGGTGGTGCTGTTGACCATCTGCTCGCTGCCGACCGCGGCGCCGCTGGCGTCGTAGCAGCGCAGCATCACGTCGTACTTGTTGCCGCCGGCTTGACCGTAGGATTCCCAGGCCACCCCAAATGAGCCGTCGGCCCGCATCGCCGCCACCGGCTTTTGCTGCTCGTTGGTCTTGGTCTGACTGATGGCGAACTCGGCGCCGGTCTTGCTGCCGTCACTCTTGAAGCGCTGAGCGTAGATGCCGTCGATATCGCCGTCCTGGCCGATGCTGTCCCAGGCCACCACGAAGTTGCCGGCGCTGTCCATGCCGACGGCAGGCGTAATCTGCGACCCGCTCTTGAAGGTGTTTGCCACGGTCTCGGTACCGAGCAGCGCACCATTGGCCGCATAGCGCTGAAACGCGACGCCGCCGCCGTCGCCATCCACGCCTTCCGAATCCCAGGCCACCACGAAGCTGCCATTGCTGGCGACGCCGACCGCCGGATTGGCCTGCTCACCGGCCTTGGTGTTGTTGACCACGAACTCCTTGCTGCCGTTGAGCACGCTGCCGCTCTTGTCGAACTTGCGCGCGTAGACGTGGCCGTCGGCAACATTGAGCCACGCGACCACGCCCTCGTCGCTCGACAGGCCTTGCGCTTGCACGAACTTCTGGTCGCCGGCGACGGTCGCGTTGACGATGCGCTCGGTGCCAACCTTGGTGCCGCTCGAGCTGAACCACTGGCCCAAGATGCCGTAACCGCCGGTGTCCTTGCCGCTGCCATCCTCGAACACCACGCCAAACGAGCCGTCCTGGTACACCGCAATCTTGGCGTCTTGCTGAATGCCTGTGACGGTGGTGTTCACCGTGGTTTCTGCGCCGAGGAACGACCCCGGATCGGGCTTGAACACCTGCACCTGCACGTCGCCGCCACCCTGGTCGGTGTTCCACGCCACGATGTAGCGACCGGACGGCTGGAAAGCGACTTCGGGCTCGGTCTGAGCCCCGGTGACCTTGGTGTTGACTTGGAACTTGATGCCGTTGGTCGAGCCGTCGCTGTAGTACATCTGCGCCCAGATTTCGGCGCCGTCGTCCCAAACAAAGATCGAGGTGCCGTCGCTGTGGACGGCCACCGAGAAGTTCTTGGCGGTGCTTTCGGTGCCGAGGTCCTTGGCCACGCTGCCATCGGCCTTGTGAATCTTCTTGTAGGTCGTGCCGCTGACTTGGGAGACCACGAACCGACGACCGTCGGTGTAGCCTGCGCTGTCGGACTTGGTCACGCCAGCCGGCGCAGTGCCGCCCGTGGCACAAGTTGCGGTGCCCGTCGCGAGATTGAACGCGCCCGCCGTCGCCACATCTAGGCCGTCATACGGCATCCAAGCGTGCTGGTTCTTGTAGGTGTAGCGGTAGCGCGTGCAGTTCTGGCAGCAGCCGCAGTCCGCATAGGCTGGCGCCGAGCAACCGTTCGAAGTCGTACACGAGCTGCTGTAGTACGCCGAGCAGCTGCCGGTGTTCGACATGTAGGCGCTCCACACGATGGTGTTGGCGCCGTTGGGTCCGGTCGCAATCGCCTGAAGCCCATTCAAGTCATTGGCGGTGATGCTGAAATTCTGCTCGGTGTACTCGCGCGACCAGTCGCCGCGGTAGCTGCGCAGGCCAATCGCTGAGTCGGTGTTGCCCCACGCCGCCCGGAAGCGGCCGCCGCCCATGTCGACGATCGCCGGCAGCTTGTACTGCGCTGCGCCCAAGGTTTTGAACGTGCTGATCTTGAAGTCACCACATGCGTTGTTCTGACCCTGGCAGAGGCCGGCCTTGCAGATATCGGTTGCGGTGCAGGTGTCGCCGTCGTTGCACGGCGCGCCGTCGGTCTTGGGCTTGGGCACGCACTTGGCGCCAGGCTCGTCGCAAGTGGCGTCGTTGCAAGCGTCAGCGACTTCGCTGCACGCCTTGGGGCCACCGGCCGTGCACTTGCCGGCGCCATCGCAGTTGTCGCCCTCGGTGCAGAACTTGCCGTCTTCGCACGGGGCGCCTTTGGCCTTGGGCGTCGGCTTGCACTGATAAGTGATGGCGCCGGTCGAGTTGCAGGCGATGTCGTTGCACACATCGAACGGGTTGCTGCAGTCGACCTTGGTGCCTGCGACGCACACGCCCTTGCTGCACTGGTCGTCTTTGGTGCAGCCGCTGTTGTCGGCGTCGCAACTGGCGCCATCTGGCTTGCTGGTACCCTTGCACGACTTGGTCGCTTCGTCGCACACGCCGGTGGTGCAGCCGGACGACGAGCAGTCCTTCTGCTTGCCACCGCCGCACTTGCCGCCGGTGCAGACTTCGCCGGTGGTGCAATAAGCGCCGTCGTCACAGCTGGTGCCGTCGCTCTTTGGCGCCTTGGTGCAGCTGTAAGTCGTCGCGCCGGTCGAGCTGCAAGTGCCGGTGTTGCACGAGTCGCCGCTGGCCGCGCAGTCTACCGGCGTGCCGGCAACGCACTTGCCCGCCTGGCAAGAGTCCGCGGTGCAGCCGTTGCCGTCGGCATTGCAGGCTCCGCCATTGGCGACTGGCGCATTGGTGCAGGCGCCGGTGCCGGCGTTGCACGAATCGGTGGTGCAGGCGTTCTTGTCGTCGCAGTCGGCGGCGGTGGTGCAGCAGCCGGAGCCGCCGGTGCCTTTGCACGTGCCACTGGCGCAGGTGTCATTCTTGGTGCAGGCGTCGCCGTCATCACAAGCGCCGGTGTTTGCGGCGTGCGCGCAGCCTGCACTGGGCGAACAACTGTCGGTCGTACAGGCGTTGTTGTCGTCGCAGTTCTTGGTGCCGGTCCCCTTACACGCGCCGGCCGCGCAGCCGTCGCCCGTCGTGCACTGGCTGCCGTCGTTGCACAAGCCGGACTCGTTGACGTTCTTGGCGACGCACTGGCCGCTGCCGGCATCGCAGCTGGTCTTTTTGCACTCGGTGTCGGCGCTGGTGTTGCACACGATCGCCTGCTTGGTGTCGACCGCGCACTTGAAGGTGCTCGACGACTTGTCGCAGAACGACTTGCCCAGGCACGGGTTGGCGCCCTGCTGGCAGTCGGCGTCGCTCTGGCAGCCGCACTGGTTGGCGCCGGGGTTGCACTTGCCCGCGCCACAGACGCGCCGGCTGTGCAGCTGTTCTTGTCGTCGCACGCGGCGGTGTTGTTGACGTACACGCAGCCTTTGGACGGGTCGCATGAATCGGTCGTGCACGGGTTGGCGTCGTCGCACTTGACGGCAGCGCCCGACGCGCAGGTGCCGTTGCTGCACGCGTCTGGCGCGGTGCACGGGTTGTTGTCGTCGCATGATCCGGCGGCCGGCGCGTGGACGCAGCCTTTGGTGGCGTCGCACGAGTCGATGGTGCACGACTGGTTGTCGTTGCAGGGGTTTGCCGAGCCGGCGCACTTGCCGGCCGTGCAAAAATCCTTGGTGGTACACGCATTGCCGTCGTCGCATGGAGCCGCCGCGGGCGCAAAGCTGCAGCCTCCCGCCGCCTTGGGATCGCAGACGTCCTCGGTGCACGGGTTGTTGTCGGTGCAGACCTTGCCCTTGCCGGCACACACGCCACCGTCGCAGGTGTCGCTGGTGGTGCAGCCGTTGCCATCGTCGCACGGCGCCGTCACCGGCTTGAACACGCACTTGCCGTCCAGGCAGCTGTCGGCGGTGCACTGGTTGCTGTCGTTGCAGACCTTGGGCTTGGCGCCCTGGCACTGGCCGTCCTTGCACTGCCCGCCGATCACGCACGGATTGTCGTCCACGCACGGCCCGGTGCTGTTGTCGTACTTGCAGCCGCCCTTGGCGTCGCAGCCGTCGTCTGTGCACGGGTTGCCATCATCGCAGTTCTTGCCAACGCCAGCGCACACGCCGTCTTTGCAGGTGTCTTTGCTGGTGCAGGTGTTGCCGTCGTCGCAGCTGGTTGTGAGCGGCGCGTTGCTGCAAGCCTTTTTGATCGGGTCGCAGTTGTCGGCGGTGCAAGGGTTCTTGTCGTCGCACGACGCTTCGTCGGTCTTGCCGTCGCAGTTGTCGTCGACACCGTTGCAGGTCTCGTTGCCAGGATCAGTGGCACCGCACGGGCTCAGCCCCTTGCCGTCGCAGAAGCGCTTGCCGCCGCAAGTGCCGTTGGCGTTGCTTTTGCTGCACGTCGTGCCCAAGCCGAGCTTGACCGCGCGCGGACCGCACAAGCAGACGTTGTCGGTGCGTTTGCACTGGTTGACCAACGCGCCGGTCGCGTTCTTGACCTGGGCGCAGGTGTAGCCGACCGGACACGGGTTGGCGGTGTCGCAGGCGCCGCCGCAGAACTTGCCGGGGCTGTTGCCTTTGCCGTCGCCGTAATCGAGGCACAGCGCCGTGGTGCCGGCCGAACCGCCCTGGCAGTCGGCGTCGGTGTTGCAGGGATCGCACACCCGCGGGAACTTGGGTACGCACACCTGCACGTCGTCATTGCCGGCTTTGAGGGTCTTGCAGGCGGTGCCGCTCGGGCAACTGGGCACGCAGGGATGGGCGCAAATGCCGGTGCCGGCGTCGTCAAGGCAGTACCCCGACGCGCACTGGCTGTTTTCGGCGCAAGCGCATCCGCCCTCGGTGCATGCCGGAGGCAGATCGGGACCGACGCTCTGATCCTTGGCCGTGCTGACGTCGGGGCCGCCAAGGTCCAGAGGCTGCACCACATCGGGGGCCTCCGCGTCGGTGCCAGCCACCGCATTGTCCTCGACCTGCAAATCAAGGCCGCCGCCGCTGTCGAACAGCGCTCCCGTTCCGTTGTTGTTGGTGTCGCCGGGGGCGGCATTGTCACAGGCTGGGGCAACAGCCAGCGCGAGGCCAACGGCGGCCGCCCACGCATGGCGCAGCAGATTGTTTTGCATGACGAATGCTCCGAGTCTGGCTCGCACGGGCGGGCGCGCAAAGGGGCGGGAGTGTACGGGTTGCTCTGCCTGGATTCAACCGATTTTCACAGTTTGCACCGCCCCCAGTGCCGCCGCGTGCCACGCTTTTTTTGGTTGCGTGCGCCAGGGGCAGTCGCTAGGCTCAAAGCAGCGGGCAGTTGCCCGGTCGTAGGTGTGCGTGGGCAATTGGCGGCAGGGCATCCGTGGCAGATGGGCAGTAGCTGCAGTGGTGCTCGTCGCGGCAAACGTGTTTGGGGTTTGCCCGACAGTGGCAGATGCGACACCCGCCAATCGGGGGGTTGCGCGCGCCTCGTCGCGGGTGCGCCCGGTCGGCCGCGTGGAGGTGCGCCACTCTGTGGTGGTGATTGGCGCCAAGGCCGACCCAAGCCGCGACCAGGCTGAGCGTCGCCACCCGCTGTCCCTGACCGAACCGTCCGACGGCGCCGAATTGCTGCGTCAGGCCCCCAACGTCCGCTGCGACGTGTGCGCGTCGACGGCGGCTGGTGCACAGCCAGGCCAGCAGTCGATCTTCGTGCTGGACCTTCGGTCGATTACCAATCGGCTGACGACGGTGCAGTTTCGCGGCGCAACGCTCAAGGTCACCAGCTTCTCTCCGCTCGGCCTGCAGTTTCGCAAGCCGTTCTAGCCTGGCAAGACCCACTACCCATGCGTGCCGTCGTTCAGCGAGTTCGCTTCGCGCGTGTCGAGGTCGCGGGCGAAGTGGTCGGCGCTATCGGTACGGGTCTGCTGGTCCTGCTCTCGGTGGCCAAAGACGACGTCGCCAACGACCGCGCCTATCTGGTGGATAAGATCGGCGGCTTGCGCATCTTTGCCGACGAGCAGGGCAAGATGAACCTGGATGTGCGCCAGGCGGGTGGCGCGCTGCTGCTGGTCAGTCAGTTCACGCTGCACGGCGACGTGCGCCGCGGCAGGCGTCCCGGCTTTACCGATGCGATGGCGCCCGACGGCGCTGCGCCCGAGGTCGAACGCGTCGCGGCAGACTTGCGCGCCCTGGGCATCCAAGTGGCACAGGGCGTGTTTGGTGCCGACATGCAGGTCTCGCTGTGCAACGACGGGCCGGTGACGATCCTTTTGGATTCCAAGAAGTTGTTTTAAGTTTGCGCGAAGCCGAGCCGGCCAACGTCCCCGCTGACCCGCTAACCTGCTGCCTTGACAACCCCGCCCCATGCGGCCAATTTGCCGGCCGCGACGCGGCCCTGCGTTGCCGGAACGCCGATGATCGACATCAAGCACCAGACCGTCCGCGCCCACGACGGCTCCGAGCTGATGGCCTACGAGTGTGGCGGCGGTCCCGGCCCGGCGCTGCTGCTTTGCAATGGCCTGGGCGGCAACATCGACGCCTGGCGGTATTTCACCGAGTTTTTTGGCAAACGTCACCGCATCGTGTCGTGGGACTACCGGGGTCTTTACCGCTCGGCGCCGGCTGTCGGCAACGACTACTCGGTCAGCACCCACGCCGACGACGCGCTCGCCGTCATCGACGCCTACGGCATGCAGCAGGTCGTGGTGGTCGGCTGGTCGATGGGCGTGCAGGTCAGCTTCGAACTGGTGCGCCGCCACGCCGACCGCGTACTTGGGCTGGTGCTGGTCAACGGTACCTACGGCCGGCCGCTCGCCACCGCGTTTGCGCCGCTGCTCAAGTCCAGTCCGCTTAAGCCCATGATACCGGCGATTTTGCGCGCGGTTGAGGCGGTGTCGTTTCTCGCCGAGCCTGCGCAGCCGTATGCGGTCAAAGTCGTGCGCACCAAGGCGGCGCTGACTGTGCTTAAGACCGCTGGCCTTGTCAGCCCGACGCTCGACGAGAAGGCCTTCGTCGAATTGGCTTCACAGGTTGCAGCGTTGAACATGCCGCGCTACATGGCGATCCTCAATTCGCTGGGCGACCACTGCGCCGAAGCAGTGCTGCCCCAGATCGCGTGCCCGGTGCTCATCATCACTGGCGACCGCGACCTGTTCACGCCGGTCGACCAGTCGCGCCAGATGGCTGCTCGCATCGCCGGCGCCGAATTGATGGTCATCCCGAGCGGCACGCACTACACGCCGTTGGAGTTCCCCGAGCTCATCCACCTGCGCGTGCAAAAGTTCTTGCGCGAGCGGCTGGGCTTTGACCCCGAAGCACTGGCCAAGGCCGCTTGATTCGCAAACCGCAGAGGTGCTGATGCGCTACTTGTTTGCTCTGGGCGCAGCGCTGGCGTGCGCCACTGCCGCGCGGCCTGCTGTCGCCGCCGAAGAATTCCTGGTCAAGATCGCGACCGTCGCCCCGGACAAGACCGCGTGGTCCGAGATGCTCAAGCGCTGGCAAAAGGGCGTCGAGGAGAAATCGGCGGGCCGCATCAAGGTCAAGGTGTTCCTGGGCGGCACGCTGGGCAGCGAGGCCGAGTCGGTCCTGCGCTGCAAGCGCGGTCAGATTCAGGCCGTTGCGGCATCAATGGGCTCGATTGCGTCGCAAATTCCCGAGGTCAACGTCGTCGAGCTGCCGTTTCTGTTCAAGAACTCCAACGAAGCCGACCACATCATCGATGGCGTGCTTGCTGAACCGATGCGCCAGGCGTTCCAGCGCGCGGGCTTCGAGGTCGGTTTCTGGAACGAAAACGGCTACCGCCACTTCGCGACCAAGGACGGCTTCGTCAAGTCGCCGGCCAACTTGAAAGGCAAGAAGATGCGCTCGCAGGAGTCGCCAGTGCACCTGGACATGTGGCGGGCTTTTGGCGCGTCGCCGGTGGCGATTCCGCAGACTGAAGTGCTGCCGGCGCTGCAGAACGGTACCGTCGATGGCTTTGACCAGGCGCTTTTGTACATGGTCGCGGCCAACTGGCACAGTTCCATCAAGTTCCTGACGCTGTCCGGGCACATGTACCAGCCGGCGGTCATCGCCTTTCACAAGCCCTGGTTCGACAAGCTGCCGGCCGACCTGCAAAAAGTGCTGCTTGACGAAGGCAAGGCGGTGCAGGAGTTTGGGCGCAAGAAGGTGCGCGCGATGGGTCCGCAGGTGTTGCAGCTGGTCAAGGACGCGGGCGTCCAGGTCGCCGAGCTTTCGGCGGCCGAGAAGGCTGCTTTTGACGGCGCCGCTAAGACGGTCCGCGACAAGTTCCGCAAGACGGCCAAGCCGTCGGCCGTCGCCATGCTGGTCGCCATCGAGGCCGAGCTCAAGAAGATGCGGGGCAAGTAGCCGATGCGCTCCCGGCCCGCGTGGATGCTGCGCGTTGATCGCCTCGACCGCGCCGTCTATCGCGGCGAGCAGGCGCTGTGCGGCGGGCTGTTCGTGGCGATGGTCCTGGTAATGGGCCTGTACGTGGTGCACCGGGTGTTTTCGCGCGAGCAGGGGCGGCTGTCGACGGCGTTGCTCAAGCTTGCAGGAGCGTTGGGGCACGCGCTTGACCCGGCTTTCGCACACGGCCCGCTGTCGCTCTGTGTGAACTTGACGCTGGGCTTTGGTCTAGCGGTCCTGGCCATGCGCACCGGTGCCGCAACGCGCGGGTGGTCCTGGCCCAAGGCGCTGAACGGCGCCGTTGTCCTGACCGCAGCGGGCGCTACGGGCGTGTGGCTGGTGCTGACGCTGCTACCCAATGGCCTGGTCTGGGGTCCCTCTGGGGCGCTGGTCGGTATGCTATGGACCGGTTTTGTCGGCGCCTCGTTGGCAACGTACGAGAAGAAGCACCTGGCATTGGAACTGGCCGACAAGCTATGGCCTGTCGCGGCGCAGCGCTGGGTCAAAGGCGCCGCCATCTTGGCGACGACAAGTCTGTGCGCGCTTTTGGCGGTGCTGGCCTGGGTGAGCCTGCGCGACCACTTCGGCACCTGGGTCAGCGATCCTGAGGCGGGGACGCTCCAGCCCACGGTGTGGCCGCGCTGGGTGCTGCTGGTGGCCCTGCCGGTGTCGTGGTCGATGATCTCGCTGCGCTTTTTGGGCGAGGGCGTGCGAGTGCTGGCGGGCATTGAAGCGCCGCCTGCCGGGCACGACCAAGCATGAGCGGGCTCTACGTCGCCGTTCTTGCCGGACTCGCGCTGTTGGGTGCGCCGCTGTTCGTCATTGTCGGCGCGGCTACTGCCCTGGCGTTTGTCTGGTTCACCGGCGACCACGGCACCGCGCTGTCGCTGTTGCCCATGATCCAGAACCAGGAAGAGATGCTGACCAAGCAGGAATTCTTGGCGATTCCGCTGTTCATGGCGTCCGGCGCCATCATGACCGCAGGCGGTATCGCCGGCCGGCTGGTCGACTTCGCCAAGGCGCTGCTCAGCTGGCTGCCGGGTGGCCTGGCAGTCGCCGCGGTGTTCGCGTGCATGTTTTTCGCGGCGATTTCCGGCAGTTCACCGGTCACGCTCATCGCGGTCGGCTCGATCTTGTTTCCGGCGATGCTGGCGAGCAACTACGACGAGAAGTTCTCGATTGGGCTACTGACCACTTCCGGTTCGCTCGGCTGCCTGGTGCCTCCGTCGATTTCGATGCTCATCTACGCCGTGACCATCACCTCGACCTCGGCGCACGTCGATCCGCAAGACTTGTTCCTGGCCGGTCTGATTCCGGCCGCGCTTATCGGCGGTTCGCTGGCGGCGTATGCCGTGCTACATGGGCTGCGCAATCCGGCCGGCCGCGCGCCGTTTTCGTGGCCAGAACTGGTGCGCGCGACCAAAGAGGGCGTTTGGGCATTGCTGTTGCCGCTGCTGGTTTTGGGCGGCATCTACGGTGGCCTGTACACACCCAGCGAAGCGGGCGCTGTCGCGGCGCTCTATGCGCTGTTCGTCACGGTGGTCATCGAACGCCAACTGACGATTGCCAAGCTGGTGTCGACGCTGGTCGAGTCCAGTACGCTGATGGGCTCGCTCATCCTGATTATCGTGCTGGCGTTTGGGCTCAACGAATTTCTGGCCGAGATCGAGGTGTCGCAGCGATTGAGTGCCTGGATTCGCGCCTCGGACCTGGGTCCCATGGAGTTCCTCCTCGTCGTCAACCTGTTGCTGGTGGTGGTCGGCGCGCTCATGGACTCGATTTCGTGCACGCTCATCTTTGCACCGATGCTGGCTCCGGTGGCCTACGACGTGTACGGCATTGATCCACTGCACTTTGGCGTGGTGTTCGTCGTCAACATGGAAATCGGCTACCTGATGCCGCCCGTCGCCACCAATCTGTTCGTGGCTTCTGCGGTGTTCAAGAAGCCATTCGGGCTGGTCACGCGCGCGGTGCTGCCGACGCTGGCGATGACGCTGGTGGCGTTGTGGGTGTTCATCCGCTTTCCGACGCTGTCGGTGGCGGCAGTGCGGGCACAGCGCGGCGAGGCCGACTGGACGCTACCCTTCCCGACGGACAAGCGCGCGCCGGTCGTTGCAGCGCCGACCGCTGCGCAAAACGCGGCAGGGCTGCCGGCAGGGGCAATACCAGGCGCGCCCAAGACCGACAATCTGGCAGCCGTCACCGAGCGGATGTTTGCAGACGACGCGACGCCGGTTGCAGCGCCAGAGTTGTCCTCAGAGACCAACCTCTAGCGACCAGGTCCGTCCAAGCACGCCCGGCCGCCTGCCGTCTCTTCCTTCGCTTTGCCGTCTTTCCAAGCGCGCTTGCCGGTCGCGTCAAAGCACTCCACGGCATTGACGCGACCCTTGGCATCGTAGGTCACGAACAGGCCAAACGGCTGGTCTTCTTTGTACTCGCCTTTGCGCGCCAGGTGCTTGCCGGCGTTGTCGAAGAACTCTCTGTACACGCCATGGCGACCGATCGAGCCGTTGCGGGCGCACACCTCGACGTACCGACCGACCAGTTTGTCGCGGCCTTTGAACAGCGTCGTACCTGGCGGGCAGTCTTTGTCGCAGCCCAAAACCGCGAACACCAGCGCCAAACTGAACATGCTGCGCAACATCGACATCATGGCATGAACGAGATGGTGTCTTCGATGCCCTTGCAGCGCTTGGCGACTTCCTTGCTCAGCGCGTGCTTGGTGCCCATTGCGGCTTGCGATTCCTTGCAAATGGCCAACGCCTCTTGCAGCTTGGGCTTGTCGCCCTTGAGCACCGTGGTGGCGATGATGACGCGGTTGTAGTGCAGTTCAGGCCGCGTTTCGTCTTTGGCCCAGCTGTTGATGAGGTCCAGTGCCTCTTTGGCTTTGGCGGGGTCGTCGCTCAAGCGGCGTACCGCAACGGGCTTGGTCACGCGCGCCCAGTAGTTGGTGGTGTCGCGCTTAAGCACTTCGTCGAGCAGCCGCACGGTATTCTCAAAGTCGAGGAAGCGCACCGTCACGGCAGCTGCATTCAGCAGCGGCTGGATCACGGTCGGGTCGGCCTTGCCGGCTTCTTCCAAGGCGACCAGTGCTTCGCGCGTCTGTCCCAGGGCCTGGTACGCAGCGGCGAACACATTCCACAATTCCGCAGAGTTCTTGAGCTCCGGCGCGTTGCGAATGCCATAAGACGCGGCAAAGATGGCGTCGCGCGGCGACCCGGCCTGCAAGTGCGCGGTGGCGAGGCGCACATACGCTTTGGCGACCTCGGGATTGGCTGCGGGCACGACTTCGGCGCTCGGCTTGGTCGCAGCCGACTCGTCGACGGCTGCGCCGGACGACAATTCGAACAGCCGGTAGCGGGTATCGCGAATGACGTCCGCCGGCTTGCCGCTCTCTGCCGCCTTGTAGGGCACGGCTTCGACCATGAATTCCTTGACGTCCGCGAGCTCTGCAAAGGCCGGGTCGAGACCCTTGAGGTTGTCGCGCGCCTCTGCCCAGTACGTATCGAATGCGAACACTTCCGCGGCTTTCCTGAGCGCCTCGCGGTAGCGGTCTTTGGCCTTGTCGAACAGCGGCGAGGCCTTCTCTGCCATCTTGTTGAGCCACTCGGTCTTGAGCTCGTCGCTCTTGCCGAACTGCGGCGGCGCCGGCAGGTTTTTCAGGCTCACAGCGACGTCTTGCCAGATACGACCGCGCCGGCTCGAGCTCGCAGCCGTCCACTTTGGATTCTTGGCGCCTTCGGCCTCGGCGTACACCGCATCGGCTTCGGTGACCTTTTGGACCTTTTCGTTCAGCAGCTTGGCGGCGGCGTCCAGATTCTTGGGTGCGCCCTTCATCCCGCGCACTTTTTCGAACTCCAGCTCGCCTTTCATGAACAGCGCCTGGACCAGCGCGTCGCGGCCAATCATCGGCAATTCCGCAAACTTGCCCGCTGCCGAAATCTGCTTTCCGGTGTCGATGACGCGGGTGAAGTGACCCAAGCCCTTGTCGCCCAGCGCAAGCTTGAACTGCGCCGTGCCGGTATTGACCATCGCGGCCAGCTGCAGCTCGACCGGCGTCGCCTCACTGCGCTTGAGGAACTTGTCGGACGCCTTGATGACGCCCTTCCAGTCGCCCTTGTTGAGGTATTGCACGGTCACGTTGTAGGCGACTTCGGCGGCGCGCTTGTCCTTGGAGAACGTCTGCAAGAACAGCTCACCGTTTTCGACAACCTTATCGTAGTCGCCGAGCAGCTCGCGATATCGCGTCGCAGTCGCCAGGGCCTGTGGCACTTTCTCGTGGGCCGGATAGGCCTTGACATAGGCCTCGTACGCTTCAGCGGCTGCTCGGAAGTCCGCCGATTC
Organism: Pseudomonadota bacterium; assembly: GCA_005792545.1. GTDB lineage: Bacteria > Myxococcota_A > UBA9042 > UBA9042 > UBA9042 > SXRM01. Next base: position 15,463 of record SXRM01000435.1, on the reverse strand, counting down.
GCGATACAATTCGCCGATTTCAAACAGCGACTGCGGCGCGCGCTTGTCGGCGCTGAACGTCGCCGCCAGGGTCTTGTAGGTCTCGATGATCTTGTCGCGCTTTTTGGCAGTGCGGTAGAAGCGCGCAGCGCCAGACAGGGCTTGCGCGGCTTTGTCAGCGTTCTTGTCTTTGAAGCCGTTGCTGTACGCCGTCAAGCACTCCGCCGCGCGCACCGGCTCGTCCTTGTACTCGATGCACTTGTTGTATTCCTCGTTGCTCTTGAACTCAGTGATGGTCTTGCCGAGCACATCGCGGTTGAAGCGCGGGTCTTTGATCAACTGATCAACCCACAGCCGCAGGCCTTTGCCGTCCTGGCTCAGCCACAAAGCACTGATTAGCAACTGCGCGGCGTTGTAAGCGTACAGATGCTCCGGAAAGCGGCCGACGTACTTGGCCAGCATTGCGCTCGCCTTGTCGAACTGGTTCTTCTGGTAGTACAGGCGCCCAGAGATAAACATCGCCACCGGCACGTCTTCGTCGACGACCTTGTTGCGGTCGGCGGTGTCGATGTAGCGCTCGCAGGCCTTGGCGACGCGCTCCTCGTCTTTGTTGAACGGCACCGGGCGCAGGTCGGGGGTGTCTTCGGCCTTGGTGCCCGTCTCGGCGTTCAGGTTCTGCTGCTTGATGTAGCACACCAGCGCGCGGTGGGCCGACGGCTCGGCGAACTTGCCGTCCGGTTTCATGTCGATGACTTTCTCGTAGATGGCCGCCGCTTCGGCCCAGCGCTCGAGCTGGTACAGCGACAGGGCGTGGTTGTACCGCATCACGTAAGCGTTCTGGCCGTCGATAAAGTGGTCGCCGTAGATGCGGTAGATTTTCTCCGTGGCTTCCAGGGTCGCCGGGTTGAGCGTGCCCTCGTATTCGTGGTGGTAGTAGCTCGCGACTTCCGCCAGCAGGCCTTCCAGGTCGGCACGGCGCTTGTCGCTGGCCTTGAAGCCATGTTCCAGGGCATTACCCAGCAATCCCACGGACTTCACGGTTTCGGCCAGATCGTGCATCTTGTAGCTGTTTTCCAAGCGCAGCGCGAGGTAGCGCACCATCTGCTGATCGTCTTTGGCGAACTCAATCAGCTGATCGATGGCTTCGTTGGATTTGGCGTAGGCCGACACCTCGGTGTAGTACAGCGCCAGCATGTCGAGCAGCATCACTTCGCTCGAAGGTGCGACCCGCTTGAAAAAGGCCAATGCGTCCTTAGGCTTGCCGATTTCCGCCCACGACCGCACCAGATACTTGCCGGCGTCTTCCAAGAAAGTAACGCGGCCGCGCTTTTCGGAAATCTCGGTCTTGCTGTAGTCGAGAACGCGGATAAAAGCCTTGACTGCATTGTCCCAGTTCTGGGTGTTGTAGTGCACCCAAGCGATGTAGTAGAGGCCCCAACCAAAGACCGCCGAGTCCGGGTGGTCGAGCACCTTGGTGTACCATTTGATGGCCTCGCCGCCGTTGTTCTTGCCGAAGTAGTAGTTGCCGATGCCCAGATAAGCGTCGGGCACGTAGTTCGACCGCGGCGTCTTGCGCACCAGGCGCATGAAGGCATCGACCGCTTCGCCCGGCCGTTCGAGTTCGCCCAGGTGGTAGCCGAGCGAGTACAACACCTCGTCCAGCTTGGCAAAGCGTGGAAACATGCGCTCGATGCGCTTTAAGTGATTGACCACGTCGAGCTTGGCGGCGCGGCCCTGCTCCATCAGGTTCTGCTGTTGGACTCTGCAACGGCGCCGGTCGCTCTCTTCTTCCGCGGCGTTGATACAGGTCTCGATTTTGACGTCGTAGGCTTCCAACTCGTAGGCCAGGGCGCGGTCCCACAGCACGTAGCTGATTTCGAGCAGCGTGTCGGCCTCGGTCTCGGAGCCGCGCTCGATTTCCAGCAATTCGCGCAAGATGTTCAACTCGTCGTCAATGTCTTCAACGCTGGAGCGCTCGCGGTCGCGGCGTTGCTCGGGGCCGCCCGGACCGCTGGCCGCGGGTCCGCCTTTCTTGGCCGCTGGACCGGCCTTGCCCGCTGCCGTTTCCTTGCCAGCCGCAGGTGCTGCGCCAGGCTTGCCAGCGGCTGCGGCGCCGGCATCTTTGCGTTTGATGATCTCGACTTCACCTTTCTTTGCCGGGTCTTTGCCTTTGGGCTCGGCCGCGACTGCAGCGAAGGCATGCAGGGCGACCAGCACCGCCGTCGCGATGGACCATGGATGGGGGCTGCAAACGTGGCGCTTCATTTGCCGTCCTCCGCTTTGTCGGCACCGCCGGCGCCCGCCCTTTCCATTTTTTCGCCGGCCTTGCCGCCAACTTTGGGCTGGGCAGCGCCCGCCCCGCCACCCGGAAGCTCTTTGGCGGTGCACTTGCTGCGGGTGTCGTAGGTGTAGCCGCCCAGTTCGTCGCGCCAGTAGCTGCCATCAAACGGCCACACGATGTGCTCGGCGTCGCTGGCGCGCGGCTCGCTGACGGCCTTGGCAGTTTCTGCCATACTTTCACGAACCTTGGCGCTGATCGATCCGCGGCGAGCTTTCAGCGACTCGTACTTGATCCGCAAGCCCTGGCGAATGATCTCGGTCAGGTCTTCCCGCACGCGGGTCAGGCGGTTGCGCGCCAGGCCACCGGCTTCGGCAATCATCACCGCCCGCACGCGACCCATGTCGTCAGCCAGCAGTTGCGCGGCGGTCGTCGCGGTGGTGTTGCGCAACAGCCGCTCAAGCCCCGTCACTTCGTCGTTGGCTTGCACGACGGCGCCGAACGCGCGCTGAAGGCGCTTGTCGGACAGCGCCACGTTGAAGATGCGCCGCAGCGGCACCGACAGCGACTTCTTGTCGCGCGAAAGCGTGAACAGGTAGTCGTAGAACTCCGCGTCACTGCGCGTACCCGCCAACTGAGCATCCAGCTCCTTTTTCAATGGCTTGTAGTCGCGCAGGAACTTCTCAACGGTCACCAACGTCTCCGCGAATCGGCAGGTGCGGAACAGAATCAGCGCTTCCAGCACGCGCGCTTCCGGGTAGTAGCGGTCTTCGAAGAACGGTGAGTTCAAGGTGTGCAACTGGCCGAGCACGCGGTCGATGCGGCCCAGGCGAAAATAGGTCCAGCCCAGTTCGAACAGCGAGTCCAGCCAGGCCGTGGTGCCTTCCGTGACGCGATCGTAGTAGCGACCGGCGGTCTCGAACTGCTCCGACGAGTAGAACAACCGGCCCATCGACATGTTCGACAAGTCGCGGTAGTGGCCGTAATAGGCGGGCGCGCCGACCATATCTTCAAAGCGCAAAATGTCCTTGAAGGCCTCGACGGCCAGGCTGAAATGCTGGCTGGCGGCGTTGCGGCTGGCGGCCGTGTCCTGGGCCTCGGCCTTGCCAAGCTGCACCTGAATGACGCCGAGCAGGTGCCGGGATTTCAAGTAGATTTCGCCGGCCTGCGGCCGAATCGGCGAGAGCTTGCCGATGGCCTTATCGTATTCCTTGACGCCGTAATAGTAGCGGCCGAGCAGAAACCGCACTTCGTCCACGTCTTTCTTGTCGTGCACGGTCTCAGGGGCATCCGACAGGCGCTCGAGCGTCGCCAGGTCGCCGGGCACGGCGCGCTGGATGAGTAGGAAATACTTGACCTTGTCTTTGTATAGGGGGTGCTCAGGCTTGAACTGAACGCCGTCAAAGCTGCGCAGCGCCGACTGGTGAAGGCCCAGCGCAAACAGCACCTTGCCCATGGTGAACTGCGCTTCGTCGCGCGCCGGGTCTTCGGGGCCGAGCGTATCCAGCAGTTCGGTGAGCTTGCCAAAAGCGTCGTAGAATTTCTCGTCTTCGTACAAGGCCTTGGCGGCGGCGAGATCGCCAGCAGCCTCGGCCGGCGCGGCGGGCAAGGTAGCGCCGAGCGCGAAGACGGCACAAAGGCCGACCGAGCAAGCGGTGGCGACCCAGTGTCTTGGGGCGGTGCGGTGCAGGTTCACGGCGGAGGGGCCCTCCCGGCAACGGTCGCGCAACCCTTGGACGGTCGAATCGCCGCCGCGGGTGCAAGCGGGGCAGTATTGCCTAAGTTGGGGACGGCGCCAAGCGCTGCAGACGACCTCGGCTCACGGCCTGGCAAAGCGCCCCTTGCTTGACAAGCCCGAGCGCCAGGCGGCAGCATCGCCAAGGCAGGTGCACATGAACGTGGAACGCAGGTCGGGGCCCAAAGCGAGCTCCGCCAACAAAGAAAAGCGCACTGGGCGGGTGTACACGCCGCCGGCGGTGGTCAAGACGTTGCTCGACCATGCTGGCTACGTGGGCAACGTGGTCGGCCGCCACATCGTCGACAACAGTTGCGGCGACGGCGCGTTCTTGGAACAAGTGGCGCGCCGCTATGTTGCCGCTTTTCGTGCACGCTCTGGCCACGACAACGCCGAGCTGGCGCAGGATTTGCGGCGCTACATCCACGGCGTAGACCTGGATCCGGACGCCCTGGTTGCGTGCAACAACCGCTTGCACGCAGTTGCGGTCGATCTTGGCATCGACGGTGTGGCGTGGGACCTGCATCAGGCCAATACACTGCGTCTGACCGATTTTCGGCAGTCCATGGACTTCGTGGTTGGCAATCCGCCGTACGTCCGGGTCCACAACCTCGGGTCATCGGCCATCGACGTGCGAACGCTGACATTTTCAGCAGACGGCATGACCGACTTGTATCTGGCCTTCTTCGACGTCGGCATCCAGATGTTGGCGCCCGAGGGCCGCTTGTGCTTCATCACACCCAGCTCCTGGCTCACCAGCAAGGCGGGCGGTGCGTTCCGTACACACCTGGCGCGCAACGGCACGCTGACGTCCGTCGTCGACTTCGGCCACCACCAGGCGTTTGACGCAACGACCTATTCACTGATTGCCAGGATCGACGGCCACAGTCAGGGACCCGAAGTCGCCTACCACGAGTACGACCCGCGGCAGGCAGCGGCGGTGTATCAGTACAACGTGCGCTTTGCGGAAGCGCATATGCCTTCGGGCATTTTCTTTGGCCAGTCAGCCGAACTGGCGGACTTTCGACGCATTGTGTCCAGCGAGTCAGACGGACAACCCGCAGTCGTCGTCCGCAACGGGTTTGCCACGCTGGCCGACGGCGTCTTCATTGGCGATTTTGCGTTCGCCGACGGCATCATCCCGGTGGTCAAGGCCTCGACTGGCCAGGTACGCCAGTGCGTCTTCCCTTACCAGCCGGACGGTACGCCGTTGACCGAAAGCGAGTTCGAACGCACGGCGCCCCTGGCCATGGCGCACCTGCGCCAGCACCGAACCGCGCTCACGGAGCGGTCGCTCGACGCGCGCACAGCGTGGCACCAGTTTGGCCGGAGCCAGGCCCTGCGCGACGTAGGTCAAGCCAAGTTCGCGATCAACTCGCTGCTTCAGACGACGGACCAGATTCGTATCGTGGCCGCGCCGCCGGCACATGGCGTCTACGGGGGGCTGTATTTCCGGGGTGGACCGGGCCCGCAAGAAGTTCGTCGCGTGCTCGCCACGCAAGAGTTCATGAGCTACATCAAGATGTTGCGCAAGTACAAGAGCGGCGGCTATTACACGTTTTCCGCTGAGGACCTTTCGCGGTTTTTGACACATGCGTTTGCAGTGGACAGTGTGCGGCAGCAAGGGCAGCGGCGGCGGGTTGGTGCAGCAGGTTGACCGTCAGCGGGTCGGGCACGTGCGCGCATCGCAGGGAGTGGACCTTCATGGGCAATGAACGGCTGAGCCAGGGATTCCATGCGGCAGTTCGTCAATCGTTCTTGACGATGCTCAGAGCTGGCACGAGAAGTACTGACAAACTGATTCCGCTGCACGGCAGAATTAACTCGGACATTCAAGCGAGCCTTAGCGCGCGCTACACGGTCAGGGGCAAGGGCGTCGCCGACGGCCGCGAAGTCACGGTTCAAGGCCGCTACTACGCAAAGGACGTGGATATTGTCGTTGAGCTTAATCAGAGACCGGTCGCTGGCATCGCCGTCAAGTTCGCCGCCAGCAATTTTGCCCAGAACGCAAACAACTACTTTGAATCCATGCTGGGCGAGACGGCCAACCTGAGAGCCACAGGCTTCAGCTATTTTCAAGTGTTCGTGTTGCCAAGAATCATCCCGTACTACAACAAGCAGGATGAAGTTGGCCGAATTGAGACGGTGAGCGCAAGCCACTTGAGCAAGTATGTCAGGCTCAGTCGTGGTGACCCGGCAACGCACCTGCACATGCCGGTCAAGACGCTGCTGTACCTCGTCGACGTCGTTCCGGCGCTGCCGGAGCACTGCCGCTCCCGCGCGACCATCAAGCAGTTCTACTTAGACAACGAACCGCGCGTTGCGATCGACGCCAGCTTGCGGCGGGACGACCCCGAGTGCGGGCCTGGCGTTTTGCTAAATAATTACCCGCAGTTCATCGACGCGGTTTCGCAGCACATCCTGCAACGGTAAGCTGTCGCCGTAAACGCCGGTGCAAGGCCCAGCAAGCGATCCAACCAATCATCAGCAGCCCGCCGAACTAGCGCACCTCGCCATCCACCCCAACCCGGACCACCGGCACGCCTTTCAACGGCCCCTCAGCCAGCAAGGCCTCGACCTGCGCCTTGACCTTGCCCCAGTCGCCGACCACTAGCACCTGCGCCGCATCCGGCCGCACCCACGCTTTGGCCGCTGCCTGCACTGCTGCCGCGTCCACCTTTTGCACGCGCGCGACAAAGCCGTCGTAGTAAGCCCAAGGCAGCCCAAAGTAGCGCAGCGACTGAAAAGTGCTGCCAATCGAGCGCCCAGTTGACCAGCGCGCTGGCAGCGACAAGATGGCGCCGTCCTTTTCGCGCGATAGCTCTTCAGCCGTCGCCTCCGCCTCGCGGGCCGCTGCCATCTCTTTGAGAATCTCGCGGACGCTCGGCCCGGTCGCGTCGGCGCGTACCGACGCTTGGATGACCAGCACGGAGCCATCGCGGCTGTAGCCGTAATTGCCGCCGGCTCCGTAGGCCCAGCCGTGCTTCTCGCGCAGATTCTGGTTGATGCGCGAAGAGAAGCCCGACGATAGGATGCTGGCCAGGACCTGGGTGGCGTCAAAATCGTTGGCGGTGCGCGTAGGCCCGGGGTGGAACACCGCAACGACCGTCTGCTCCGCGCCCGGGACATCGCTGACAAACAACCGCCCCGCGACCGGCGCAATCGCCACCGGGCCGGCGTCTTGGCGACCGAGCGCCCGCCAACCGCCGAGCCGCCGCTCCAGGTGATCGATGACCTGGGCTTTGGAGATGTCGCCGACGACGAACAAGGTGGCCCCGTTGGGCCCGTGACCGTCGACGTGGGCGCGGCAATCCCCCGCCGTCAGCGCAGACAGCGACGCCTCGGTCGTCAGCCAGCCGCGCGGATTGTCGGGTCCATAGGCGAGCGCCCCGACCAGCCGCGACGCCAACTGGCCCGGATTGGACCTGGCCGCCAGCAGCGCGGCTTTGCGGCGACCGGTGATCCGCGCCAGTTCGTCGGGCCGCAGCCCTGGGTGCAGCAGTACTTCGGCGAGGATATCCAGTGTCGCCGGCAGGTTGCGCGTGAGCGAAGACAGCTCGAACGAAGTATGCTCAGTGGAAGCCGACGCGCCCAGCGATGACCCCAAGTCGGCGAGCGCCTCCGCCAACTGCAGCTTGTCGCGCTTGTCGCTGCCGTCGCCCCACAACTGGGTGCACGCACTGGCGCGACCGCGGCGGTCCGGCGGATCCAAGCGACTACCGCCGACCAGTTGCAGCTCCATCGAGACCGTGGGCAGCTGGTGGCGTTCGATCAGCACGACTTCCATGCCGTTCTTGAGCGTGAACGTGTCGGGCTTGGGCGATGGCGCCGGCCGCGGCTTGCCAGGCTGGGGCTGGGTGGCGCGGTAGGGCTCGTCGGCAAACACCGGCGTGGCGTCACTGGCGGCAGGGGCAGCCAGCGTCTTGGCGGCAGCAGGGCCGGCAACCAGGGCCAAACCAGTCAACAACAGCGTAAATGCCTTCATCACTTGCCCCCGTTGACTGGCGCAGCGGGGGCGCTGGGCGGCGGTCCGGGCATCGTCAGCACGAACGCCTGGGCGTCCGGCCGCAGCCACCTGGCAACGGTGTCGCGCACGGCCTCGGGCGTTGCGCCGCGGTAGCGCTGCAAGTCTTTGGCAATCCAGTCGGTCTGCCCCAGGTAGTGGTTGTAGCCCTGCAGCACCTCGCAACGGGTGTTCAGTCCCTCCAGGCCCCACACGAACGCGGCCTCGACCTCAACCACGGCGCGATTGCGCTCGCGTTCGTCGATCGGCTCTTTAGTCATGCGCGCCAGCTCGTCTGCCACGATCGCCATGGCCTTCTCACGGTCAGAGCCCGGACGCAAGTCGACAGTGACGTGAAAAGTGCTCGACATCTGCGCGCTGGCCTGGTGGACGCTGACCGACTGGGCAAGCTGCGTTTGGTGGACGAGCCGCTTGTACAGCCGCCCAGTGCCGGCGTTGCCGAGCGCATGAGCGGCGATGTCGAGCTCCGCGTCGCCGGCGGCGTAGGTCTTGGGCGTGTGCCAGGCCCAGTGCAGGCGCGGCAACTTGGCAAGCGGATCCGGGACCACTGCGCTCTTGGCCGCAGTCAGGACCGGCATCGGTACGTCGGTATGCGCGGGCTTGGCCAAGCGCGGAAAGCTACCGAACCACTTGTGCACGACCTTTTTGACCGCCTTGGGGTCGAAGTCGCCGGCCAGGCACAGCGTGGTGTTCGAAGGCACGTACCATTTGCGAAAAAAACCGCGCACATCTTCGAGGCTCGCCCGCTCGAGGTCTTCGTGCAGCCCGATGGTCAGGTGCCGATAGGGGTGTCCGTCCGGGTAAAGCAGGCGATTCATCTCAAAGCGCTCTTTGCCATAGGGCACGTTGTCGTAGCGCTGGCGCCGCTCGTTGCGCACCACTTCGCGCTGGTTGTCCAGCGACTTCTGGTTCAGCAGGTCGAGCAGCCAGCCGACGCGATCCGATTCCAGCCACAGCGCCGTCTCCAGCTGGTGGCTGGGCACCTGCTCGAAGTAGTTGGTGCGGTCGCTGTTGGTTGTGCCGTTGATGCCGGTCGCGCCGACTTTGCGCAGCACCGGAAAGTGCTGATCCTCGCCAGTGTGCTTGCCGCCCTGGAACATCATGTGCTCGAAAAGGTGCGCGAACCCCGATCGACCGGGCACTTCGTCGCCCGACCCGACGTGCACCCACAAGTTGACCGCGACCAGCGGCACGGTCCGGTCGGGCACCAGCACCACTTCCATGCCACCCGGCAGCAGGTAACGCTCATGGGCGATCTTGGGCGCGTCCTGCGCATGGGCCGGGGCGATAGCGACGATCGTCAAGGCTACTTGTATTATCATCCACTTGTGCACGATTACCCCCGGAAGACTGCCTGCCCCGACGAGCCGCAATTGTGGCGCGCGACTGGCTTGCCGGCAACCCTTGCGCCTGGCCGGCAAACCGATGACGATCGCGGTGCCGCCGCGCGCTGAGGTGTCCGCCGTGCTTCGAAGTTTGCTGCTCGCCCTGTTCGTTGTTGCGACTGCCGCGACGGCGCTGCCCGCCCAAGCCAGCACCACCATTGCCGTTGGCTATTTCGACAACACGTCGGGGTCGGCCGACTGGCAACCGCTGTCCAAGGGGCTGGCGGACATGCTGATTACCGATCTGGCCGCGACGGAAGGTCTGGTGGTCGTCGAGCGCGAGCGCCTGCAGCAGGTGGTCGACGAGATCAAACTTGGCCAGGGCAAATTCATCGACCAGGCGACGGCGCAGAAGATGGGCAAGGGTCTGGGCGCGAGCCATATGCTCATCGGCGGATTTCTTGTAAGCCAGGGCAAGTTGAGGGTCGATGCGCGCCTGGTCGCAGTGGCCTCCGGCAAGATTGGCCTGGTAGCCCAAGAGACCGGGTCGGCTGAAGATGTGTTCGCGGTCGAGGCCAAATTGGCCGACAAGCTGCGGCAGTCGCTATCGGTGACCAAGAAACGCGGCGATGGCGCCGGACCGCCGCCGCCCAAGGTGTCGGCCGACGACGTCAAGACCCTGGGTCAAGGCCTCGATGCCATGGACCAGGGCAAGGTGGACGAAGCGCGGCGGATCCTCGGCGCGCTGGCTGCGCGCAAGCCTGACTTTTCGCAGGTCCAGCGGGGCCTGGACGCTTTGTCCAAGCGCATCAAGCTCATCTTGGCCCAAAACAAGGTGGCGCCCGAGCGTCTGGTGGCGCTGATGGCCGAGATTGAGAGCGGCAAAGTCGAGGCGTGCCAGAAGCTGATGATGGAGCTGTCGGCCATGATGACGGCGGTCGTCAAAGCCGGCATGCGGGTCCAGATGCCGGACGGCGGCGACGCCAGCGAGGCTGGGCGACTGCTGGCCGCTTTTTATGCCGTGCTGCTGCACGCAGTGGATCAGCCGGCGTTGCAGGCACCGGTTTGCTACGGGCAGCAACCGGCGGGAACCGTGACTGCGATGTTCCTGATGTCAATGCAGCACCTGGCGCAGTTGCAACTGCGCTGCGATCCGCTGCGGCTGGCCCAAGATCCGAACGCCGAACGGCAACGAGGAATCTGCGAGAAACAGGCAAGGCGGATGCCCGACATGGTGGACCCAACCGGCAAGATCGTGGTGGCGGCCAAGGACTTTCCGGTGTTGATGGTGCAAGTTGGCCAGATCTTCGTCGAGCGCTACGCGGCATCACCCTATGCCCAGAGCATCCTGCCGCAGATCCAGGAGTACGTGGACCACTTTCGCATCGCCAACCTGTCGGCGGCGGACAAGGACAAAGCGCTGGCGACCGCGCGCACCGAGGTCACGCGCAAAGCCATCGCGCAGTTCACGGCGTATGCGGACCTGGGTCTGGCGATGGGTCTTATCCCCGGCTCGCCACAGATGATCGACAGTTCGCCCGGCGTGGGTGTGTTCTGGTCGCTGCATTTGTCCGAGGGTGACATGACCGTTGGCCTGGGCAACATCGAACTGTCGGCCGACGGCGGCAAGTCGTGGCACCCCTGGCCGCGCAAGGGCGAGGCGCCGGGTTGGGCTTACAAACACTTGAACTACCCTGTCGACCCGGGCAAGCGCAAGTTGGTGGCCAAGGTCGATCAACTGGTCGATGACGCGGCAGGCAACAAGGTGCCCAAAGTCGAGTTTTTGGCCAAACGCTGGGTCAAAGAGGTGGCCTGGCTCGACGCGGGGCCATGGACACCAGACCGCTACGCCGGCGTGCAAACCCGCTTGACCGGCGAGGACGGGTCGCCGCTCGGCGTGTGCACGGGCAAGTTCGATGACGAACTGAGCAAGCGCAGCGACGGTAAGCCGATCTGGTACTATGGCCGCCTGTACTGCCGGGGCAACTGAGACTGCTGGCGGAGTTGACGCAATGGTGCCTTGGGTGATGCATTCGGCAGCCAGGCTGATCATCGCGGGCGCCGCGGCCCTACTGGCGTTTGCTGGCTGCGGTCGGCAACCAGCGGCTTTGAGTCAGCAGAGCGACTCAACTGGCATTGTCGACGTTGCTGCCATGCTGGTGGACGTCGCTGATGCTCCGCAGTCCTTCGCGGAGGCGGCCAGTAGCCCGGATTCGTCCGAGTCGCCCAACGCGGTTGCGCAGGACGAACAGACCGTCGACGTACTCGGCGACGGTACAGTCAACGGGCCGGACCTGGCAGTGCCGGACGGCGACGTCACTTTGAGCCAGGATCCGCAAGCTGACGCAACACCCGGCCAGCCTGATGTGCCCCCAGACGACGCGCCAGAGGCCGCCGCCGGCGAGACGATGGGCGATGGTGCCGCAGACGCTGCGGGCGCTGAAACCGGCGTCACGGACGCGGCAACGGTGGCTGAAACTGGGCCAGACACCGCGACCGCGCAAGACGCGCCCGCAACACCCGACGGCGCGACGGTCAGCGATGACGGCAACGAAGCGGTTGCGGATGCAACACTGCCAGACGCGCCCGCGGATGCGGTAGACGCCGCAGCACCGGCCACGACCCACAACTTCGTGCTGACGGTGTCGGCCGCCAAGCCGCTGCCGGGCAACACCTTGACCGTGTTCGCTTTGGTGCCGGGCCAGGCCCAGCCGAGTCCGGACGCGGGCGACAAACCGCTGTGGCAAGGCCCGGTCGCCGGTGCGTGGCCGATGACGCTGCCGCTGCTTGTCAAGCCCGGTAGCTGGCAGATCGGCGTCGAGGTCAAGAACGTGGGCAGTCCCGGTCCGCCGACCGCCATGGGCACGGTGTGCATCCAGGGCCAGCCAGCGCTGGTCTCGCCGACGCCGGCGGTGCAGACCCTGGTGGTCAACCTGGTGCCGCCGGTCAATATCTACTCGGTCGAGGACCTGTGCGTGTCGGCCAAGCCGGCCGTGGCACCCTTCATCAAGACGCAATCGGCGACACAGCCGCCCAACACCAAAGACGGCGGCCCGCACTTTATGCAAGCGCTCGTTCACAGCGACCGCTTGTGGGTGGCGGGGTCGCAAGACGGCTACGTGTCGTTTGACTTTCCGGCGGGCGAGACGGCGAGCGAACCGTTCGCCAATTGGCAGGTGCACGGCGGGCAGATGTGCAACCGCGCGATTCGGGTCGGCAGCCGTCTGTTCTGTTCGTCGCGATCGAACTACGTACACATCCTGGACCTGGACGCCAACCAGAAGCCGAATTCGCTCAACAAGCTGACCGCCGCGCTGACGCCTACCGAAGGCCTGATGCACCGCGAAGGCCTGGTGTACGTGGCTGCGCACACCCAGGGCATGGTGGCGATGACGGCGGCGCCGCCGTATAGCGCCAAGCCGGTGACGGTGCCCGCTGACGTCACAGAGGCCTGGGATCTGGCGCTGCTTGGCAAAGACACCGTCGCTGTCGCCAATGGCGGCGGCGGTCTGGTCTTCGGTTCATTGGCTGGCGATCCCTACGAGTTCAAGCCGCTGGGCAAGCTGCCACTGCCAGGCGTGAGCGCATACTTGAGCGCAGAGGGCGCGACGCTGGCGGTCGGCGCGCTCGGTGGCGGCGTACACCTGATCAACGTCGCCAATGTGGCGGAACCCAAGCTACTGACTACGCTGCAATTCAACCAGAACGCGTACGGCGTCGCGCTGGTCGGCGATCAGTTGTTCGCGGCGGCGGGCGGGTCGTTGCTGGTCGGCCAGCAGACGGCCGCCGGCTGGTTCGTCCGCGGCGGGTTGCGAAGCGACTCGTTCGTGCTCGATGTCGATGTTCACGGCGCGGGCCTGCTGTCAGCGGAATTCCGCACGATCCGGCGCATGGTCCTCGATCCAACGGCGGCTGCGGCCGGACCGGTGCTGGTCGCACCGCGCACCCTTACCAACGCGCCGTTCGCCGTCGGGGCCACTGCCGAGGTCGCCATCGACCTGCGCAATCTGGGCAACGCGCCGCTCACGGTGTCGCAAATCCTGTGGCAAGAGCACTCGATGGGTGGCGGCGGATCGAGCAAGTTTCCAGGACCGTGGACGGTGCCGCCCAAGGGCACCCTGTCGGTTCCCTTGACCATCAAGAAGACGGTCAAGGGCCTGCTCGACCACCAGTTCATCGTGGCCAGCGACGACCCGAGCCAGCCGGACATCTCGATTGCGCACCGCGAGACCACCTGGCTGCATGTGGGCGACAAGCTGCCCAAGCTGCCCGTCTACTCCGATGGCAAAGGCAACACCACCAACGTCGGCGTGCACCTGTTTGGCAAGGTTGGCGTGGTGCTGGTGGCGGCGCAGTCCTGCCCGGTGGCTTTTCAGGCACTTGCGGCAGCCCGGCGCGACCTGGCGCCATTGGTCGCGCAGGGCAGCATCGCCGCGGTCGCCATCAACCCGTGGGACAACCCGAAGGCGGCTCCAGAGACCGCAGCCTTCGCCATGCCGTTTCCGATGCTGTACAGCGGTTTGACGACGTCCGATGGCCACGACTGGTCCGAAGTGCTCGACGTCACCCTCGGCCAGCCGCTGCTGGCGGGGCCGCCGATGCCGATTACCTACGTCGTGGGCAAAGACGGCAAGCTCGTGCTGGCGCGTTGGGGCTACGACTCCGCAGAGGTCCTTGCCAGTGTGGCGACTGCGCTTGCCAAGTAACTTTCCGGAAATTCAGCTGACTGCATTGCCAGACCGCCGGCTCTAGCCGCCTGCGACGGCCTTTTCCGCCCGAGCAAGGTCCATGCCTTTGCGCTGCGCGTAGTCGGCAATCTGGTCTGGACCGACCGGACCGACGGCGAAGTACCGGGCCGCCGGGTGACCAAAGTACAGGCCGCACACCGACGCCGCGGGCGCAACCGCGAAATTCTCCGTCAGCGTCATGCCCAGTTCGGCGGGCCGCAGCAGCCGCCACAGTTCGGTCTTTTCGGTGTGGTCCGGACATGCGGGATAGCCGAACGCCGGCCGAATGCCGCGGTATCGCTCGCCCACCAGCGCGTTATTGTCGAGCGTCTCGTCGGGCGCGTACCACGACCGCCGCACTTGGGCGTGCAGCCACTCTGCGGTTGCCTCAGCCAGCCGATCGGCGACCGCCTTGACCAGGATGGCCGTGTAGTCGTCATGGTCGGCCATGGCCGCGGCCTCGAGCGTTTCGACCCCAAAGCCAGCCGAGACCGCAAACGCGCCCACGTGGTCGCGCACGCCGCAGCCTGCAGGTGCCACGAAATCGGCGAGACACAGCTGCGGCTTATCGCCGTCGGTCTTTTGCTGCTGCTGGCGCAAGAACCGGAAGCGCGCCACTGGCTCAGTGGCGCCACTTGGGTCGAGCAGCACCACGTCGTCGTCCTCGGCAGCCGCCGGCCAAAGACCCCAGGTAGCACGAATTTGCAGCGAGCCGTCGGCCACGATGCGGTCAAGCAGCGTCCGCGCCGATGCATACAAATCCCGCGCCGCGGCGCCGTACTCGGGGTGCTCCAGGATCGCCGGAAACCGCCCCTTGAGGTCGAATGCCGCGAACAAGAAAGTCCAATCGATATACGCGGCGATTTCGGCCAGCGGCGCGCGCTCCAGCACTTGCCGACCAAGCGCAATGGGCGTGCCCAGTTCGGCCGGATCGAAGGTGTGGCGCGGCCGCTTGGCCCGAGCCTGCTCAAAGGACAGCAGCGGTGCGGCGTGACGGAGTGCATGGATTTCGCGAACGTTCTGCTGGTCTTGCCGAACTTCAAGCAGCCAGGCAGCGTTGTCATCGGCGGTGGCGCGCTGCGCGACTTCGACCGCCCGCGATGCGTCGAGCACATGCACCACCGGCCCGGTGTAGTGCGGCGCAATCTTGACCGCGGTGTGTTGCTTGCTGGTGGTCGCTCCGCCGATGAGCAACGGCAGCTGCATGCCCCGCCGCTGCATCTCTGTTGCCACGTGCACCATCTCGTCGAGCGACGGCGTAATCAGGCCACTGAGCCCGATTGCGCGCACGCCATGGGCGACCGCCTGTTGCAGGATCGTCTCGCACGGCACCATCACGCCCAGGTCCAAGATGTCCCAGCCGTTGCAAGCCAGCACCACGCCGACGATATTCTT